>DASXQQ010000099.1:0-50581 GCA_036507085.1 Piscinibacter sp. | reverse complement strand
TTTCGACTATCCGGTGGCGATGGGCGTGCGCTACGGCGAGCGCGAGTGGAAACAGCAGATCGAGACGCTGATCGACAAGCATCGCGGCGAGATCGTGGCGATCCTGCGTGAATTCGGCGTGCCGCTGCTCGAAGGCGACGGTCAACCCCACAGGTGAACAGGATGAACAGCGAAGCGAACCCTGCATCGAAACTGGTACTGCTGGCGACAGGCGTGCTCGGCCTGTGCACGGCGCTTCCGGCGCGAGCGCACGACTACCCCACCGCCGACCGCGTGATCTACGTGCAGGAGTGCATGCGCCAGCATCCCGGGCCGCATTTCGAGATGCTCAACAAGTGCTCCTGCGCGCTCGACAAGCTGGCCGGTGAGGTCTCGTTCGACGACTTCGTGCAGATGAGCACCGCCAGCAATGCCAACAGCATCGGCGGCGAGCGCGGCAACACCATCCGAGACACCGAGGTGCTGCAGGTTCAGATCCGCCGCTTTCGTCAACTGCAGTCGGCGGCGAAGAAAAGCTGTTTCATTGCCGGCGAACCCGGGACGGCTCGCTGATCTCAACCGCGACACTGCCTCGAGTTGGCGCCGCAAGCGGCGACTGCGTACCCATCCACATCGATTCGTACAGCAATACCGCCCGCAGCTCAACCCGAAGATTCGCGAACTCGTGCGCGCACCGTCGCGACAGCGACACACGGTAGGCACCTGTCGCCCGGCCCACGTAGACTGCACCTCAGTCCAACCTCGCGGTCCGACGAAAGGGGGAAGGTGGATGGATCAGCCTTGGTGGATGGCGTCGCCGGCGCCGGCCTTGTACGTGAGGCCGCAATCGGCAGACTTCGGGTGGGAGCTCAACGACGCGGGCCGAAAGTGGGCGCGCGACGGCGCCGTCTCCGCGGACGTGCTCGCGCGCGTCGCCCGCGACGTCGGCCACCGCAGCGCTGCCGCGGCGTCCGGCGCGGTCGGGTCGACGCCGCTCGATGCGGGACGCTCCGCATTGCGCTGGCATTCCATGCCCTGGTCCGATGGTTGGCTGGCCTGGTGCCTGCCTGACGAGCTGTACACCCCCACGCCCGAGGATCTGCTGGAGCGGGTGGACATCCTGCGGGAGTCGGGGCGGGTCGGCATGTTCGTTCGCGACCTGCGCACCGGTGAAGGCCGCTGGGACCGCAACGCGTTCCGCCTGTGGGGCTTCGACCCCGACGGGGGCACCCCCCACATCCGCGATGCCTTCCAGCGCATCCACCCCGACGACCGTCCCCGGATGTTGGAGCGCTTGGCGCCGGGGACCAACCAGGCTGGCTTCTCGGATGAGCGCTTCAGGGTGGAACGGCCCGACGGCACGTTGCGGCACCTGCACGCGATGGTGCAGCTCATTCCCGGGCCCGACGGTCAGTTGCGCCAGATGCTGGGCATCATCGTCGACGACACCGAGACGATCTCGAACTACCTCGCGCAGCGCGCAGCCGCCGAGGAGGCCCACCATGCGCTGGTGCTTGCTGACGTCGCCGTGTGGCGCCTCGACCTGGCCAGCGGAAAGGTCCACGGCAACCAGGTGTGCGTCGATCGCATGCAGCGCGAAGCGACCGACGAGGGTTTCGATCACGAATGGATATTGTCGCAATACCACCCCGAGGATCGTCCGCTGGCCGTGCAGGCCAACGAGCGCGCGCTGGAGGGCGATTCGGTTGTCGACGCGGTGCTGCGCTACCGGTACGCCGAGGGCGCGCCCTACCGGACCCTGCTGACCCGCCGCGTTGCCCGCCGCGATGCGCGGGGGCGGCCGACCGAGCTCATCGGCGTTGCGCTGGACATCGGCGACAACGTGCGCTTGAGCGAGGAGGCCGGGGAGTCCGCCCGGCGAGCGACCGAGATCGAGACGATGGCCGGCATCGGCTGCTGGACGCTCGACCCGGCGAGCGGCCGCGCCGAATGGGATGCCGGACTGTTCGCATTGCATGGCCGCGAGCCGGGGCGAGGCACGCCGAGCTACCCGGAGTGGGTCGAGGAGTACGTGCATCCCGATGACCGGCCCCGCTTGCGCACCGCTCTGTCGGCACCGGCTCATGTGCAGCGCAAGGCCTATACCGATCACTGCCGCATCGTGCGCGGCGACGGCAAGCTTCGCTTCCTTGAGATCTCGGGCCACTACGCCGAGCGCCCGGAAGGCATGGTCCTGTGCGGAACCATGGCCGACGTCACCGACAAGCGCTCGGTGTCGGACGCGCTGCGCATGGAGATGGAGCGCACGCGGTTCGCCAGCGAGTCAGCCGGTCTCGGCACATGGGAGTGCAGCCTCGAGGGCGAACCGCTGTACTGGAACGCGCAGATGTACCGCCTGCACGGGGTCGACCCGCACGACCCGCGGCCGCTGAACCGGCTGTGGGCCGCCGCGCATCGGCCGGTCGATCTCGCTCAGCTGCGCCGGGCGATTCGTCGCCATGTCGAGGGCGAGCAGCCCGTTGAGCACGAAATGCGCACCCTTTGGCCCGACGGCAGCGAACACTGGATCACGATCCGCGGCCGGGTCATGCCGGGCGCGGGGGGCCGCGACGAGCGTGTCTACGGCGTCAGCTGGGACCTGACCCAGCGCAAGCACATCGAGTGCGATCTGCGTGACAAGGAAGCGGCGCTGAGCGCCAGCCGGGCCCGCCACGACCGCGTGGTGCAGATGGCCGAGTCGCTGCGCACCACGCTGCTTGGCTTTGACCAGCGCTCGACCAGCGACGCCGCGCCCGAGCCGCGCGATCACAGGTGGCTCGATCAACTGCGGGAGATGGGGAGCCATCTGGTCGAGAAGGTGGACCACCTGCTCGACACCGTGCGTGGGCGGTTGCCGACCGAGCCGTCGGCCGTGTCGGCGAATCCGCCTGCAGCGCTGCGGCCCCTGACGCTGGTGTGCATCGAGGACAGCGCCGTGAATCTGATGATGGTGGAGCACTTGGTCCAGCTGTGCCCGGACGTCACGCTGCACTCGGCGTGCAACGGCCAGGCCGGTGTCGACTTGGCGCTGCTGGTGCGGCCCGACGTCGTGCTCGTGGACATGAACCTGCCCGATTTCGACGGCATCGAGGTGCTCCGACGCCTGCGTGAGCATCCGGCATTGGGCGACACCACGTACATCATGATTTCGGCCAACGCATTGCAGTCGGACATCGATCGCGCCATGGCCACCGGCTTCGACGCGTACTGGACCAAGCCGATCGACCGCGAGGTTTTCCTCGAGGGGCTCGATGCGCTATCGCACGGCCAAGCATTGCGCCTCCGCCCCGCGACGGAGGCATCTGAGCCGGCACGCGCCTCGGGTTGACATGCTGCCCCCGCGCCGCAGACGGTGTCCGCGTAGACCGCTTCTGGCCGACTCCAGCAGGCCGTGCGATTCGAGCGAGTGACAGGTCAACGCTGCAAGGCTGCCGCCCGGCGACCGCCGGCGACCGCCCACGGCGTCAATCTCGCCCCCGGCGGCCGGAAGCGGCCTCATCGAGATTCGCCGAGCCTCCTTTGTAGAATGCATCGGAGAGATTGTGAGCGCTCGTCCGTTGCCGCCGACTCCACAATGGACGCCATCCATAGGCCCTATCAATCAGGCCTGCGCGATTGCCTCCCCCCACCGTAGTTCAATGGATAGAACGGCCGCCTCCTAAGCGGCAAATACAGGTTCGATTCCTGTCGGCGGGACCACGCAGCATCGCGACATAGTGCGCGCAAACCCTGTGAAAAGCCCTGAACTTCCGGGCAGAACCGCCGCTCCAAACCGCGTCTCAGATTTATACTGGATTCGCGTGAAGTCTTTGTCTCAGGCAGGAAGCGGGTTGTACATGGGTGCGAAACTGAGGGTGGCGGGTTGGATTGCACTCGGGACCGTGGCCGGTGCATTGGCGACGATGCAGTTGCAGGCGATCGCCCGCAACTCCGTTTCACAGCTTCCACTCGAAGAGCTGCAGCAGCTCGCCGCGGTCTTCGGCATGGTCAAGAGCGACTATGTCGAGGCGGTCGACGAGAAAAAGCTGATCACCGACGCCATCGGCGGCATGGTGGCCGGGCTCGATCCCCACTCCCAGTACTTCGACAAGAAGACCTTCAAGGAATTCCGCGAAGGCACGACCGGCAAGTTCGTCGGCGTGGGCATCGAGATCGGCATGGAAGACGGCCTGGTCAAGGTCGTCTCGCCGATCGAAGGCTCTCCCGCATTCCGCGCCGGACTGAAGAGCGGCGACCTCATCACCAAGATCGACGACACCCTGGTCAAGGGCCTGACGATGGACCAGGCCGTCAAGCGCATGCGCGGCGAGCCCGGCACCAAGGTCGTGCTGACGATCTTCCGCAAGTCCGAAACGCGCAGCTTCCCGGTGACGATCTCGCGCGAAGAGATTCGCATGCAAAGCGTGCGCTCGAAAGTGGTCGAGCCCGGTTACGCCTGGCTGCGCGTCAGCCAGTTCCAGGACCGCACGGTCGATGACTTCGCCCGCAAGCTCGACGAGATCTACAAGCAGGACCCGAACCTGAAGGGGCTGGTTCTCGACCTGCGCAACGACCCGGGCGGCCTGCTCGAAGCGTCGGTCGCGGTGTCGGCGGCATTCCTGCCGGTCGATGCGGTGGTCGTGACCACCAACGGCCAGATCCCCGAATCGAAGGCGACCTTCAAGGCCTCGCCCGAGTTCTACCTGCGCCGCGGCGGCTCCGACCCGCTGCGCAAGCTGCCCGAGGCGCTGAAGACGGTGCCGCTGGTGGTGCTGGTCAACGAGGGTTCGGCCTCGGCCAGCGAGATCGTCGCCGGCGCGCTGCAAGACCACAAGCGCGCGATCGTGATGGGCGCGCAGACCTTCGGCAAGGGCTCGGTGCAGACGGTGCGCCAACTGTCGCCGGAGACGGCGCTGAAGATCACCACCGCGCGCTACTACACCCCGACCGGCAAGTCGATCCAGGCCAAGGGCATCGTGCCCGACGTGATGCTCGACGAAACCTCCGAAGGCAACCTGTTCGCCGCGCTGCGCGTGCGCGAAGCCGACCTGGAAAAGCACTTGCAAAACGGCCAGGGCAAGGAGCAGAAGGACTCGGTGCGCGAAAAGGCGCGCGAGGACGCGCGCAAGAAGCTCGAGGAAGACAACGCGAAGAACGCCGTGCCGCCGAAGCCGCTGCCCGAGTTCGGCAGCACCGAGGACTTCCAACTCGTGCAGGCGCTGAACCGCCTGAAGGGCAAGCCGGTGCTGATGAGCAAGACGATGACCGAGCGCAAGGCCGAGGCCGAGACGAACTGAGCGAGCGTCGCACCCACATCGGAACGCCCGCGTCATGCGGGCGTTTTGTTTTGTATGCTTCCCGCATGAACGAGCCCACCGACGACGGCATGACCGACGAGCAGCTGCTGCGCTATTCGCGCCACATCCTGCTCGACGAGCTCGGGGTCGAGGGGCAGCAACGCCTGCTCGCCTCGCATGCGCTCGTGATCGGCGCTGGCGGTCTCGGCTCGCCGGTGGCGCTGTACCTCGGCACCGCCGGGGTCGGCACGATCACCCTCGTCGACCACGATACGGTGGACCTGACCAACCTGCAGCGGCAGATCGCCCACAAGCTGTCGCGCGTCGGCCAGCCGAAGGTGACCTCCGCGGCGAAGAGCATCGCGGCGATCAACCCCGAGGTGAAGGTTGTCGCGCTGCGCGAGCGCGCCGACGCGGCGCGGCTGGCCGTGCTGGTGGCGGCGGCGGACGTGGTGATCGATTGCAGCGACAACTTCGCCACCCGCCACGCCGTCAACGCCGCTTGCGTCGCACATGGCAAGCCGCTGGTGTCGGGCGCGGCGATCGGCTTCGACGCGCAGATCTCGGTCTATGACACCCGCGACGACGCGCAGCCCTGCTACGCCTGCCTGTTCCCGCCCGACGCGGCCTTCGAGGAGGTGCGCTGCGCGACGATGGGCGTGTTCGCGCCGCTGGTGGGCATCATCGGCAGCATGCAGGCGGCCGAGGCGCTGAAGCTGCTGGCCGGCGTGGGCTCGTCACTGGCGGGCCGCCTGCAGATGCTCGACGCGCGCAGCATGGAGTGGACCGAGATCCGCATCGGGCGCCAGCCGCATTGCCCGGTGTGCTCATCGCGCTGAGCCGGTAACCGCTCACCCGCCCTGTAGGCATGCCACCGGCCCTTCGACAGGCTCAGGGCGAACGGCCTAACTGAACCGTATTGACCCTTCCCCGGACTGCGCTGCGCCGCACCCGGGCCACGGCCGGCGTTTTTGCTTCCATATCATCTAGATGACCTATGTCACTCATGTGATACAGGTGTATAGTCGCCGCGCATGCCGGCTGCCCTGTCCGAACCCGTGTTCGCGCCGATCGCGCCCGATGCGGCGGGGATGCCGCTGTACCGGGTGGTGAAGGCGGCACTGCTGCGCGCCGTCAGCGCCGGCCACTACGCTGCCGGCACCCTGCTGCCCAGCGAATCGGAACTCGCGGCGGCCTTCGAGGTGTCGATCGGCACCTTGCGCAAGGCAGTCGACGAGCTCGTCGCCGAGCACATCCTTGTGCGCCGGCAAGGGCGCGGCACCTTCGTCGCGACCCACACCGCCGACCGCTTCCTGCTCCAGTTCTTCCCCGTCGAGCGCCACGACGGCCTGCGCGAGGCGCCCGCCGTCGAACTGCTGTCGTTCGAGCGGCTGCACGGCGACGACGAAGCCGCGCGCGCGCTGCAGCTGCGCGCCGGCGATCCGGTGTTCCAGATCGAGAACCGCTTGCTGCTGCAAGGCAGTGCCGTCATCCACGAGCGGCTCACGCTGCCGGCCGCAGCGTTCAAGGGCCTGACCGAAAAGCGCCTGCGCGAGTGGCCGGGCACGCTCTACCAGCTGTACCAGGCCGGGTTCGGGATCACCGTCGTGCGCGCGCTCGACCGTGCGCGCGCCGGCCCCGCCGACCGCCGCGCCGCGCGCGCGCTCGGCCTGCCACCGGGCACGGCGGTGATGCAGGTGCGCCGCGTCGCGCTGACCTTCGGCGACCGGCCGGTGGAGCACCGCCTGTCGGTCATCAACACCGCGCAGCACGACTACGTGAACCAGCTGTCGCGGCCGCGCAGCGCCAACGAACCAGCCCCCGGGAGCGCCCCATGACCGACTTGTCCCACGCCGCCAAGGCCGCCGAGCAGGCGGCCTACGCCGCCGGCACCCACCTGATGGCCTCGCGCTCGCGCCTCGCGGAGGTGATGATCACCCACCGGCCGCCGCGCGACGTCGTCGACGAGATCGACCGGGAGGCCGAGGACCTGATGCGCGACGTCGTGCGCAAGCGCTTTCCCGACCACGCCTTTCTCGGCGAGGGCGGCGGCGGGCCGGCCAATGACGGGCAACCGCTGTGGGTGGCGGACCCGCTGGACGGCAGCGCCAACTACCTGCGCGGCTACCCGCAGTACGCGGTGTCGTTGGCACTGGTGCTGGAGGGCGAACCGCACCTGGGCGTCGTCTACGACCCATGCCGCAACGAATTCTTCGGCGCGATCCGCGGCCGCGGTGCGGTGCTGAACGGGACGGTGATCCGCTGCGGTCCGCCGCGCGAGACCGGCGAGGCGCTCGCCGCCACCGTCTTCCCGCGGCCCACGAGCCCGCGGCTGCCCGTCTACATGGGCGAGTTCGGGCGCGTGCTGCGGGCGTTCGGCGGCGTGCGCCGTTCGGGTTCGATGGCGCTGGAGATGGCCTACCTGGCCGCCGGGCGCATCGACGCGTTCTGGGTCCACGACCTGCGCGCCTGGCGGGTCGCCTCCGCCGCGCTGCTGCTGCGTGAGAGCGGCGCGCTGCTCGAATCGCGCGATGGCGAGCCGGTGCTGCTGAGCCGTTCGCTGGTGGCCTGCACCCCCGGGCTGCGCCAGCGCTTCAACGATCTGCTCGCTGCGCGGTGACGCGCGGGGTTAAGCTGTTGCCCATGGACGAACGCGACGACGCGCCCGCGGCCAGGCGCAGCGAACTGACCGCCCGAAACTTCCCCACCGCCGAGCAGGAAGCCGCCATCCAGGCGCCGCCCTCGCTCTACGACGGACCGGAGAGCGCCTTCCGGCTCGCCTTCACCGACACCGCATTCCTGTTGCGCGAGGACATGCGCGCGGTGCGCATGCAGCTCGAGTTGCTGAAGCCGGAGCTGGTGCAACGTGAGCAGAGCATCGAGTCGACGATCGTGATCTTCGGCAGCGCGCGCATCGTGCCGCCCGACGTCGCGCAGCGCATGGTCGACGATGCCAGGTCAGCGGCCGATGCGACCGCGCTGCGCATCGCCGAGACCCACTTGTCGATGTCGCGCTTCTACGAAGAGGCGCGCCGCTTCGCCACGCTGGTGACCGAGAAGTCGCGCCGGCTCGCGGTGCCGATCTACGTCGTGACCGGCGGCGGGCCCGGCATCATGGAAGCGGGCAACCGCGGCGCCCACGAAGTCGGCGGCAAGAGCGTCGGGCTGAACATCGTGCTGCCGCACGAACAGGCGCCCAACCCTTACATCACGCCCGAACTGTGCTTCCAGTTCCATTACTTCGGCCTGCGCAAGATGCACTTTCTGATGCGCTCGATCGGGTTGGTGTGTTTTCCGGGCGGTTTTGGCACCTTGGACGAAATGTTTGAGGTGTTGACCCTCATCCAAACAGGTAAATCCAAACGTCGGCCGGTGTTACTGTTCGGGCGCGACTTCTGGACCCGGCTGATCAACTTCGATCTGCTGGTCGAGACCGGCATGATCAGTGCGCTGGACCTCGAACTGTTCCGGTTCGTCGAGACAGCCGACGAAGCCTGGAGCGTGCTCGAGGCCGAGTACGGCTTCGCCCAGGGCAGCCCGAGCAGCTTCGGCGACCTGGCCACCGACATCTGAGATTTCCCGTTCGAACACCATGAGCAAGCAAGTCAGCATCATCGGCGCGCCGACCGACATCGGCGCGGGCAGCCGCGGCGCGAGCATGGGCCCCGAGGCCCTGCGGGTGGCCAACATCGTCCCCGTGCTGCAGGGCCATGGCCTGGAGGTGATCGACCGCGGCAACCTCACCGGGCCGGCCAACCCCTGGCTGCCGCCGATCGAAGGCTATCGCCACCTCGCCGAGGTGGTGGCCTGGAACCAGTCGGTGCACGCCGCGGTGCATGCCGAACTGAAGCTCGGTCGCCTGCCCATCCTGCTCGGCGGCGACCACTGCCTGGGCATCGGCTCGATGAGCGCGGTGGCGCGCCACTGCCGCGAGACGAACAAGAAGCTGCGCATCCTTTGGCTCGACGCGCATGCCGACTTCAACACCAGCACCCTCACGCCGAGCGGCAACATCCACGGCATGCCGGTCGCCTGCCTGTGCGGCCACGGCCCGCAGGAACTGATCGAGATCGGCGGCCAGGTGCCGGCGATCAACCCGAAGTGGGTGCGCCAGATCGGCATTCGCAGCGTCGACGAAGGCGAGAAGCGCTTCGTCCACGAGATGGACCTCGAGGTCTTCGACATGCGCTACATCGACGAGATGGGCATGCGCCACGCGATGGAGCTGGCGCTCGCCACGCTCGACGCCAACACCCACCTGCACGTGAGCTTCGACGTCGACTTCCTCGACCCCGACGTCGCCCCCGGCGTGGGCACCACGGTGCGCGGCGGGCCGACCTACCGCGAAGCCCAGCTGTGCATGGAAATGATCGCCGACACCGGCCGCCTCGCCTCGCTCGACGTGATGGAGCTCAACCCGGCGCTCGACGTGCGCAACGCGACCGCCGAGGTGGCGGTCGATCTGATCCAGAGCCTGTTCGGCAAGAGCACGCTGATGCGCAAGTAAGGGGCCACGCGGCCGGCGCCGGCCGCGCGAGACCTCACGGGCAACTGACCGTCACAACGTGTGAGTGCAATGGCTCGGTGGCCGATGCAGTGCTGGTCGACGTCACCATGACGCTGGACCCCGCCTTCAGTTGTCCCAGCATGGCCACCGTCAGTGTCACCGTGTGGTTGTGGTCGGCCATGCCTTGAATGTTGTAGACCTTGTCGACTGTCGAATCGAGGTCGGTCTTGGCGATCACCAGCGTATGAGCGCCGTAGACGTGGTTGTTCGCGATCGAGGCACCGCAAGTGGTCGTGCCACCCCCGCCCCCACCCCCGCCGCCGCCACCGCCACAGCCTGCGAACAGCAGCAGCACCGTGCCGCCGGCCAGGGCACCACAGAATTCCTTGCGCGTCATGCTCATCGCCGCCTCCTTCGGCCCGACCGGGCCGGATCGCAGTAGATTCCGCCGCGGCCGCTGGCGGTTCAACACGCGGTGCCCTTTATTCGCAGGGCCCGTGCGCCTTTCTGAATCGACGCGGTTCGACCGCGCCGGCGTCGGCGAACAGACCGCGCCGCGCCGCCCTCGCCTGCCGCTCTTCGGCGGCATAGGGCCCGAGGCCATGGCGGTAGCGGTAGCTCCAGGCGTGGCCCTGCTCGACCATCCAGGCGCTCACGTCAACGCCGGCGAGCCGCAAGTTGCCGAGCGTTCGCTCGTAGCTGTCCTTCGCGCGCGTGCGCACCCGCACGCGCTGGTGCAGCACACGCGACTCCAGCGCGGCCTTGGCCTGCGCGCCCCAGGCCTGGCAGCGCTCCGGTGCGTCGATGCCTTGCAGTCGCAGCTTGATCGGCTTGCGATGGGTCGCGCTGCCGGCCGCATCGGGTTGGACCCAGACGGTGTCGCCATCGGTGACGTGAGTGACCACGCCGCTGAACGCCTGCGCCGTCGCGGCGCAAAACGCGAGCGCGACAGCAAGCCCCGCCTTCATGCGGCGGCCAACACGTGCGCAACCCACCACGCGAGCAGCACGAGCAGCGCCGCCCAGACCGCGACGACGAACAGCGCACCCCACCACAGCCGCGGCAGCTGCTGCGCCGAGGCCTTGGCTTCCAGCAGACGCGCTTCCCACAAGGGCCGCGGCGTGAGCCGCACCACCAGCGCGACGCCGAGCGGGATCAGGATCAGGTCGTCGAGCAGGCCCAGCACCGGAATGAAGTCGGGGATCAGGTCGATCGGGCTCGCCGCGTAGGCCAGCACCGCGATCGCCACCCACTTGGCGGCGCGCGGCGTCTGCGGATGCTTGAACAGCTTCCACAGGGCGATGAGGTAGGTGAGCAGCGCGCGTTTGTCGATCATGTGTCGACCATTTTCGGCTGAGGCTGGCCGCGCGGCGCCAGCGACAGCCCCACCCGCACGATTCGCCCGTCGCGCAGGCTGCTGACCTGGAAGTGCGCGCCGTGCCAGTCCAGGCCGTCGCCTTCGTCATGGCCGCGCGCGAGCGCGCTGGTGAGCCAGTCGCCGAGCGTCGGACCGGCGTTCGCCGGCAGCGGCAGCTGGAAGAACTCGAACACGTCGGCCAGCGGCAGGTCGGCGTCCAGCGTCAAGCGACCGTGCACCGGCCGCTGCCCCGGCGGCGGGGTGTCGGGCGGCTCGACCACGTCGACCAGCCGCGCGAACCGCGCGAGCGTCGTGCCCTGCAGCAGCAGCGAGGCCAGCA
The DNA here is from genome assembly GCA_036507085.1 of Piscinibacter sp. Taxonomy (GTDB): domain Bacteria; phylum Pseudomonadota; class Gammaproteobacteria; order Burkholderiales; family Burkholderiaceae_C; genus Albitalea. The sequence continues at coordinate 39,122 of DASXQQ010000099.1, read as the reverse complement.
CCACGGCGAACGCGACGCTGAAAAAGCGACCGCTGCCGGGCACGTGCTCGAGCAAGGGGAACAGCGCCAGCACGATCGGCACCGCGCCGCGCAAGCCGACCCAGCCGATGAACATCCGCTCGCCGCGGCTGAAGCGAAACGGCGTCAGGCACAGCCACACCGCCACGGGTCGGGCGACGAAGATCAGCGTCGCGGCCAGCGCGATCGCCGCCCCGGCACTGCGCAGCATCTCGTGCGGCGTGACCAGCAGGCCGAGCAGCAGGAACATCGTCGCCTGCGCCGCCCACGCAAAGCCATCGAGCGCGGTGGACGCCGCATGTGCCGCGTCCTCGGCGCGTGCGCGCACACGCAGGCCGAACAGGTAGACCGCGAGGAAGCCCGAGCCTTCGATCAGGCCGGCGAGTGCGAACAGCGCCAGGCCGCCGGAGACGATCAGCAGCGACAGCAGCCCGCCGTGCTCCGCGGTCAGAGGCAAGCGGCGCAGCATCCAGGCGACCGCAGCGCCGCCGAGCAGGCCGACCGCGGCGCCGAAGCCGGCCTGTCTGAGCAGCAGCCAGCCGACCTCGGCGAAGCCGGCATCCGTCTTCAGCGTCGCGATCAGCGCGAGCGTGAGGAACACCGCCATCGGATCGTTGAGGCCGGATTCGAGCTCGAGTGTCGCGGACACGCGCTCATCGAGCCGCACGCCGAGATGGCGCAGCAGCGAAAACACCGCGGCCGCGTCGGTGGGCGCGACGATGGCGCCGAGCAGCAGGCCCAGCCGCCAGTCCAGGTCCATCACCTGCATCGCCACCGCGCCGACGATCGCCGCGGTGAGGACCACGCCGACGGTGGCCAGACCGAGCGCGGGCCGAAAGCCGCTGTGAAAGATGCTCATGCGCGTGCTGATGCCGCCTTCGAGCAGGATGATCGCGAGCGCCGCATTGCCGACCCAGGCGGCCAGCAGCGGGCTGTCGAAGCGCACGCCGAGCGGGCCGTCCTCGCCGACGAGCATGCCGGCCACCAGGAACACGAGCAGGAACGACAGGCCGAGCCGGCTGGAGATCACGCCGGTCAGCAAGCTCGCGAACACCAGCAGTCCGCCGGCCAGCAGCAGCAGGTTCATCGCTTCCATCGGGGAAGCACCTTAGCAGAGAGCATAGAGCGAGTGAGAAGGAAAGGCGGCCCTGATCTGCGCTGAGGCCGTCCTTTGGACGGCATGCCTTACCGCACAGCTCCCCCGCGCCCCCTCCGAGAGGGGGCTCCGTCATGTTCGACCACACCACCCAGCCCTCCTCCGCGAGGAGGGCTCCAGCTTGTTTCACGAGCCGGCCTTGCGGCCGGCAACACCTCGCGTGTCGCACAGCGTCTTCGCCATTACCCGCTTCGCGAAGGTCGTGGCCGGCCGCAAGGCCGGCTCGTGAAACAAGCTGGAGCCCCTCTCGCGGAGAGGGGCTGGGGAGAGCCGTCGAACGTGCTGGAGCCCCCTCTCGGAGGGGGCGCGGGGGAGCTGTGCGTTAAAGCATTGCCGTCCGCAGGGACGGCTCAGCGCGGCGACCCGGCGGGAATCAGCGGTGGCGTCGCCGCGCGCGCGGCGGCGACGCGGTGCGCCTGCGCCCGCGGCTCGAGCCGCTGGCCGATCCACAGCACCATCAGCAAGGCGAGCACCGGAATGTTCTTCGCGAGCGGGCCGCAGTGGTCGATCGCGAGCTCCGGCATGTTGAAGGCGGCGGTGGCGGTGTAGCCGATCACCGCACCGCATTGCACCGCGTACAGCCACGGCGACGGCCGCAGCAGGGTCAGCGTCCCGAGCGTCACGTTGAGCCCGCACGAGAACACCAGCGCCGCGACGCCGAACGGGCCTGCGAAGCCGCAGCGCGCAAGCAACTGCAGCACGCCCGACTCGTCGGGCAGCGCGGCGCTGACGAAGGCGGTATACAGCCACATGAACGCGAGCGACGCGCGCAGCGCCCACGCGAGGGCCGGACTCAGGCGCGCGCGCAGGTCCACCAGCGGCTGCGGCGGCGTGACCGCGAGGCCCTGCGCCATCGCGCTGGGCGCGCGTCCGAGCAGGCGGGGCGCGGCATTGGCGGCGGGAACGCTGCCACGCTCGAGCAGGCGGATCGTGTCGCGGCAGAACACCTTTTGCGGCAGGGCCTGCGCGAGCCGCGCGCCGAAGCGCATCAGCGGCATCGGCAGCGGCAGCCACAGCGCGTCGCCGAGCCCGAGCGCCGCGCGGTACTGGGCGAGCATCTCGCGGTAGGTGAGCGGCTGCGGCCCGCCGAGTTCCATCACCGCGCCGAGCTCACCCGGTTGCTCGACCAGGCGAGCGATCGCCTCGGCGAGCTCGTAGACGTGGATCGGCTGCACGACCTGGGCGCCGCGCCCGGGCAGGCCGATCAGCGGCAGGCTCGCGAGCGTGGCGAACAGCGCAGCGCTCTGGCTGCGCGGTCCGTAGACCAGCGAGGGGCGCAGCACGGCCCAGTCGAGCGGCAACGCGGCGAGCGCGTCGTCGGCGAGCAGCTTGCTGCGCAGGTAGGGCGTGGACAGTGCCTCCGCGTCGTCGCCGACGCCAAGCGCCGACACCTGCACCACCCGGCGCACACCGGCGAGCGCGGCGCCGCGAAAGAGCTCGATCGGCCCGAGCGTGTGCACGCGCTCGAAGCTCTGTCCGCGCGCGGGCATCAGGATGCCCACGCAGTTGACCACCGCCTCGATGCCCGCCGTTGCGAGCTGCTGCGCCCAATCCTGCGGCACGCGCGCTTGCATGAAGTCGATCGGCATCGACGAGCGGCCCTCGCTCGCGCCGCGCGCCCCTTCCACCACCTTGTGGCCGCGCGAACGCAGCGCGTGCACGACCGCACTGCCGACGCAGCCGCTCGAACCGCAGACGAGGACTCTCATGGCTCGCTCCTCCTTGTGCACTGGCCGCCGGCGCAGGCCTGCATTCGCGTCGCGACGCGCCGTGCACGCACGCGCGCGATCACCGGCTCGGCCACCCGCGAGATCGTTCGGCGGTGGCGCGCGAACACCCGATAGCCGGCGTCGAACAACGGGCGCAACGGAGTCCAGCCGGTGGGCCGCAACACCCAGCCGAGGCCGACCGCGGCATAGGCGAGGCGCAACACCTCGACGCCGCGGACCAGCGAGCCGTCGGGACGCAGGGCGTGGATCTGCGCGTCCATTTGCGCCCAGGTCGCGCCGTAGCGGCTCGCGTCGAAACCCGGTGCACCGATGTCGACGAAGACCAGCCGGCCGGCGCGATCGCGCGCACGCAACTCGTCCATCTCGAGCGCACACACCGGGCAGGCGGCGTCGTAGAACAGGGTGAGCGGATACGGCTGGTTCTTCATTTTTTTTCCTGCAATTTCAGTCATGACAGAAATGTCCATGCAAAAAAAATGAGAGCCGGCGTCAGGGGCCGAGCAAGTGCGCAGCCGTGTGGTCGGCGCGGCGTGCGCGTTCGGCGGCGGCGGGGTCGCGGGCCAGCAGCTTCTTGATCTTCGCGCCGAGCTTGAGCACCTTGGTCAGCGTCTCGGTGTCGAGCTTGAGCATCTCGTCGCTCCACGCGGTGAGCGTTTCCAGCAGCTCGAGCGTCTCGCGCATGCGCAGCTTCGCCTCGGCCGGGTCCTTGCTGATCGCCGGGTCGGCGAGCAGCTCGCGCAGCACCTCGATGGTCGGCGCGATCTCGCGCCGCTGCCGCTCGTGCACGATGGTGCGCAGCAGCTCCCACACGTGGGCCGAGGTTTCGAAGTGGTCGCGCCGGTCGCCGCTCAGGTGGACCAGCTTCACCAGGTTCCAGCCCTGCAGCTCGCGGATGCTGGTGCTGACGTTGGAGCGCGCAACGCCCAGCGTATCGGCAATCTCCTCGGCGTGCATCGGCCGGCCGCTGATGTAGAGCAGCGCATGGATCTGCGCGACCGTGCGGTTCACCCCCCAGCGGGTGCCCATTTCGCCCCAGTGCAGGACGAAGCGCGAGAGAGTCGGCGAGAGGTCCATGGCCTCAGTCTAGGCGTGTCGCAAATTTCTGTCAATACAGAAATTCAAGATTCGAGTTCGGCGTGCGGCGCACTGACGATCCAGCCTTCCAGCGGGTCGATGTGCGACGGCAGGCCGTGGCCCGGGGTCGCGCTGGCCCACGCCGCCTGGACGAGGCAGAGCACCGCATCGAGCCGATCGCCGCTCGCGTCGGCGACGAGGTCGTCGCGTTGCGCATGGGTCAGGCGCAGCCGCACCCCGAGTCGCGTGCGGCCCTGCTCCAGCGCGTCGACCAGGTCCTTGCGGGCGATCAGCCGCTCGGGCGTCTGCCGCGCGGTGTCGTCGCTCTTGTACGAGCGCGCGCCAAGCAGCTCGCGCGCCAGCAGCCCGGGATAGCCCTCGAGCCCGATCCGCTGGGGGTCGCCCGCGTGCAGCCCCGGCAGGTGCAACCCGGCGTCGATCAGCAGGGGCACACCTGCATGCAGCATGTAGGCCACCGGCGGGTTGACCCATTTCATCGATGGCGACGAGCCGGCCGGGCCGTCGCACTGGCGATGGGCGAACTTGCCGCCGGTGGGTCGCGCGTTGCAGAAGCCCGCGAAGCGCTCGCGAATCTCGGCGCGGCTCAGCGCCGCGACGTGGCGCATCAGCGGCAGCCATTCGGTGGGCCAGCCGAGCGTGGTCACTAATTCGCGCGGCAGGCCGAACGGCAGGTCGAACACGCCGAGCCACGGGCCCGGCGTGCGCAGCCACGCAGCGAAGCCGTCGAAGCTCGGGTGCGCATCCAGCCGCTCGAGGCGCAGCGCCGCGCCCTCGACGCGACCGCGCGCCACGGTGATCGGCTTGCGCCGGGTCGGCCGACTGGTGAAGTCGACGCCGGCGAGGCCGCTCATCGCCCGCGCCGCAACCGCCCGGCCGCACGTCGGCGGCGCCGCCAGGCCGCAACGGCGGCGACGCCGGCCAGCGGCAGCAGCAACAGCAGCCACTCGAACGAACCATCGCCTCCGTCGGGCGCAATGCCGAACAAGCTTTCGATGAAGTTCATCAGCGCCTCCGCAGTCGATCCGGGCTCGCCAGATCATAGAGGTTGCCGGCCGCGCTACAGTCGTCTTGCGCACGTGAAGTACGGAGAGCCCTGCGATGAACCCGACCCTGGTTGAAGTGCTGCGCGGCGGCGCGCTCGAGTCCCACCACGCCGGCGCAGTGGCCGTGATCGACGCCGACGGCGGCGTGCTCGCCGCCGTCGGCGACATCGACCGGCCGATCTTTCCGCGCTCGGCGGTGAAGGCGCTGCAGGCGCTGCCGCTGGTCGAGAGCAACGCCGCCGAGCGGCTGCGCCTGAACGACGACGAGCTCGCCCTCGCCTGCGCCTCGCACAACGGCGAGCCCGAGCATGTGCGCACCGCCGCCGGCATGCTCGCGAAGGCCGGCGTCGACGCGAGCGTGCTCGAGTGCGGCGTGCACTGGCCCTACCTCGACACCGTGGCGCGCGAGATCGCGGCGCGCCACGAAGCGCCGACCGCGTTGAACAACAACTGCTCTGGCAAGCACGCCGGCTTCGTCTGTCTGGCCTGCGCGCTGATGGGCTGGAACGACAGCGGGTTGAACCTGCGGCAATACGTGCGCGGCTACGTCGCGCCCGAACATCCGGTGATGCTGGAGGTGACCGACGCGCTGCAGGCGACGACCGGCTTCGACCTGGCACACGCGCCGCGCGGCATCGACGGCTGCTCGGTCCCGACCTTCGCGATTCCACTGCGCCACCTCGCGCTCGCGTTCGCCCGGCTGGGCAGCGGCGTGGGCTTGCGCGAGGGGCACGTGCGGGCCGCCCGGCGGCTGCGCGACGCGGTGGCGCGATCGCCCTTCATGGTCGCGGGCACCGGCCGCTTCGACACCCGCGTGATCGAGCGACTGGGCGAGCGCGTGTTCTGCAAGGTCGGCGCCGAAGGCGTCTACTGCGCCGCAGTCCCCGAGCACGGGCTGGGCGTCGCGATCAAGGTCGACGACGGCAACAACGCGCGCGCCGCCGAGGTGGCGATGGCGGCGGTGATCGAAGCCTTGCTGCCCTTGAACGACGCCGACGCGAGCTTCATGCGCGGCTTCAGCGACCTGACGCTGAGGAACTGGAACGGCATCGCGGTCGGCGCGCTGCGCGCGAGCGATGCGCTGCGGCGCGCGCTTCCGGCGCGACCTGATTCGCGGCAAACGTCAGTTTGACTCAGTTCGCCCCCCTCACCCCAACCCTCTCCCCCGAGTACGGTGGAGAGGGAGCCCCGATGCTCCCTCTCCCGCTGGCGGGAGAGGGTTGGGGTGAGGGTGTCCACGGGTCGCCAATGCATCTTCGCCAATCAGCTAACGCTATGGGAGGGATCGGGGCGCCGCGAGGTGCGCCCGCAACGCGGCGATCAGCTCGTCGATGAAGTCCGCACGTGAAGACGCATCCACGTACTGCCGCGCCTGCAGGTACTGCGCATAGGCCGGCCCCGGCTGCGCCCCTGCGGACAGGCGAGCCACCGGCAGGAACAGGAAGTCGCGCCGCGCGGCGCGCGGGAATGCGTAGTCGAGTTCCCAGCGGCAGTAGTCACGCTCGAGGTAATCGTCGGACCAGACGCAGAGGAAGGCGCGGCTGCCGAGGATGCTGAGGTTGATGCGCCGGAACCAGTCCTGCCCGACGGTGATGCTGCCCTTGTCGAAGAACAGACGCAGCCGGCGACCGTCGGGCAGCATCAGCGCGCGCAGCGGCTCGACGATGCTGCGCTCGACCCAGGCGGCGTTGTCCGGCGCATGCGAATAGCTGATGAACACGTCCACCTCCGAGCGCAGCGCGTCGTCGGCGGCGCGTCGGGTCAGGTCCGCCAGCATGCCGGCCAGGTGGGTCCGGCTGTGGGCATGGCACAGGCCGAGCGTGACGAGCGCCGCAATGACGAGGAACGTGGGCGGCATGATCCAGCCCAGCCGCACCAGCAGCAGCTCCGCCAGCGCCAGCAGCACCAGCAGCGCCAGCAAGACCGTCCCGTCGACGATCCACAGCCTGCGCTGCAGCAGCGTCGGCGACCACTGGCGGGCGGCGAGGCGCACGCCGCTGACGTGCAGCAGCAGGCCGAGGCCGGCCACGCCGAGGGCGCCCGTCAGCACCGACAGCGGGTCGCTCACCGGCTGGCGCGCCGCGTCGCCGCCGCGCAGCAGCTGCGACAGCGACCACACCAGCAGCTCGGGCCCGGTCCATGCGCCGGCCGCGTCGCAGGGCCGGCCGTCGAGCCCGCCGCCGCCCTGACGACACTCGCGCGCCCAACTGGAGACGATGACCTTGCGCTCGGACATCCGCTGCGCTGCGGCGTCCCAGGTGCCATCGGCGCGCACATCGACGTGCAATGGCCGCGTCTTGTTTCGCGGAACGCGGACCACTTGGTGCTCGGGCAGTGACCACGGATCGACGCCGGCGAGCAGGGCCGGCAGATACGGGTACTGCTTGCCGGTGGCCGCCTGTGTGGCCACCGAGCGAAACAGCACCAGCCCCTGGCCCCGGTGCAGCTCGGTGTGGCCCACGCCGGTGACGCCGGCATCGCGGTAGATCGCTGCGGCAAGGGGCTGGCTCGCATCGAGCTCCGGATGGACCCCGAAGAAGACGTTCGCTCGTTGCGCCAGCAAGGCGGAAATGCCGGCGACCACCTCCGGCAGGCCCGCGCCGCCCTCGATCACCGCAACGTCCACCGCCACGTCCTTCGCGCCGCGCCGGGCCAGCTCCTGCAGCGTGCGCCCGAGCAGCTCGCGAAAGGCCTTGGCCGACGGGTCATCGGAACCCACGTCGGGCAGTTCGAGCAGCAGGATGCTCGCGTCGGGCTGGTCCTGTCCCGGCATGAAGAGCGCGGCGAACAGCCAGTGGTCCGCGCGACGCCAGTCGTTGGCGAGCAGGACGGCGCCGGACATCAGCGCGACGAAGGCCAGCCATTTCCACAGCAGCCCCTTCACGGCGCAGCCCCCGCGCGCGCCGGAGCGGGTGGCGGGCAGACGATGCCGCCATCGGGCAGCGCCTGGCGACGCCGGTACTGCGCCGCGGCGGCGTCCTGCGCGCTGCGCTGTGCGGCGAGCGCGAGCCGCTCCAGCAAGGCAGCCACCCACTCGGGCGACGGCGCCTCGGGCAGCGCGTCACAGCGCTCCCGCGCCGCGAGATCGAGCGCACTGCGCAGCGCCGGCAACGCGTTCGCGGCCTGGTCGAGTTGCAGGCGCACCTGGCCCAGGCCGCGCAGCGCAAAGCGCCGCTCGGCCGAGGTGTTGCCCGGCACGCGCGCCCACACCGCCAGCGATTCCTCGTAGCGGCGCTCGGCCTCGTGGTACTCGACGAAGGCGAGCCCCGCCTGCTCGCGCTCGGTGAGCCAGTCGCCCAAGCGCGCGTGGTAGTCGGCCATGCGCCGCGCGACGGCCGCGATCGATCGATGCTCGCCCGCGGGGAACAGCCGCCGCAGCATAGCCAGGCTGTCCTCGAAGCGGGCACGCACCTGGGCGAAGTCGGCGAGCAGCGCGTCGCCGACGGGGCTCGATGCACCCGCACGCTGGCGCACCAGCTGCTCCTTCGTGACCGCCAGGTCCGCGAGCATCTCGGCGGTGACGACGTCGTCGCGCGACCCGATAACCTCGCGACGAATCTGCACCGCGCGTTCCAGGTGGCGGTCGGCTTCGACCAGGTCGTTGCGGCCGATGCGCTGCAGCAGCCCGAGGTCATAGTGGCTCAACGACAAGTCGAGTGCAGGACGACCGGCGTACAGCGATTCGCGCAGCGCAAGACCGCGGCGCAGCCACTGCTCGGCCGCGTCGAGGTCGGCACCCGGATCGGCGCGGTTGCGCGCCTCGAAGCGGATCGCGCCGTAGCGCCCGTAGAGCGCCGCCCGATCGACCGGTGCGACGCGTGCATCGGTCACGTCGGTCATCGCGAACGCCTGCTCGAACAACGGCAGCGCCGTGCGGTCGCGCCGCAGCCGCCAGGTGGAAAACGCCTGGTCGATGAGGAAGCGGAACACCCACACCCGGTCGCCCTCGCGCTGCGCGAGGTCCAGGCCGCGCGCGGCGACCGCGAGCGCCTGCTCGTTGCGGTCGCCGAGCCGCAGGATGACGAGCCAGTTGCGCAGCGCGCGCATCAGCGCCTGGGGCTCGCCCGCCGTCGCCGCGCGTTCGAGCTCGGCGGCGAAGTAGCGGTCGGCCTGTTCCCAGCTGTCGTAGCGCAACGCGAACTGCGCCGGATCGAGCGCGATCGTGCGCGTCTGGCCCTCGTCCAGGGGGTCGGACAGCGTCACCGTGCGGTCCTCCGCATCGGTCGGTGCTTCCGACGAGGCCGTGCCCGGGCCGATCTGCACCGGGCGGCGCGTCTCGATCTCCAGGCGTCCTTCGACCAGGGCCACGGTGACGCAGGGCCCGCCGCTGCACGACGGGTCTGCCGCGACGGAGAACTGCGTGCCTTTCGCGATCGCGAACACCTTGCTGAAACTGCCGACGCTGAAGAAGTCGAGCCGGCCGAGCAGGCCGAAGCGTGCCTTGCCCTCCTCGACGTCGGCGCGCACCGTGCGCGCGTCGCTGTGCTGCACCACGAGGCGTGCCCGCGGTTCGATGGTGACGCGCAGCGGCGGGCGCTTGCGCACGAGTTCCACCGAGACGCGGCTGCCGGTGGTGATGCGTGTGCCCGGCGCGAGCGCGTTGGCCACAGCGACGCGGTGCGACTCGCGGCCGTCCGGACCGCGCAGCGTGACCTCGGTGGCGCCGTCGACCACGGGCACCGGTGCACCGTCGACGACGATGCGCTCGACGACCAGCGCATCGTCCGACTGCGCCAGCGCGGGAGCCGGTGCACAGGCCAGCAAGCCGGCCGCGATCAATGCGCGCATCGTGTCACCCGAGGCCTCCCCTGTCCGCAAGGATAGCCGCAGCTGGCCTTGCGCAGCACCCTCCCATTGCGTTGACAGGCCCTAGGGATTGACCCCGACATTCGCGCTGCCGAGCATGCCGGCAGCGCCATCTCACGGGAGGCAGACCATGATCCGCACGTGCAAGAAACCGAGCATCGCCATGACGCTCATCGCCGGCCTGCTGTGGGCGACCGCGCTGCCGGTGGCGCATGCCGACGAGGACGTGGGTGTGTCCACCGGCGGCCTCAGCGTGGCGCCGGGCCAGCAGAAGAAGCAGCTCTACCGCCTGCGGCTCAAGGACGGAAACCGCTACCTCGACCACGGCTGCGCGAAGCAGGTGGTCGTGCGTTCGGGCGGTCGCGCGAAGGACCCGTGCCAGCTCTGGCAGGTGATGCCGCAGGGCGGCGGCTGGTTCCGGCTGCAAGCCGGCAACGGCCGCTTCCTCGACGCCGACCATTGCACGCGCAAGGTCGGCCTGAGCGGGCGCTCGGAGTGGGAAGGCGGCGCGTGCCAGTTGTGGCGTCTGTCAGGCAATGTCAATGGCTGGTCGCGGCTGCAATTGCGCCACGGCAACCACTACCTCGACGCCGAGTACTGCAAGGAGACGGTCAGCATGCACCCCGGCTCCGACTGGGCCGGCGGCGCATGCCAGCAGTGGCGGCTGACGCCGGAATAGGCGCTGCGCACGCGGGGCGGCTGTGGGCCTGGCCTCACGGCCTGGCCCAGTCCTCAGGCCCTCGCGTACCCCGCCTCTCGCTGGCTGCGCAGCGCCAGCACGAATACCGTGTCCACCTCTGCCACGTAGCGGTACAGGGCCACATAGCCGCGAGAGCGTCGCCCGATCACGAGCTCTCGCTTCTCCGCGTGCGCGGGCCTGCCAATCAGCGGGTTGCGCTCCAGTACCGCGATGGCAGCGATGATGTCCTGAATACGCGATGGCGCATCCTCGACGTCGTACTGGGCCAAGTGCTCGAAGATTCCGTCGAGGTCATCCATGACCTCGGGCGCGAATTCGATCCGGGACACCTCAGCGCGCCAGTTTCTTGGGGGCCGGTCGAGCGGCCTTCTTGCCGGCGATCCGATCCTCGAGATAACGGCGCATCTCGTTCCACGGGATGGTCTTGCCCGAGGCCACGATTTCGGCATAGCGCCTGTCGGCGGTGTCGTTGAAATCAGCGCGCCGCTCTTCCTGGTCCGCCTTCTCGGCAATGGCTTCGAGGATGAAGCTGTGCGACGTCGTCCCGGCGCGCTCGGCAGCTCGCGCTACGCGCGCCTTCAAGTCCTCGGGCAAACGAATCGTGGTGGTGGACATGGGCAACTCCCGCAGGCCATGACGAATGTAGCACACCAGTGCTACAAGACCCCTCGATTGGTGCGGTCGATGCGAAAAGGTCAATGCCTGGAGCGACTGCGCCGCGACCGCACCGCCCCCGCCAGCGCGTGCAACACCGGCACCGTTTGCGCGAACCCGATGCACCCATCGGTGATCGACACGCCGTGCTTCAGCGGCACGCCGGGCACCAGGTCCTGCCGCCCTTCCTCGAGGTGGCTTTCGATCATCACGCCGGTGATGCGCCGCTCGCCCGAAGCGATCTGCTGCGCCACGTCGTGCGCGACGGCGATCTGGCGCTGGTGCTGCTTGCTGCTGTTGCCGTGCGAGACGTCGATCATCACCTGCTCGCGCAAGCCGCTCGCGCGCAGCGCGTCGCAGCTCGCCGCCACGTGCGTGGCGTCGTAATTGGGCGTCTTGCCGCCCCGCAGGATGACGTGGCAGTCGTCGTTGCCGCGCGTCTCGAAGATCGCCGCCATGCCCATCTTCGTCATGCCCATGAAGGCGTGCGGCGCACGCGCCGCGAGGATCGCGTCGGCCGCGACCCTGATGCTGCCGTCGGTGCCGTTCTTGAATCCGACCGGGCAGCTCAGGCCGGAGGCGAGCTGGCGGTGACTCTGGCTCTCGGTGGTGCGCGCACCGATCGCTCCCCAGGCGATCAGGTCGGCAATGAACTGCGGGCTCAGCAGGTCGAGGAATTCGGTGCCGGTGGGCAGCCCCAGCGTCGTCAACTCCAGCAACAGGCGGCGCGCGCGCTCCAGCCCTTCGTTGATCGCGAAGCTGCCATCGAGGTGCGGGTCGTTGATGTAGCCCTTCCAGCCCACCGTCGTGCGCGGCTTCTCGAAGTAGGCGCGCATGACGATCAGAAGGTCGTCTCGCAACTCGTCGGCCACCGCCTTCAGGCGATGACCGTATTCGAGCGCCTGGTCGTGGTCGTGGATGGAGCACGGGCCGACAACCACGACGAGGCGGTCGTCGCGACCGTGCAGTACGCCGGCGATCGCGGCGCGGCTGGTTTCGACGAGGGCGAGCGTGTCGTCGCGCACCGGCACGCGCTCTTGCAGCAGCGCGGGGGTGATCAGCGGGCGCACGGCGCCGATGCGCACGTCGTCGATGCGGGTGGTGTCGACGGTGCTGTCGCGGGCGCCGACTTCGCGGTCGTGGAGGGGGTCGTCGAGGGGATTCATGGAGCGGCGGATCGTGGGACAGGCTCGATTGTCCGCTGTGGCAACCCGCCGGCTTCGCAGCGAGGAGCGCGCTGTCGCGCGCGCTCCTCGCGCCGCCATCACGGCATCTGGGCGATGATCTTCTTGATTTCGGCGGCCGAGTACGCACGCAGCGTTTGCGAGCGCACGTTGCCGAGCGAGCCGGCGCTGAACAGCGCGGCCATCGCCGCTTCGTCGCTGCCTTCGGTCACGACCACCAGGTCGTAGTTGCCGGCGGTCCAGTACGTGTTCTTGACGGTCAGGCCGAGCTTGGCGGCCATCCCAGCGAACGCCTCGGCGCGGTTCGGGGACTCCTTGACGTTGCGAATGCCTTGGTCCGTGAAGCTGATGAGCGAAATGAAAGTGGCCATGGTGCTGCCTTCGTTGCAGTTGCAGGCATGGCCGCCGCGGCTGCGGCACAAACCCTGGGGCGGGACGACATCGAACCGCGATCCCTGACGGCGGATCAGGCCGTCACCGATCCGCTGAGATCAAAGATAGGCGGCGCGCCCACCGAAGTCCATTCACGAAGTCCAATCGATCACGCGCTGGCTTCTTTCTTGGCCCGCTTCTTGGCGGACCTCTTCGCCGGCTTGGCGACCGTCTTGCTCGCGCTGCGGGTGATTTCACGCCGGATCGACCCCGCCTCGCGGGTCGCCGCGAGGGGCTGCACGGCATCGCCGGGCTGCACGAGTTCGATGAAGACTTTTTCGCGCGTCGCCGCCTTTTCGATCTTCGCGAACAGGACGCCGAACGCGGCGCGGCTGTTGCCGATGAAGTCCGCGCCCTTGGTCTTTCCGACCAGCAAGCAACCTTCGGTGTCGGCGTCGGTGTTGCCGGCGTGGATGCGCACGCCGTCGAAGTTGGGCACGTTCAGCAGCAGCGGAAGCGGCCGCTGGAAGCGTTGCGAGAAATTGATGACGACTTCGTAGATGCCGGCGGGAATTGCGGTCACCCCCTTGATCTTCACCGGCCGCACGGCATCCTCGAGCGTGAAGCATTCGAATTGCCCGTCGACATGCAGCTCGCCGATCGTGCTGCGGGGGGTCAGCTCTTTGCGCAGTACCTTCAGGTCCATGGGGTGCTCCTGACGAAGGGTTGGGACGGTGCGCCGGCGCGCGGCGCTACCAGGACACGCCGACGAAGGCTTTCAGCCGGCGGCCGCCCGGGTCGTTCGCGATCTGCACGCCGCCGCTGACGGTGAAGTTCTCCTCGACGAGCTTGCCGGTCACGTCGAGCCTGCGTGTCTTGCCGTCCTGCAGGTACTCGATCGTGATCCGGTTGTCGTCGAACTTGAACTCGAGGGCGGTCGCGATCGTCACGACCGACTGACCGCCCGCCGTGCTCTTGCGGTAGGCGAAGGTCCAGTTCAGCGTGCCGTTCTTCAGCTGCACCTGCAGCGCTCCGCCCACCTCGATGACCTGCGACGTCGGCGTGCGCTCGCGGCCGACGACCAGCGACAGCGATCCCTTCGCGGCGTCCCACTCGAAGCTCGTCTGGACCTCGATCCTCGACTTGTGCACGCCGCCGTCCTTCACGTCGTCGATCTTGAACACGAGCGTGAAGCCGGGCTTGATCTCGAAGCTGCCGAGGAACTGCAGTCGCCGTTCGCCGTGGCTCGCCGACTGGAACACCAGCGCCAGATGGTTGCGGCTGGGGTCCACCCGCACCGCGGCCGGCAGGTCGAGCGGCGTGGCGGCGATCTCGAGCGCCGGGTCGTCGAGCTTGAAATGGAGCCGGATCTCGGTGTCGCCCTTCTTGCGCTCCCACTGCCCGCTGAACACCAGGCTCGACGGGAAGTTCGCGAGGTCCTTGTCGAAGAACTGGAAGCGAAAGCGCGACTTCGAGTCCTCGATGTAGCCGTCCAGCGTGGACTCGACGCCGTTGATCGAGACGACGAGGTTGCCGTCGGCCTTCATGCCGTACCGGCACTGCAGCGCAAACTCGAAGTCGCCGTCTCCGTCGGGGTCGACGATGAGCACGTTCTTGCGCAACTGGAAGCGCGCAAGCCCTTCGACCGTGTTCAGCACCGTGAAGATGGGCTTGCCGCCCTGGCTGATCGTCAGCTGGTTCGACGCGTTGAAGGTCCATTGCACGTCGAGATCGACAGTCCCGCCGAGCGACTGGGTGACGCGGATCTGGTTCGCCGGCGTCGTCGACCACTGGCCGATGACGTTCGCGGCGGTGTCGAGGACACGGCCATCGGTGTCGAAATTGCAGACTTGGCCAACGACTTCGAGCGGGAACTGTCGCATGCGCTTGCTCCTGGTGGTGGTGATGGGCCCGCGCGCCTACAGCGTGCGCGCGGACGAGACGGTCAGGTACAGGCGGCCGGAGCGCCCGACCTCGGCGCTTTCGCCGACGGCGCGTGCCCAGTCGACACGCAGCGTCAGCCCGTCCTTCAATGACAGGCGCACGCCGGCGCCGACGCCGAGCTTGTGGCCCGTCAACGAGCCGGCCGAGCGGCTGAGCCCGCCCACGTCGGCAAACACGGCCAGCGCGACGCTGCGACGCAGCAGCGTCGCCATCCCGTCCGGACCCCGCGCCGGCCACGGCAGCGGCATCCAGTACTCGCTCTGGAGCACCCAGGTCGAGCGCGCGACGGCGGCATCGGCCGGATAGCCGCGCACCGAGTCCTCGCCGCCGAAGACCGGCCATTCGGCGCGCGGCGCGGCGCCGGCTATGCGCTGCGCATGGGCGCGCAGGTCCACTCGCGTGAAGGCGCCGACGAACTGGTGGTGCGACAGGTCGAGCCCATAGCGCGTGAAGGCGTCGCTCAGCTCGCTCACCCGCCCGCGCGCGACCGATGCGCCGACCTCGATGCGGCGCGACGACGGCGTGCCGTCCCACGCCTTGACGAGCGTGAGGGCCAGGTCCGCCAGCCTGATCCGCGTCTTGGCGGGGTTGCCGGCGGCGTGCGCGAGCTCGATGTCGCTGCGGCTCGCGCCGAGACCCACCTGTCCCCAGCTGCCGCGCCGGTCGCGCCAGAGGTCGACGGTCGCGCGGATCTCGGCACCGCTGCGCCGTTCGTCCGCGCCCGCGGCGACGGACGCGCGATTCGGATCGAAATCGGAAAACGCGCGGACCGACATCTGCACCCGGCGATCGAGCGTGCCGAAGCCGACGAAGTCCCGGCTGTACTGCACGTCGCCGGACGACTGGCGCTGCTGGCCGATCTGCACCGAGAACGTGTCGTCGTTGCCGAGCCCGGTGCGCGCGAACCCGAGCGAGTAGCGCGGCGGCTTGCCGGCATCGTGTTCGACGCCCAGGTCGAGTCGATGGCGCTGCGCCCGCTCGGCGACGCGCTGGCCCGATCGGGCGTCCCGGCGTGCCGTCTTGCGTTCGACCCGCTCGGGCTGGACGATGTCCGGGTGCTCGCGCGTGGAGAGCGGGGCCGGCGCCTCCTGTGACTGCGGCGCGATCGGCGCGGCGCCGCCCGCGGGCACGCATGCCGGGAGCTCGGGCCCCGCCTCGGTGGCCGCCGGCATCGGCGCCGCGTCGGCCGCAGGCTCGACGAGCAGGCTGATGTACTTCCTGCGCGCCTTCTCATCCGAGGTCGCCAGATCCATGCGGGCGCCGAAACCCATCGTGTCCAGGCGCTGCAGGCGTTCGGCGAATGCGCGTCGCGTCAGGTAGGCGTTGGCGAGAGCCAGCGTCGCGCCGTCGCCGGAGCTCAGCGCGAGCCGCACGACCTGCGGCCGCCCTGTGGCGGGATCGACAACCGGCTTCCAGACCGCGTCCATGCGGCACAGGTAGGTCGCCGGTGCGGCGACGACCCGCCGGAAGTCCCGCGACGGCAGCAGCAGGTACAACACGCGACGCAGCGCCGCCCACTGGCTTGCCGCAAGCTCCACGTAGACGTTCTCGACGAGCGGGTCGGGCGACAGCAGGACCCGGCCGCCGAAGTCCTTGCGCTCGAAATCGGGGCGCTCGGCGGCGATGCCCACGCTGTCGCCCGGCGGCGCGGCATCCGCGCCTTCGTCCCTCGCGTCCCGCGGCGCGCGGTAGCCCCTGGCCGCGATGCCGCGCATCTCGAAGTAGTCCTTCGCGCGCTCGACGATCCGGTCGCGGTACCAGAGCTTGCAGGCCAAGGGCTCCAGCAGATCTTGCGCGAGTCGGCTGCGGTGGCGCGACCATTCCTGCGGGTTCTTGTCCGGCCGGATCTTCGCCTGCACGCGGCTGAACGGCGGCAGGAGTCGGAACACCGCGCGGCCGTCGCGAGCCACGTTCGGGTCGAGGACGTCGAACAGATCGGCGGCAGGCGCCAACGGGCCGTCGGCCAGCTTCGGTTCATCGAAGAAGGGCTCGTACGCATCCTTCAGGCTGCGCCGCCCCAGCGTGACTGCGGGCTGCGCGGCAGCGTGCGCATCCATCCACGCCGTCACCCGCGCCTCGGCGTCGCGCCAGCTCGCGCTCAGCGTGTAGAGCTCGGTGGTGCGTGCATCGGTCTTTGCAAGGTCTCGCAATCCGGATTCGACCGCGGCGCGCCGGGCGATCGCCTCGGCGTCGCTCGGGTCTGCGACCGGCGGGATCGCAAGCTGGTCGAGCAACTTGCCCCGCGCGTGCAGCAGCCGCTCGACGTGGGCCATGAGCTCGCTGCGCACCGCCTCGGGCGCGAGACCGCACTCGTCGACGAACGCGGCAGCCTGCGTGCCGAGGTCCAGCGTCGAGGCCGCTGGATCGAGAGCCACGTAGCCGTCGCGGACCACGAACTGCGTCTTGAAGACCGGCTCCTGCGTCGCCGCGATGGCGTTGCTGAGGCTCAGGACGCCGCAGAGCACCACGCCGGCGAGCTTGCGCACAGCTGCGCACCGCGTCGGCCCGCACCGGCCGGACAATGCGGGCCTGGGCTGCGGACGCGGGCTGATGGCTGCGGTGAGCAACATCGCGCGGGTCAGGAGGTGGCGGTTCGCCAGTGTCTTGCCGTCCGCCGCTTCGGCCATCCCTAACTCGTTGGATACGGCAGTCGCGGCGGGAAGGAGCTTCGTTTGTCCGACGTATTCATTTCCTACTCGCGCAAGGACAAGGCGTTCGCGCAACGCCTCGCCGGCGCGCTGGCGGATCGTCATCGCGAAGCCTGGGTCGACTGGGAAGGCATCGCGCCGACGGCCGAATGGATGAAGGAGATCTTTGCCGCCATCGAAGGCGCCGCCGCCTTCGTCGTGCTGTGCAGCCCCGACTCGATCGCCTCCGAGATCTGCGCCAAGGAGATGGAACACGCGGTGGCGAACAACAAGCGGATCGTTCCGCTCGTCTGTCGCGACTTCGACGCCAAAGGTGCCCCTCCTTCGCTCGCCCGGCTGAACTGGATCTTCATGCGGGACGGCGACGACTTCGACGCCGGCATCGAGGCGCTGCTGACCGCGATTGACACCGACTTCGAGTGGGTCAAGCAACACACCCGCGTGCTGGTGCGCGCCACCGAGTGGCACGCCAAGCAGCGCGAGCACAGCCTGCTGCTGCGCGGCGTCGATCTGAAGACGGCCGAGGGATGGCTCGTGCATGCGGGCCACGGCACCCGGCCCGACGCCACCGCGTTGCAGCGCGAATACCTGCTCACCAGCCGGCGCGAGGCGACGCGTCGCCAGCGCTGGCTCGTGGGCGGCCTGGGTTGCCTGGCCCTGATCGCGGTCGTCTTCGCGGTGCTGGCGCTCGTCAACGCCAGACAGGCCCGCGTGGAGGCTGCGGCGGCGCTGTCGCGCCAACTCGCCGCACAGTCCGCGCTGGTGCGCAACGAACGCGCCGACCTCTACCCGCGTGCCCTGCTGCTGGCCACCGAGGCCATGCTGCGGGCACCGTCGCCCGCGCTGGAAGCCGACCAGGCCCTGCGTTCGCTGCTGGCGGTGATGCCGCGACACCTGGCCGCAGTTCAGACCGGCGGCGCACGCCCCGAGCAGATGGCGATCAGCAGCGACGGCCGCTACGTGGCATGGTCGCTCAGCGGGGGAGAAACGCGGCTGTGGCCGGTGGGTGGCCGCGCCGAAGACGTCCGCTCCTGGCCGGGCAGCGGCCGCGTCGACCACATCGCGTTCGACCCCGCGGGACGGGTCCTGCTGACGGTCGCTGACCGCAAGACCGTTCGCGTGCGCGACGTCGTCAGCGGCGCGTTGCGCAGTGAGCTGTCGCTGCCGGGTCTTGACGTGCTGACGGCCGCGGCCGGCGCACGGGGCGACCACCTTGCCGTGCTGGGGTCGGACGGCGGCTTGCGCGTCTTCGGCCCGACAGGACAGCCCGAAGGCGAGTTCCGGGTCGACGTCTACCAGCCCCATGAACCCCATGTGCTGATTCGATTCAGCCCGGACAACCGGTTCCTCGCGGTGGCCAGCGTGCGCGCGCTCAGGGTCTGCGCGCTCACCGCGCTGCCATCCTGCGTCGCGCCGGCGATCGATCAGCTGAGCGACAAGACCGCGCTCGAGTTCAGCGCCGATGGCCGCCTGCTCGCGGTGGACATGCAGGCCCAGGTGCGAGTCTTCGACAGCGAGGCCGCACTGACTCCGGTGTTCGACATCGCCTCGCCCGGCGGCCCGGTCCTGCTTCGTTTCAGCCCCGACAGCCGCTTGATCGCGACGGCCGGGTCGAGCGAGGCGACGGTGCATGTGTGGGATCCGCGCCAGCGACTCGAAGTCGCGAAGCTGGCGCCGGGGGACCCGGTCGTTGCGCTCGCCTTCGCGGCCGATTCGACGCGGCTGGCGACATCCGGGCGCAACGGCACTTCGCGTGTGTGGCGACTGCCAGGCGGCGATCGACTCGCGCTGCTGTCGCAGGGCGGGCCGATCGCGTTCGTCGCGGACGGCAGCCGGATCGTGACCGCCGGCGACGGTGAGGTGGTGCGCCTGTGGGAGTCCAGCGCGCAGGTCGAGGCCGCACGGCTCGAAACGTCGCCACCCGACGCGTTCCGCTTCGACGACTCGGGCTCGATGCTCGTCGCGGCCAGCGCGGCAGCAACGGGTCCGGCCGCGATCTCGCACTGGCTCGCCGGCAACGGCCGGATCGAGCGCGTGGCCCAGGACGGACTGCGCCGCATCGAACTGTCGGCCGATGGTCGGCGTGCCTGGGCCGGCCACGGCGACAGCGTGACGGCCTGGGATCTGCAGACGCTGCGTCCGCTGTCCCGTGCCGAGCACGGCCCGCCGATCGACTGGAAGACGCTGTTGCCGCAGCTCAAGCGCCAACGCTGCTCCGATCGCGATCTCGGGTGTCAGCGGCGATTGGAGCGTCTCGGCACCGAAGGCAGTGTCGAAGTGGAAGCGGTCAGCCCGGACGGTGAGTTCGCGGCCACGCAGCGCGCCGACGGCGTGACGCGCATCTGGCGGACCGGCGCGACACAAGCCGTGCTCAGCCAGCCGCAGGCCGTCGTCTTCGGCTTGTCGCGGCGCCACGCGGTCCTCGGTCTGATGACGCCCGACCGCTGGGGTCGGCCGAGCCCGGAGGGACCGGTGCGACTGCAGATCCACGAGCTGCCCGGCGGCGGCGTCGCGCAACTGACGGTGGCCGACGGCCTGCGCGAGGTCGTGTTCAGCCCGGACGGCCACCGGCTGCTGCTCGTCACGCGCGGCTACGCCCTGGCGATGCTGGAGCTGCCTTCCGGGCGAACGCTCTGGCAGCGGCCCGGCGCCACCTGGCCGCGCCGAGTGACGTTCAGCGCCGACAGCACGCGCGTCGCGATTTCGCGGGCACGGCCTGCGGACCGCGACGACACGCTCGCCATCCTCGACGTCGCCAGCGGCACGCCCATCGGCGACGTGATTCCCTTGCCCGATGGTGCGAGCGTGCTGACGCTCAGCGACGATGGTTCACGCCTCGCCGTCGGCGGTTTCTCCGGCGCGGTCGATGTGCGCGAGGTCCGCAGCGGCCGCGAAATCGCACGGGTGCAGCACAGCGCTCAGGTCCTCGACCTGGCGTTCAGCCATGACCAGCGCGTCCTCGCCACCGCCGCCGAAGACGGCTCGTCGCGCCTGATCGACTTGAGCCGGGGCCAGGAGATCGCACGCATCAGCCCGGGCTCGCCGCCGCGCCGCGTGCGCTTCAGCCCGAGCGATCGGTACCTGGCCACCGGCAGCGACACCGGCGTGCAGCTTTGGCTGTGGCGGGTGGACGACCTGGTGGCCCAAGCCTGCAGCCGGGTCCCACGCGACCTGGGCCCGCAGGAGTGGCGGCTCTACCTCGGAGACAGTGCGCCGCGGGCTTGTCAGTCGAAGCCGGGCCGATGACGGCGCGCCGCGTCGGTGTGTTCAGTCCTTCGACTGGCTCAGGATGGTCGGCGCCTTCGACAAGCTCAGTCGACTGTGACCTTCGCGTCCTTGACCAACCTCGCGAACTTGGCGGTCTCGTCCTTGATCTGCCGGGCCATCTGATCCGGGGTGTTGCCGACGGGCTCGGCGCCGATCTCGTTCATGCGCTTGCGAAAGTCGGGCGACTGGATCACCTTGACGATCTCGGCGTTGAGCCTGGCGACGATGTCCTTCGGCGTGGCCGCCGGCGCGAGCACGCCGAACCAGGTGCCGATGTCGAATCCCTTGAGGCCGGCTTCGTCGAGCGTCGGCACGTCGGGCAGCGCGCTCGAGCGCTTGGCCGTCGTCACCGCCAGCGCCCTCAGCTTGCCGCTTCGGATGTGCTGCAGCACCGGCGTGACGGTGTCGAACGACATCGCGATCTGGCCGCCGAGCAGGTCGGTGGTCAGCGGGCCGCTGCCTTTGTAGGGCACGTGCAGGATCTCGGTGCCGGTGCTGATCTGGAACTGCGTGCCGATCAGGTGCTGCGCCGTGCCGTTGCCGTTGGAGCCATAGCTGAGCTTGTTCGACTCGCCCTTGGCCAGCGCCACCAGCTCCTTGACGTTCTTCGCCGGCGTGCTCGCGTTGACGACCAGCACGTTGGGCACCAGGGCCACCGTGGTGATCGGCGCGAAGTCCTTCTGGAAGTCGTAGGGCAGCTTCTTGTAGACGCTGCTGGCGATCGTGTGGTGCACCGCGCCCATCAGCAGCGTGGTGCCGTCGGCCTTGGACTTGGCCACGTAGTCGGCGCCGAGCGTGGCGCCCGCGCCCGGCTTGCTCTCGACGATCACCGTCTGGCCGAGGCTCTGCGAGAGCTTGTCGGCGAGGGCGCGCGCCAGCACGTCGGTGGTGCCGCCGGGTGGGAACGGAACGACCAGCGTCACCGGCTTGGCGGGCCAGGCCTGCGCGAATGCGGCGCTGGCCGAGAAGGCAAGCGCGATCGCGCAGGCCTGGATCACGCGACGACGTCGTGCTTGCAACGGGAACGGCATGCGGGTCTCCTGTCGATGGGGTTCAGGCGGCGAGCCGCTTGCTCTGGGTGGCGCCGAGTTCGGCGCACACCGCGCGCGTCACGTCGGCGGTGCCGGCCGTGCCGCCGAGATCGCGCGTGCGCAGCCGCGCATCGGCCGTCACGTGCTCGATGGCGTGCATCACGCGCTTCGCGGCCGCGGCCTCGCCCAGGTGCTCGAGCAGCATCACCACCGACCAGAAGGTGCCCACCGGGTTGGCGAGCCCCTTGCCCATGATGTCAAAGGCCGAGCCGTGGATGGGCTCGAACATCGACGGGTAGCGGCGCTCGGGATCGATGTTGCCGGTGGGCGCCAGCCCCAGGCTGCCCGCCAGCGCGGCGGCCAGGTCGCTCAGGATGTCGGCGTGCAGGTTGGTCGCGACGAGGGTGTCCAGGCTCGCCGGGCGATTCACCATGCGCGCGGTGGCCGCGTCGACGAGTTCCTTGTCCCAGGTGACGTCGGGGAACTCCGCGGAGATCTGCGCCGCGATCTCGTCCCACATCACCATCGCGTGGCGCTGCGCGTTGCTCTTGGTGACGACGGTGAGCAGCTTGCGCGGCCGCGACTGCGCGAGCTTGAAGGCGAAACGCAGGATGCGCTCGACGCCCACGCGGGTCATCATCGACACGTCGGTCGCCACCTCGATCGGGTGGCCCTGGTGCACGCGCCCGCCCACGCCCGAGTATTCGCCCTCGGAGTTCTCGCGCACGATCACCCAGTCCAGGTCCTCGGGCCGGCAGCGCTTGAGCGGCGCGTCGATGCCGGGCAGGATGCGCGTGGGCCGCACGTTGGCGTACTGGTCGAAGCCCTGGCAGATCTTCAGGCGCAGGCCCCACAGCGTGACGTGGTCGGGGATGTGCGGGTCGCCGGCCGAGCCGAACAGGATGGCGTCCTTGTCGCGCAAGCGCTCCAGGCCGTCGGCGGGCATCATCACGCCGTGCGCGCGGTAATGGTCGCCGCCCCAGTCGAAGTTCTCGAACTCGAAGCGCAGCGCGCGGTCGGAGGCGGCCAGTGCTTCGAGCACCTGCCGGCCGGCGGGCACGACTTCCTTGCCGATGCCGTCTCCGGGGATGGTGGCGATGCGATAGGTCTTCACGGGGTGTCTCCAAGGCTGGTGGGCATGGCGCGACTGTAGGAACTGGACGCGTCCCTGCGACGTGGCTAGAGTGAATCCATCGTTAACCTGGATTCAACAATCCGCCAACATGAGCACCGCCATCCAGCCGGCCGACCTCGGCTTCTTCTCGACGCTCGCCGCCGCGGGCAGCCTCAGCGCGGCCGCGCGCGAGCTCGGCATCACCACGCCGGCGGTGAGCAAGCGGCTCGCGCAGATGGAAGCGCGCGTCGGGCTGTCGCTGGTGAACCGAACGACACGCCGCATGAGCCTCACGCCCGAGGGTGAGCTCTACCTGGAACACGCGAGGCGCATCCTCGGCGAGATCGAGGGCATGCAGGAACTGCTCGGCGTGTCGCGGTCCACGCCGCAGGGGCTGTTGCGGGTGAATGCGACGCTGGGCTTCGGCCGCAGCCATGTCGCGCCCTTGATCTCGCGCTTCGTTCGCAAGCACCCGCAGGTCGAGGTGCAGTTGCAGCTGTCGGTCAACCCGCCGCCGCTGACCGAAGACAGCTTCGACGTCTGCATCCGCTTCGGCGCGCCGCCGGACGCACGCGTGATCGCGCGGCGCATCGCGCCCAACCGGCGCCTGCTGTGCGCGTCGCCGGCGTACCTCGCGCGCCACGGCACGCCCAAGGTGCCGCGCGATCTCATGCGACACAACTGCATCGGCATTCGCCAGGGCGAAGAGGCCTACGGCGTGTGGCGGCTCACCAGCGGGCGGGGCCGCCAGCAACACACCGAGGCGGTGAAGACCCGCGGCAACCTCACGACCAACGACGGCGAGATCGCGGTCAACTGGGCGCTCGACGGCCACGGCATCCTGATGCGCGCCGAGTGGGACATCGCCCGCTTCCTGCGCAGCGGCCGCCTGGTGCAGGTGCTGCCGCAGTACCACACGCCCGACGCCGACATCTACGCCGTGTATCCGCAGCGCCACCAGCTCGCGGCACGGGTGCGCGCCTTCGTCGACTTCGTGGCGCTGGCCATCACTTCACATGCATCACCCGCCGACCCAGCAGCTTGCCGTCCACGCGATCGAGCACATTGATCGTCGTCTGGCGCGGCTTGAAGCCGTCGGGCAGCGGCAAGCGGCCGCGCACGCTCTCGTAGTCGCCCACCGAGATGGCGACCGGCTTCAAGGTGGCCGTGGTGTCGGCGCCGCGACCGGAGGACGCACCGGTGACGACGAGCTGCATCACGCCGGTCAACGGCTTGCTGCCGGCGCGATCGCGGGTGAGCACCACGTCGTAGGCGAGCGTCCCACCCTCGGCCGTGAAGCGTGCCGCGCGCACCTCGACGGCGCCGCCGCGCGGGTCGGGCGGCAACGAGGCCGCCAAGGACGAGGCGACCTCGCGCAGACGCACAGCGGTCTCGCGACTCGCGCCGAGTTCGTCGGCCAGGCGCTTCTTGTCGCCGAGCGCGGCCTCCAGGCGCTTGGCGGTGTCGCCGAGTTCGCTCTTCAAGCGCAGCCGCTCGCTCTCGGCCTGCTCGAACGACGTGCGCAACCGGGTCGACGCATCGGCCGACAGGCGTGGCGGCAGGTAACGTTCCTGAACAAAAACAACGCCACCGGCGCCGATCGCGATGCCGCTCAGCAGCAGCACCAGCCACCGCGGCATCCAGCGGCGCGCTCGCCGTCGGCCATAGGGTTCAAAGATGACGGGTTTGGGTCGTCCGAGCATTCGAGTGGTTTGTTTCCTGAGCGATACCAGAGGGTACAACCCTCGCCCACGCAAACTGCAACACGATGTCGCACGAGCACCCCCCTAACATACCCTAGCCGGTCGTTCCGGCAGGCGCAGCGAGTTGCGTGCTGATTTCGGTGGTGACCTGGGTCATCAAGCGGTGGACGGGGCACTTCGCGGCCACCGTGAGAAGCTCCTGGCGCTGCGTCTCGGTGAGCGGGCCGCCCAGGGCGAGCGTCACACGCAAGCGGTAGAGCCCCTTGCGTTCCTCGCTGTCGTCGCGGTCGACGGTGACCTCGATGTCCTCGAGCGGGATCTGCTTGCGGTGGGCGTACCACAGCACGGTCATCGCCTTGCACGCACCGAGTGCGCTGTCGTACAGCTCGTGCGCGGTCGGGCCCGCGTCCTCTCCGCCATTCGACGCCGGCTCGTCGATGGGGAAGGCGTGCTGGCGCACCGTGACGATGTGCTTCATCTTCCCGCTGCGGTCGCGGGTCACGACGATGGGCATGGGATCTCCTCGAGCCGGGATGCGGGCCGTGGCTTCGCCCCAGGGATCAGGTTTCGAGCGTCGCCGCGAGCGTGATCGTCGCGTTCAGCAGCTTGGAGACGGGGCAACCCGCCTTGGCCTTGTTGGCCGCTGCCTCGAACGCGCTGCGGTCTGCACCCGCAATCTTGGCGACCAGGTCGAGGTGAACCGCGGTGATCGCAAACCCGCTGTCCAATTTCTCCAGGCTGACGGCGGCGGTGGTTTGGATGCTTTGTGCGGTCATGCCTGCCTCGCCCAACTGCGCCGAAAGCGCCATCGAGAAGCAGGCAGCGTGTGCCGCGGCAATCAGTTCCTCCGGGTTCGTTCCCGGCGTGTTCTCGAACCGCCTGCCGAAATCGTAGGGTGTGTTCGCGAGCACGCCGCTCGGGGTGGAGATGCTGCCCTTGCCGTCCTTGAGGCCCCCGGTCCAGAGGGCCGATGCGGTTCGCTTCATCGTGGGTTCTCCTGTTGCTGGGTTGACGCGCCGAGCGCGCGGCCACCAACAATAGTTCAATCTCGTGCGGCGCGCTGCACCCACCCTTGCGTGCGAAATGTCTCGCCGCCGGCGCTGCGTTGAAGGCCGGGTCTGACAGAATGGCCGCCGCGCGCAACGCCGCGCGTCCCCGGGAGCCGGTACCGACATCACCTGGCAGGAAGGGGGGCTATGTCATCGTGATGTCGACTTCGAACTGAAAATTCATGATCACTACTCACCGGTTCATCAGGGCGCTGGGTCTGGCCTGCGCCGTTTCCGTCTCGTTGTTCTTCGTCGGGTGCGCGAGCGTCCCGTCGCCCGAAGTCATGAAGGCCGAGACTGCCAGCTACAAGCTGCCCGCACTGCCCTCGGACGGCAAGGCGATGGTCTATGTCGTGCGCCCCTCGCCGCTGGGCTCGCTGATTCGCTTCAACGTCTTCGTCAACGAAGAGAAGCCGGAAGCCGAGATGGGCTACACGCGCGGCAGCCAGTACATCTATTTCGAGGTGGCGCCGGGCAGCTACAAGCTGCTGTCGAAGGCGGAAAACCTGGCCGAAGTGGCGATCGAAGCGAAGGCCGGCGACATCATCTTCGTCGACCAGGAACCGGCGATGGGCATCATCATGGCGCGCAACTCGCTCTTCACCGTGCCTGACTACCAAGGCAAGTACCACGTGAAGACCCTGTCCCTGGGCACCGTCATCAAGAAGACCCACTGAGCTTCTCGCCGGGGCGGCCGCCGGGAGGCGGCGGCCTGGGGGCGCTCTCAAGGAAACGCCGGGCCGCTCCCAAGTTTCCTTGACCCCCTCGGGGGGCCTGACGCGAAGCGGCAGGTTTGGGGGCGCTCAGTACTGCCCCGTGGTGCCCGCAATGCGCAGATAGACGTAGGCGCACCAGGCCACCAGGCCACGCCGAACCGCGCCGGCGAGGGTGCGCGGGCGGGTGACGCTGCGATCGATCTCGCGCGAGTCGGCAATCGCTTCGTCGAACTGGCGGGCCAGCTCGGCGGCGAAGCCGGCGTCGGCCACCACCACGTTCGCCTCCAGGTTCAGCAGCAGCGACAGCGGGTCGATGTTGGAGCTGCCCACCGTCGCCCAGTCGTCGTCGACCAGCGCCACCTTCGCGTGCAGGAAGGCCGGCGTGTACTCGAAGATGCGCACCCCGCTCGCGAGCAATTCGTCGTAGAGCACGCGCGCCGCGAGCGCGGCGAGGCGGTAGTCGACCTTGCCCTGCAGCAGCAGCCGCACCTGAACGCCGCGGCGCGCCGCCTGGCGCAGCGCGCGGCGGAACGCGCGGCCCGGATAGAAGTACGGCGACGCGAGGTCGACCCGCTCGCGCGCCGCGCGAATCGCGTCGATGTAGCTGCGCTCGATGGTGCGGCGCTGGCGCAGGTTGTCGCGCAGCACGAAGGCGACGAGCACCGGCGGCAATGGCCCGGCGCTCACGCGCAGGCCGCTGCCGCGCGGCATGCGCAGGCGGCGGATCAGGCGGCGCACGCGCGCCAGCGGTTCGGCGCTGCGGGCGAGCGCGGCCACCTCTTCGCGCAAGTCGCGGCCCAGGTGCGCGCGCGTCCACAGCGCGCGCGTCGCCTGCTCCACCGGCGCCACCACCGGTCCACGCAGCTCGACCGCGAAATCCAGTCGCGGCTCGTCGCCCCAGCCGTGGCTCAGGTCGAAGCGGTCGTCGATCAGGTTGATGCCGCCGACGAAGGCCACCTCGCCGTCGACCGCGCACATCTTCTGGTGCAGGCGGCGCAGCTGGCCCGGCTGCAGCCAGTTCCACCAGCGGTGCAGCGGGCGAAACACCGCGAGCAGCACGCCGGCGTCGCACAGCAGCGGGCTCAAGCGCGGCAAGGTCGCCTTGCAGCCGAAGCCGTCGAGGACCACCTTCACCTGCACGCCGCGGCGCGCGGCGTCGCCGAGCGCGCTCGCCACCGCGAGCGCCGCCGGGTCGTCGTGGAAGATGTAGCAGGCGAGCCAGATCTCATGCCGCGCCTGCTCGATGGCGCGGATCATCGCCGGGAACAGTGCGTCTCCGCCGCGCAGCAGCTGCACCTTGTTGCCGCCGCAGAACACCGCGCGCGGCAGCACGCGCCACAGCTGCTCGGGCAGCCGGTCGTCGGCATGCGCGGCATGCGGCGCGGGAGTGGAGCGGGTCGGCGCCATCAGAGCAGGCTCAGTCGAGCTCGAGTTCGGCCACGTAGGGCAGGTGGTCGGACATGCGCGCCCAGCTGTGGCCGCGCGGCACGAAGGCCGAGGTGCAGCGCAGGCCGCGGGTGTAGATGCGGTCGAGCGAGAACACCGGGATCAGCGACGGGAAGGTGCGCAACGGCGCGGCGTCGGGCCGCGCGGCGCGCGCCAGGCCCATCGCGCGCATCGGCGCATCGAGCTTCTCGCCCCAGTCGTTGAAGTCGCCGGCCAGCACCAGCCGCTCGTTGCGCGGCACCTCGGCGGCGATGAAGTTGGCGATGCGCTCGACCTGGCGCACCCGGCTCGAATGGATCAGACCGAGGTGGGCGACGATGCCATGAACCATCACGCCGTTCCAGTTCACCGGCACGTGCAGCAGGCCGCGCTGCTCGAAGCGGTGGTCCGACACGTCGTGGTGGCCGATGTCGCCCAGCGGCCAGCGCGACAGCAGCGCGTTGCCGTGTTCACCCTCGCGCGTGACGGCGTTGGTGCGGTACGCCACCTCGTAGCCCTCGGGCGCGAGGTAGTCGGCCTGCGGCATGCGCGGCCAGCCGCCGTGCGTGTCGGGGAACTGGCGCGCTTCGCCATGGTGGAACAGGCGCACCTCCTGCAGGAACACCAGGTCGGCGTCGAGCGCCTCGATGCCCAGCCCGAGGTTGTGGATCTCCAGCCGCCGGCGCGGCCCGACGCCGCGCACGCCCTTGTGAATGTTGTAGGTGGCCACCCGCAGCACATGGCTCGGGTGCATCGAGGTGCTCGCAAAACGCATCGGCCGGCTCGGGGCTGGACTCATGGCATGCCCTCGCCGCGGCCTGTAGGGTGGGCTTCAGCCCACGCGTCGTGCCTCGCGCATTGCGAAATCCCGTGGGCTGAAGCCCACCCTACGTGGCTCGGCGATTCACTCATGCAAACCTCGGCAACTGCAGAATCGCCTCGGCGTTCGATGGCGAGAAGCAGCGGTCGGCCGCCTCGCGCCAGGGCAGCCATTCGTGACG
Organism: Piscinibacter sp.; assembly: GCA_036507085.1. GTDB lineage: Bacteria > Pseudomonadota > Gammaproteobacteria > Burkholderiales > Burkholderiaceae_C > Albitalea. Next base: position 10,466 of record DASXQQ010000099.1, on the reverse strand, counting down.
CAGGTGCTCGCGCGGCGCCAGCGTGACCGGCACATCGCGCGGCACCCGCAGGCCGAACACATGCTCGGTGTTGTGCGTCACGCCCGGCGCGTAGCGGTGGCGCCAGACCGGGTAGATCTCGTAGATGTTGCGCAGCTGCCAATCGCGCAGGTTGCCCACCGGCACGGCGGGCGAGCCGATCACGATCCCGGTCTCCTCGGCCACTTCGCGCATCGCCGTGTCCGTCAAGGGTTCATCGATCGCGTCCTTCGAGCCGGTCACGCTTTGCCAATAGCCCGGCCGGTCGGCCCGTTCGATCAACAGCACCTCGAGCTCGCGGGTGTGGATGACGACGAGCACGGACGCCGGTATCTTGAAGGGCCGAGGCATAGGGCTGAGCAATCGTCGTTCCCGCGCGCACGAAGCAAAAGGGCGCGGTCGCCCGCGCCCTTTGATTCTGCAACAGCGGCCGTCAAACGGCGGTGGTCTGCACGTTGCGCAGGCGAATGTGCAGTTCGCGCAACTGCTTCTCGTCGACCGGGCTCGGCGCGTGCGTGAGCAGGCATTGCGCGCGCTGCGTCTTCGGGAAGGCGATCACGTCGCGGATGCTCTCGGCGCCGGTCATCATCGTGACGATGCGGTCCAGGCCGAACGCGAGGCCCCCGTGCGGCGGCGCGCCGTACTGCAGCGCATCGAGCAGGAAGCCGAACTTGAGCTGCGCCTCTTCGGCGCTGATCTTCAGCGCGTCGAACACCTTGCTCTGCACGTCGGCGCGGTGGATACGCACCGAGCCGCCGCCGAGCTCCCAGCCATTGAGCACCATGTCGTAGGCCTTGGAGATGCAGCGCGCGGGGTCGCTGTCCATCAGGTCCTCGTGGCCGTCCTTCGGCGCGGTGAACGGGTGATGCACCGCGTTCCAGCGGTTGGCTTCGTCGTCGTGCTCGAACATCGGGAAGTCGACCACCCACAGCGGCGCCCACTTGTCCTCGAACAGCCCGTTGGCACGACCGAACTCGCTGTGGCCGACCTTGATGCGCAGCGCGCCGAGCGCGTCGTTGACCACCTTCTCCTTGTCGGCGCCGAAGAAGATCAGGTCGCCGGTCTGCGCGCCGGTGCGCTTCAGGATTTCCGTCAGCGCCGCGTCGTGCAGGTTCTTGACGATCGGCGACTGCAAGCCCTCGCGGCCCTTCGCGAGGTCGTTGACCTTGATCCAGGCGAGGCCCTTGGCGCCGTAGATCTTCACGAACTCGGTGTAGCCGTCGATCTCGCCGCGGCTCATCTCGCCGCCCTTGGGCACGCGCAGCGCCGCGACCCGCCCACCCTCGGTCGTGGCCGGCGTGCTGAAGACCTTGAAGTCGACCGTGGCCATCACGTCGGTGAGCTCGGTGAACTCGAGCTTGACGCGCAGGTCGGGCTTGTCGGAGCCGAAGCGGTGCATCGCCTCGGCGTACTTCATCACCGGGTAGGCCGGCAGCTCGACGCCGATGGTGTTCCTGAACACCGTGGTGATCATCTGCTCGAACATCGCGCGGATTTCCTCCTCGGTGAGGAAGCTGGTCTCGATGTCGATCTGGGTGAACTCGGGCTGGCGGTCGGCGCGCAGGTCCTCGTCGCGGAAGCACTTGGTGATCTGGTAGTAGCGGTCGAAGCCCGACACCATCAGGAGCTGCTTGAACAGCTGGGGCGACTGCGGCAGCGCGAAGAACATGCCTTCGTTGACGCGGCTCGGAACCAGGTAGTCGCGCGCGCCTTCGGGCGTGCTCTTGGTCAGCATCGGCGTCTCGATGTCGATGAAGCCGTTGGCGTCGAGGAACTTGCGCACCTCCATCGCCACCCGGTAGCGCAGGATCAGGTTCTTCTGCATCGACGGGCGCCGCAGGTCGAGCACGCGGTGCGTCAGGCGGGTGGTTTCCGACAGGTTCTCGTCGTCGAGCTGGAACGGCGGCGTGACGCTCGGGTTCAGCACCTCGATCTCATGGCACAGCACCTCGATCTTGCCGCTGGTGAGGTGGGTGTTCTCGGTGCCGGCGGGGCGCGCGCGCACCAAGCCGTGCACCTTCAGGCAGAACTCGTTGCGCACGTCTTCGGCGGTCTTGAACATCTCGGGCCGGTCGGGGTCGCACACCACCTGCACCAGGCCCTCGCGGTCGCGCAGGTCGATGAAGATCACGCCGCCGTGGTCGCGGCGGCGGTGCGCCCAGCCCATCAGCGTCACGGTCTGGCCCATCAGCGCTTCGCTGACGAGGCCGCAGTATGTTGTTCTCATGAAAGCTCCAATGTCGGTTCGGTTTGCCGCCGGCGTGTCATGCGGCGGTGTTTCCAGGTTGGGCGCTGGTGGACTGTGTTGCAAGCCCTGACGGTTGAGCGAAAGCCGGCCGCTCAACCGGGTTGATTTCGCGGCCGCACCGACAGGTGCAGCGGCGGCGCGACCACGCCCATCGAGATGATGTACTTGAGCGCCTCGTCCACACTCATCGCGAGGGCGATGACGTCCTGGCGCGGCACCATCAGGAAGAAGCCCGAGGTCGGGTTGGGCGTGGTCGGCACGTACAGGCTGAGGTAGTCGGCGTGCAAATGCTCGGCCGCTTCGCCGCCGGGTTTGCCGGTGACGAAGGCGATGGTCCACGAACCCTCACGCGGGTACTGCACCAGCACCGCTTCGCGAAACGCGTTGCCGCTGCTGGAGAACAGCGTGTCCGAGACCTGCTTGACCGAGCTGTAGATCGACTTGACGATCGGAATGTGGCTGAGCAAGCGGCTGCCCTGGCGTAACCACCACTGGCCGACCATGTTGGCGGCGAACATGCCGGTCAACAGCAGGCCGACGATCATCACGATGACGCCCAGGCCGGGCACCCGCTTGAGTAGTTCGAGCGGCGTGTAGGCGGCCGCCGGCAGCACCGCCTGCGACGCGCTCAGGAGCCAGGCGAACACGCCGTCGAGCGTGCCGAGAATGGCTTTCAGCACCCAGATCGTGATGGCCAGCGGCAGCCAGACCAGCAGGCCGGTGAGGAGGTATTTCTTCAAGCGCTCATCCGGTGCGTGCCGCGCTCAATGGCAGGCGCACGACGAGCCGCAACCCCCGGCCGCGGCGCCGTCGCCGCTGCTGGTCGACGATGCCGCGGCTTCGCTCGCCGCCGCGGGTGCCGGCGTGGCGTCGGGCTTGGCGGTGTCGGTCTTGGCGACCGTGTTGACGCTGGACGCGCCGCCCTTGAAATCGGTCACGTACCAGCCCGAGCCCTTCAGCTGAAACCCGGCGGCGGTGAGCTGCTTCTTGAAGTCGGCCGCGCCACAGGCCGGACAGGTCGACAGGACCGGGTCCGAGATCTTTTGCAGCACATCTTTCGCGTGGCCGCACGACTCACAGCGGTATGCGTAGATTGGCATGGCTAAGCCCTTGATTCAAAACGCAAAATTATAAGCGGCAGCCCAACCCCGGGCCGCCGCAGGGCAAATGGAGGCGCGGCCTCAGGTCTTCAAGCCCACGAGCTCGTGCACGGCGTGCCGATTGCGCATCAGCTGCGGCCCCAGCGAGCCGGCCACCATGCCCACCAGCGCGGCCAGCAGGCCCGCCAGTTGGCCCGGGAAGGCGTCGCCCCAGTTGGTGAGCTGCGGGAAGAACATGAGCCACACGCCGATGCCCAGTGCAATCGACATCACCGCGCCCTGCGTGGTGGCGCGCTTCCAGTACAGCCCGAAGGCCAGCGGCACGAAGGCGCCGACCAGCGTGACCTGGTAGGCGCTGGACACCAGCTCATAGATCGACGTGCCCTGCATCGCCAGCGAGTAGCTCAGCACCAGCGCGGCGAAGACGATCAGCGAGATGCGCAACGCGCGCAGCACCTGCTTGTCGCCCATGTGCGGCACCAGGTGCTTGAGGATGTTCTCGGTGAAGGTCGTCGACGGTGCCAGCAGCGTGGCCGACGCGGTGCTCATGATCGCCGAGATGAGGGCGCCAAAGAAGAACACCTGCGCGATCAGCGGCATGTGGCCCATGATCAGCGTGGGCAGCACCTTCTGCGGGTCGTCGGCGAGCAGCTTGTTCGCCTCGTCGGGCATGATGAGCAGGGAGGTCGCGACGATGAACATCGGAACGAAGGCGAACGCCAGGTAAGACAGGCCGCCGATGATCGGGCCCTTGCGCGCGGTGTCGGCGTCCTTGGCCGACATCACGCGCTGGAACACGTCCTGCTGCGGGATCGATCCCAGCATCATCGTGATGCCGGCGGCAAAGAAGAACACGATGTCGTGCGCCTTGGGCTCGGGCCAGAAACGGAACCAGTTTTCCTGCTGCGCGAGCGCGAACACCTTGTCGGCGCCGCCCGCCTGATTGCCGGCCATCACGGCAATGACCAGCAGGCCGATGACGATGATGGTCATCTGCAGGAAGTCGGTCCAGGCCACCGAGAACATGCCGCCGAACACGGTGTAAAGGAGAACGATCAGCGTGCCCAGCACCATGCCGCCCTGCGCGGTGACCGCGCCGCCCGACACCAGGTTGAACACCAGGCCCAGCGCGGTGATCTGCGCGGCCACCCAGCCGAGGTAGCTGAGGATGATGACGATCGAGCAGAAGATCTCGATGCCGGGGCCGAAGCGCTTACGGTAGTAGTCGCCGATGGTGATCAGCGTCATGTTGTAGAGCCTGTAAGCGAAGAACAGCCCCACCAGCACCAGGCACATCGACGCGCCGAACGGGTCTTCGATCACGCTGTTCAGCCCGCCCTTCACGAAGCGGGCGCTGATGCCGAGCACGGTTTCCGAGCCGAACCACGTGGCGAAGGTGGTGGTGACGATCATGATCAGCGGCAGGCTGCGGCCGGCCACCGCGAAATCGGCCGAGGACTTCACGCGTGTGGCGGCGTACAGGCCGATCGCGACGGTGACCAGCAGATAGAGAATGACCAGGGTCAGCAGCATGGCGCGCGGGCTCCGATGTGGGCAGTTGGGCAGCGCGAATTATCTCCGCACCCGGCCGCCCGGAAGGCAGGCGGCATGCCACTTTCGACACGCCTCAGCCGCGCCAGTTCAGCAGCAGCTGCATCGCCACCAGGCCGAGCACGAAGCCCAGTCCACCGTAGACCAGGGTTTGCAGCAAGCGATTGGTGCGCCGCTGCTCCAGGTACAGCGCCTCGAGCGCGCGCTGCTCGGTCGCCGGGCGCGGCTGCAGCGCCGAGTGCAGCAGCCGCGGCAGCTCGGGCAGCAGCTGCACGTAGCGCGGCGCCTCGTTCTTCAGCCGCTCGAGCAGGCCGCGCCAGCCGATCTGGTCGTGCATCCAGCGCTCCAGGAAGGGCTTGGCGGTGTTCCACAAATCCAGTTCGGGGTCGAGTTGGCGGCCCAGGCCCTCGACGTTGAGCAGCGTCTTTTGCAGCAGCACCAGCTGCGGCTGGATCTCGACGTTGAAGCGGCGCGAGGTCTGGAACAGGCGCAGCAGCACCTGGCCGAGCGAGATGTCCTTCAGCGGGCGGTCGAAGTGCGGCTCGCACACCGCGCGGATCGCGCCTTCGAGCTCGTCGACGCGCGTGCCCGCCGGCACCCAACCGCTTTCCAGGTGCAGCTCGGCGACGCGCTTGTAGTCGCGGCGGAAGAAGGCGATGAAGTTCTGCGCCAGGTATTCCTTGTCGAACTCGGTGAGCGTGCCGACGATGCCGAAGTCGAGCGCGATGTAGCGCCCGAAGGTCTGCGGCGCGAGGCTGACCTGGATGTTGCCCGGGTGCATGTCGGCATGGAAGAAGCCGTCGCGAAACACCTGGGTGAAGAAGATCGTCACCCCGTCGCGCGCGAGCTTGGGGATGTCGACCCCCGCTTCTCGCAGGCGCTGCGTCTGGCTGATCGGCACGCCGTGCATGCGCTCCATCACGATCACGCTCGAGGTGCACAGCTCCCACACCATCTCGGGCACCATCACCAGGTTGAGCCCGTCCATGTTGCGCCGCAGGTGCGCCGCGTTGGCGGCTTCGCGCACCAGGTCGAGCTCGTCGTGCAGGTAGTTGTCGAACTCGGCGACGACCTCGCGCGGCTTGAGACGTCGCGCGTCGGCGTTCAGCCGCTCGATCCAGCGCGCGAGCGTTCGCATCAGCGTCAGGTCGTCGTCGATCACCGCGAGCATGCCGGGGCGAAGCACCTTCACCGCGACCTCGCGGCCGTCTTTCAGCGTGGCGAAGTGCACCTGCGCGATCGAGGCGCTGGCCACCGGCTCGGCTTCGAAGCTCGCGAAGATCGCGTCGATCGGGCGGCCGAAGGCCTTCTCCACCAGCCGTCGCGCCACCACCGCGGGAAACGGCGGCACATCGTCTTGCAGCTTGGCGAGTTCGTCGGCGAGGTCGGTGGGCAGCAGGTCGCGCCGCGTCGACAGCACCTGGCCGAACTTGACGAAGATCGGTCCCAGCCGCTCCAGCCCCTGGCGCAGCCGCTCGCCGCGCGGCGCGTCGAGCTTGCGGCCCACCGTCATCAGGCGCACCAGCAGGCGCACCCAGCGCTGGCGAAAGCTCGACAGCGCGAGCTCGTCCAGCCCGAACCGCGCAACCGTGAAGACGATGAAGACGAGGCGCCCGACGTGCCTCATCGCACGGATGGCTCCGCCCGCGCGCGCGCGGCGGCGCCCGACAGCGCGCCCAGCGCCTCACGCAGGCCCCGGGCGAGCGCCGCGCCGACGCGGGCGAGCTCGTGCGCGACCGCCGGGCCGACGAGGCGTGCGAGGTCGTCCTGCACGTCCCAGCGCAGGTTGTCCATCAGCCAGCTCACGTCGGTGGCGAGCGTCGCATCGCCGGCGACATCGACCTTCGGCCGCTGGCCCACCAGCCCCTGCGCCACGAGGCGCGCGGGGTTCGACGCGTCGACCTCGACCCGCAGGTCGGCTGCCGGCGCCGGGCCGGTGCCGCACCACTCCAGCAGGCCCGCCGGCGTGACCACGAAACTGAGCTCGGGGACCGGCGGCAGCGGGCTCGGCCAGCCACTCATGTGCAACCGGATGCAACGCCCGGTGTGCGGTCGCAACCGCTGCACCGCCGCGGTTTCGGCGGCGAGAACATGGTTCACCATCAGGGTGAAGCGTTCCATCGCGGCCGTGGCGAGCAGTTGCTGGAATGTGTGAAGCATGCCCGGATTGTAGGCACGCGAGCGTCGCGCAACCCCGCATCCACGGGTTCGGAGCGCCCGGTCTTTTGAGGGAGAATCCCGCGTCTCGTGGCCGGAAAAGCTGCGCCCAAGGCCGCGGAGACTCCGTGCCCCGATGTTTCAAGACCGCACCTACAAGAGAACCTTCTACAGCGCGCCGCAATCGGTGACTTCGCTGGTGGCGGCGTTCCTCGAGCCGGCGATCACGGTGCTGACCTTCCTCGGCGTGAACTGGTCCTTCGACGAACCGGTGAACCGCCCCGAGCTGACCCTGTGCCTGCTGGTGTTCGCGCTGACCTTCCCTGGGCGCAACCGCTTTCGCGACAACCTGCTGGCGGCAGCGGTCGACATCGTGACCTCATGGGTCACGCTGATCGCCATCCTCGCGCTGTGCGGCTACGCCACGCGCAGCTTCGGCTATTTCGAATACGAGGCACTGTGGGCCTGGGTCTTCATCACGCCGGTGCTGCAGTGGCTGGCGGTATGGATCGGCCAGACGGTCGTGCGCCACCAGGCGGCGAAGCCCGAGACGCGCCGCCCGGCGATCGTCGTCGGCGCGGGCCCGCTGGGTGTGAAGGTGGCGCGCGCGCTGACCGAAAGCGAAGACCACGGCTTCGACTTCGTCGGCTACTTCGACGACCGCCACGACGACCGGGTGAACGATGAGTCCGCCACCCAGCGCCTGGGTGGGCTGAGAGACGTGGCCGACTACGTCACGCGCCACGGCATCCGCGAGGTCTTCATCACCCTGCCGCTGGGCTCGCAGCCGCGCATCGTCGAGCTGCTGGAGCAATTGCAAGGCACGACCGCATCGCTGTTCTTCGTGCCCGACGTGTTCGGCATCAGCATCATCCAGGGCCGACTGCAGGACATGAACGGCGTGCCGGTCGTGGGCATCTGCGAGACGCCGTTCACCGGCACCAACGCGCTGATGAAGCGGCTCAGCGACATCGTGCTGGCGACGATCATCCTGATCCTCATTTCGCCGCTGCTGCTGGTGATCGCCATTGGCGTGAAGCTCAGCTCGAAGGGACCGGTGATCTTCAAGCAGCGGCGCAACGGGCTCGACGGCGAGGAGATCACCGTCTACAAGTTCCGCTCGATGACGACGCAGGACAACGGCCCGGTGGTTCGCCAGGCCACCAAGCACGATCCGCGCACCACCCGCTTCGGCGCCTTTATTCGCCGCACCTCGCTCGACGAACTGCCGCAATTCATCAACGTGCTGCAGGGGCACATGAGCATCGTCGGCCCGCGCCCGCACGCGGTGGCGCACAACCAAGAATACCGTCGCATCATCAAGGCCTACATGGTGCGCCACAAGGTCAAGCCGGGCATCACCGGCTGGGCGCAGGTGAACGGCCACCGCGGCGAGACCGACACCATCGAGAAGATGCAGGCGCGCGTCGAGTGCGACCTCGAGTACCTGCGAAACTGGTCGCTGGGCCTCGACCTGCAGATCATTGTGCGTACCATTCGCCTCGTGCTCTTCGACCGCCACGCCTATTGACTTGCCTCCCCCCGCGGTCGATGCCCTTGCCCAACAACCACCGGAGCCCCGAATGAAGCAATTGCCCAGACTGCCCCTGCTGCCGCTCGCCGCCTGCCTGGGTCTGATCGCGTCGACTGGGGCGGCGCACGCCGAGGCCAACCCCTACTACATTGGCGCATCGCAGGCGTTCACCCGCGACAGCAATGTGCTGCGGCAGGCCGAAGGCTCTGAGTCGAGCGACACGGTGTCGACCACCTCGCTGCTCGCCGGCTTCGACCAGCCGATCAGCCGCCAGCGGCTCTACGCCAACGGCACCTTGCGCCACAACCGCTATTCCAATCTGTCCCAGCTGAACAGCAACGGCTACAGCCTGACCGGCGGAATCGACTGGGCGACCGTCGAGAACCTGTCGGGCAAGCTGGCGGTGGCGCTGAACCGCAACCCGGCGCAGTACGGCTCGCCCGACGCGCCTCAACTGACCACGCGCAACCTCGAGACCAGCCGCCAGGCCAGCGCCACGGCAGCGCTCGGCGTGGTGACCAAGCTCACGCTCGAGGCAGGCCTCACCCATCGCTCGCTGGACTACTCTGCTCCCGAGTGGCTTTTCCGGGAGAACAAGCAGGACGCGGCCAATGTCGGCCTGAGGTATGCGCCGAGCGACCTGTTGAAGCTGGGCGTCGGCTTGCGCGAGACGCGCGGCGAGTACCCCCATCCGCACAACACCGATCCCGACACGCCGGAACATTTCCGGCGCCACGACCTCGATTTAACGGGTACTTGGGTCGCCAGCGGCGCCAGCACCCTCGACGGGCGACTCAGCTTCGGGCGCCAGCGCTACGACGCCTTCACGGCGCGCAACTTTTCGGGGGCCACCGGATTGCTCGAATGGCGCTGGAAGCCCACCGGCAAGCTCAGTCTCAACACACTGCTGACGCGCGACACCGGCAACGAGGCGAGCTTCACCTCGTACCTGAACGGGGCCTTGACCCAGGCCGGCGACAGCAGCCGCCTGACCAACTTGCTGCGCATACAGGGCAACTATGAGATGACGGCCAAGATTCAGCTCACCGCCACCGCCAGCAATGCGCACCGCTCGCTGGTCAACTCCTTCGACTTCGGCGTGCTGGGCAGCGGTTCCGAGTCCGGCACCGACACCACGACCCAGGCGGCGCTCGGGCTGCGCTACGCCCCCACACGCAACATCCTGCTGGGCTGCGACGTGAGCCGGGAGTCGCGCAGCGTGTCGATACCGGCCGGCTCGACCCTGTCGTACCCGTACAAGGCCAACGTGTACGGCTGCTCCGGGCAAATCTTGCTGCAGTGATCGGATGAAGCCCACCGTCCTGCTCACCGGCGCGACCGGCTACATCGCCTCGCACACCTGGCTTGCGCTGCAGGCCGCCGGCTACGCGGTGGTGGGCGTCGACGACTTCTCCAACAGCTCGCCGGAGGTGCTGAACCGACTGCAGCGCCTATCGGGCGAGCCGCCGGTGTTCGAGCGGGCCGACGTGTGCGATGGCGCAGCAATGGAGCGGCTGTTCAGCAGCCATCGCATCGACGCGGTCGTGCATTTCGCCGCGTTCAAGGCGGTGGGTGAAAGTACCGAAAGCCCGCTGAGCTACTACGCCAACAACCTGGGCGGGCTGCTGGCGCTGTGCCAGGCCATGGAGCGCCACGCGTGCAAGACGCTGGTGTTCAGCTCCAGCGCCACCGTGTACGGCAAGCCCGAGCGCTTGCCGATCCGTGAAGACGCCGCGCTGTCGGCCACCAACCCGTATGGCGCGACCAAGCTGATGAGCGAGGACATTCTGCGCGACACCGAACGCGCCGACCCGTCGTGGCGAATCGCGCTGTTGCGCTATTTCAATCCGGTGGGCGC
>DASXQQ010000098.1:0-9193 GCA_036507085.1 Piscinibacter sp. | reverse complement strand
TCGGTCCAGCGTTCGACGCCGGCCTTGTCATAGGCGGCCGCCGCGCGCAGCAGCAGGCCTTCGGGCGCCGTCTCGCCGGCCAGATAGGCCTTGGACAACGGCGGGCGGTGGTACGGCAGGCCGGGCTCGTCGCCGATCAACACGATGCGGCCGCTCCAGCCTTCGTTGCGCAGGGCGACGGCGAGCTCGGCACCGGCGTGGCCGGCGCCGACGATGGCGGCACACGACATGTCCGTCATGCGAGAGCCCGCGGATCGGCCAGCACCGCGTCGAAGTGGCGCAGGAACCGCGCCGCATCCGCCCCGTTGATCACGCGATGGTCGTAGCTCAGCGACAGCGGCACCTTCAAGCGCCACTCGAGCGCCGCGCCGGTGCCGCGCACGGGTTTCCACTCGGCTTTCGTGATGCCGAGGATCGCCACCTCCGGCGCATTGACGATCGGCGTGAAGCCCGTGCCGCCGATGCCGCCGAGCGAGCTGATCGACATGCAGCCGCCCTCCATGTCGCTCATCGGCAGCCCGCGGCTGCGCGCCTTGGCCGACAAGGCCGTGATCTGCGCAGCCACGTCGGCGACGCTCTTGCGGTCGCAGTCGCGGACCACGCCGACCACCAGCCCGCGCGGCGTGTCGATCGCGATGCCGATGTGGAAGTACTTCTTCAGCACCAGGTTCTTGCCCGTCGCATCGAGCGAGGCGTTGAACTGCGGAAAGGCCTTGAGGCCCGAGACCAGCGCCTTGGCGAAGAAGGCCAGCGGCGAGAGCCTGGGTTGCTGCGGACTTTGCTCTGCCACTTGCTGCCGCCAGGCTTCCAGCGCGGTGATGTCGGCATCGTCGTGATGCGTGACGTGCGGAATGGTGAGCCAGTTGCGCGAGAGGAATCCCGCCGTCAGGCCCTGGATGCGCGACAGCGGCTTCTGTTCGACCTCGCCGAATGCCGCGAAGTCGATCGCCGGCCAAGGCGGCAGATCGGCGCCGGAGATCGTTGGCGTCTCCATCCCAGGCGCTCAGGCGATCTCGGCCAGCACCGCCCCGACCTCGTAGACCTCGCCGACCTGCGCGAGGATCTTCAAGGTGCCGGAGGCGGGCGACTCGATTTCCTGCACCGACTTGTCGCTCTCCAGTGCATACAGCGGCTGGCCCTCGCTGACTGCGGCGCCGTCGGCGACCATCCATTCGGCGAGCGTCGCCTCGTTCATCGAGAAGCCGATCTTGGGAAGCAGAACCTGGGTCGTCACGGTGGATCCTTGTCGAGTCGATTGGAATGAAGGGGTCAACCCAGTGCTTTGCGAATAGCCGCTTCGATGGTCGACTGCTGCGGCACGAAAGCCATTTCCAGCGTCTTCGCGAACGGCACCGGCGAGTGATTCGATCCGACGCGCTGCACAGGTGCCAAGAGGTCGCTGAACAGGTGTTCGTGCAGCAGCGCGGCGATCTCGGCGCCGACGCCGAAACTGCGCACCGCCTCGTGAACCACCACCGCGCGGCGCGTCTTGCCGACCGACTTGAGCAGCGTCGCTTCGTCCAGCGGCGAGATCGTCCGCAGGTCGATCAGCTCGACCTGAATGCCCTCGGCGGCCAGCTTCTCGGCCACCGCCACGCAGTCCTGCAGGACGCGGCTGTAGCTGATCACGGTCACGTCGCTGCCTTCGCGCAGCACGTTCGCCTGGCCCAGCGGGATGCGCTCGCCGATGCGCGGCATCGCGCCGGGGTTCCAATAGGTCGGCATGTTCTCGATGAACAGGCAGGGGTCGTCGTCGAAGATGCACGACAGCATCAGGCCGTAGGCCTCGGCCGGCGACGAGGGCGCCACCACCTTCATGCCGGCGGTGTGCGCGAACCAGGCCTCCAGGTAGTCGGCATGCTGGCCGCCGGTGCCGAAGCCGGCGCCGGTCATCGTTCGGATGGTCAGCGGCACGTGGGTCTGCCCGCCCGACATGTAGCGCAGCTTGGCGGCGTGGTTGACGATCATGTCCATCGCCACCGTGGTGAAGTTCATCAGCATGATCTCGGCCACCGGCCGCATGCCGACGATCGCCGCACCGATCGCCGCGCCGATGATGGCCTGCTCGGAAATCGGTGTGGAGCGAACGCGCGAGCTGCCGTACTTCGTCGACAGGCCCTTGGTCACGCCGACGATGCCGCCCTCCTGGCCGTCGGCGATGTCCTCGCCGAGCAGGATCACGTTCGGGTCCAGGCCCATCGCCTCGTCGAGCGCGAGGTTGACGGCCTGGATGGTGTTCATCGTCTTGACCTTGATCTTCTCCGGCGCGTTCATGCTGCGATCTCCTCGGCCAGGACGTCGCGCTGCAGTTCCGCCAGGTCGGGCACGGGGCTGTCGAGCGCGAAGGCGACCGCCTCGTCGATCTCGTGCTCGATGGCCGCTTCGAGGGTGGCCAGATCGCCTTCGGGCACGCCGCCTTCGACGAGCCAGCTGCGAAAGCGCGGCACCGGGTCGCGGGCCATCGCGGCTTCCTTCTCGCCCTGGGCCATGTAGGCGTCGGCGTCGCCGAAAACGTGGCCGAAGAAGCGGAAGGTCCGCGCCTCGATCAGCGTCGGCCCCTCGCCGGCACGCGCTCGCGCGACCGCCTCGCGCGCGACGGCATACACCGCCAGCGGGTCGTTGCCGTCGACGGTGACACCGGGCATCTGGTAGCCGATGGCGCGGTCGGAGATTTGCTTGGCCGAGGTGGCGAGCTCATAGCGGGTGTGTTCGCCGTAGCCGTTGTTCTGGCACACGAAGAGCACCGGCAGCTTCCACACCGCCGCCATGTTGAGCGCCTCGTGGAACGCGCCGATGTTCGACGCGCCGTCGCCGAAATAGGCGACCGCGACGCGCTTCTCGCCGCGAATCTGCGCCGCCAGCGCGAGGCCGTTGGCGATCGGCATGCTGCTGCCGACGATGCCGGTGGTCACCATCACGCCCGACTCGGGATGCGTGATGTGCATCGGCCCGCCCTTGCCCTTGCAAGTGCCGGTGGCCTTGCCGGCGATCTCGGCCCACAGCAGCCTGGACGGCACGCCCTTGGCCAGCATGTCGTGGACGCCGCGGTAGATCGTGCAGATGTAGTCGTCGTCGGTGAGGTTCACCGACACGGCGGCCGGAATCGCCTCCTGCCCGCGCGGCGAGTAGTACGGCGCGACGATCTTGCCGGACTTGATGACCGCGCGAAAGCGCTCGTCGCTGCGCTGGATCAGCGCCATGCGGCGGTAGATGTCGACGAGGATCGCCTTGTCGACGCGGGTCTCGGGGTTCATGGCGGAGCTCCTGCTGAAGGTCATGGCGCTGGCGCGCCGGCCGCGTGATGCGCGGCGATGTAGCCGAAGGTGAACGATGCGCCGATGCTCGCGCCCGCGCCCGGATAGCAGCGGCCGACCACCGAGGCGGTGCAGTTGCCGGTGGCGTACAGGCCGTCGATCACCGAGCCGTCCTCGCGCAGCACGCGCGCATGCTCGTCGGTGACGACGCCGCCGGCGGTGCCCACGTCGCCGGGGTACATCCGCACGGCGTAGAACGGCGGCTTCTCGATCGCGCCGAGGTTCGGATTCGGCTTGACCGTCGGGTCGCCATGGCAGCGGTCGAAGGCCCTCGAGCCGCGGCCGAAGTCGCTGTCGATGCCGGTCTTGCAAAACCGGTTGAAGCGCTCGATCGTCCTCGCCAGGCCGGGCTTGTCGATGCCGGTCTTCGCGGCCAGTTCGTCGACCGATTCGGCCTGGATCATGTAGCCGCTCGCCAGCCACTCCTTCGGCACCTGTCCCGGCTGCGCCGTGCCCCAGGGGTAGTAGGCGCGCTGGCGACTGTCCATGATCACCCAGCTCGGCACGGCCTTGCCCGTCTCCTGCTCGCGGCGGTACATGCGCTGGCCGATCTCCATGTAGGCGCCGGCCTCGTCGCAGAAGCGCTGGCCGAGCTGGTCGACCATCATCGAGTACGGCAGCGACAGGTCCAGGTGGTGCATGAAGGGCAGCGGCGTGCCGTCGGCCGCGTAGCCGCCCGGCGTGGGCGGTTTGCCGTCGGGCCCGAGCGAGGTCACGACCCACCAGGCTTCGTCCATGCAGTCGACCGCCGCACCGAGCGACATCGCCATCTCGATCGCTTCGCCGGTGTCACCGAGGTTGGCATTGGTCCACTCGGCCGAGCTCGGCTGGGGCTGGAAGCGCGCGCGCATCGCGGCGCTGCGCGAGAAGCCCCCGACGTTCATCAGCACGCCGTCCCTGGCCTGCACGCGCACCAGCTTCCCGCCGCGCCGCACGGCGATGCCGGTGACACGAGCGCCTTCGGTGATGAACTCGACCAGCCCGGAGTCGGTCCAGATCGGCAACTGTTCGCGCAGCGCGATCTGCAGCATGCGGCCCTGGATCGCCGCGCCGGCGCCGGCCAGGCGCTTGCCGGTGAGCTTGCCCTTGATGATGCGCCCCACCATGGCCAAGGCCTTCTTCTTGCCGCGCCAGGTTCGCTTGGCGAGCATCAGGTCGGGGAACTCGTGGGTCGGCACCGGCAGGCTGAAGCCCTTGTAGCGCGACAGGCGCGACTCCCATTCGCCGAGTTCGCGGGTATCGAACAATTCGGCCAGCAGCGAGCGGCCGCGCGGCTCTCCGCCGGGCAGTTCGTCGTAGTAGTCGGACCAGCCGTCGGCGTAGACGAACTTCATCCCCTGCCGCTCGAGGAAGTCGACCATCTTCGGCCCGTTGCGGATGAACGCATCGCGCCGTGCAGGCGTGGTGCCCGGCCCCTGGTAGGTGACCGCGGCATCGAGGTACTGTCGCGCGCGCTCGGCGCTGTCGGTCACGCCGGCGCGCTTCATCACCGGGTTGTTCGGCACCCACCACACACCGCCGGAATAGCCCGTGGAGCCGCCCACGAGGGGCTGCTTCTCCACGATCAGCGCGCGCTTGCCCAGCGCCTTGGCCGCCAGCGCGGCGCACATCGAGCCTCCGCCGCTGCCCACGATCACCAGGTCGTATGCGTCATCCCAAGTCATGATGCTTCTCGTCGAACAAGACCTCGCGCAGCACCCGGTGGAAATTCGAGATCGCCGACTCCTGCAAGGGGTTGGTGCGCGCGCCGCGGAAGCCTTTGGACTTCATGCCCTTCTGCACCTCGGTCATGTTGGCGAAGTCCTGCGACAGGATGAGGCCGAAGCGCTCGACCGTGTCGATCTTCCAGTCGTCCACGCCCCAGTAGAACTCGCGCTTCAGCGGCGGCTCGGCACCAGGCGCGTAGCGCGCGATCGAGCAGATGTCGTAGAAGCACGAGTCCGGGTTGTCGCCGTCCGGCCGTGCGCGATAGAACAGCATGCCGTCGGGCGACATCAGGAAGATCATGTTCGGGAACACGTGCCAGTCGGTGCCCGCCTTGTAGATCTGCTCGGCCGTGATGTCGGGCCAGCCGGCCCCGTCGGCCAGCGCTGCCTCGCGCTGGAACTGCCCCGCCTTCATCAGCACCTCGAGGTGCGGCATGTCGGGCGGGCACTCGGTCAGGATGCGCTTGGTGGCCTCGTTGTCGCGCGCGGTGATGATCGCCTTGAGCTGGTCTTCCAGGTCCTGGAAGAACTTGGCGATGCCCGGGCGGATGTCGTCGGGCACCGGCCGGCCGGTGCGCGGCGACGGCGCGCCGGGCAGCCGCGCCGGCGCCGGGTAGCCGAACATGCCGTGCTTGCCGAAGGTGAAGCTGCGCGTCACGTCGTCGCCCTGCGTGTCGAGCAGTTGCGGATGCGTGCCGAAGACGTGATAGCCCTCGCTGAAGGCTTCCAGCGCCACCTTCCAGTTGCACGGCAGGCGCACCGACTTGTACCAGCGGTAGCGCATCTTCTCGAACTCGAAGCAGTCGGTGTATTCGGGCACCGGCGCCAGGTGCTGCGCCAGGGGTTCGCAATCCGGATCGAAGTTGACGAAGACGAAGCCCGCCCAGGTGTCGACCTTGATCTCGCGCAGCGCGACGTCCTCGTCGCTCATGTCGGGGCAGCCGTCCCAGTCCTGCCGGTCGACGATGCGGATGATCTTTCCGTCCAGCCCCCACTGCCAGCCGTGGAAGCGGCATTGCAGGCGCTGCGCCGTGCCGCAGCCCTCGGTCAGGCGCCGGCCGCGGTGTTGGCAGACATTGAAGTAGGCGCGGATCGTGTCCGGCGTCTGACGCACGACGATGATCGACTCGTCGTTGATGTCGTAGGTGACGTAGTCGCCGACATACGGGATTTCCTCGAGGCGGCACGCCAGCTGCCACACCTGTGGCCACAGGCGCTGCTTTTCGAGCCGGAGGATCTCGCGCGAGGTGTAGTGCTCCGCGGGCACGTAATCCACACGGACGGTCGGCTTCACGGCGGTGTCCAAAGCGTTGTCTCCTTGTATGGCCCTGTGCTTGTCGCCGCACACATTAATATGAATGACGTTCCACAATATAAACGGCCACGAAGGGCGATGTCAATGCGGACGGACCCGGTTCCACCACGCACCCGGAGCCCACTGTGCAGCTTGACAGTTCCGCTTGTCCAGTTCACACTTTCGCACTGTGTTCACATATTAGACCTGCGGTGAGCTACCAACTGAACGAAGATCAGAAGAACATCCAGGACCTCGTGCGACGCGTCGCACGTGAGAAGGTCGCTTCGCGCGCGGACGAAATCGATCGAAGCGCCGAGTACCCGCAGGACATGTTCGAGTTGCTGAAGGATCTGGGCCTGTTCGCCCTGCCCTTCCCGACCGAATATGGCGGCACCGGCAGCACCCTGGCCGCGTGCGTCGCGGTCGAGGAGTTCGGTCGGGTCTGCTACAACACCGGCTACCTGCTGGTCGTGCAATGGACACCGTTCGGCGCCATCCTCGCGGGCGGCACCGAGGCGCAGAAGCAGCGCCTGCTGCCGGGCCTGGCCAGCGGCGAGCTGCGTGGCGCCCTGTCGCTGACGGAGCCGCAAAGCGGTTCCGACGTCTCCGGCATCAAGACCACAGCGCGCCGCACCGCCGACGGCTACGTGCTGAACGGCGCCAAGATCTGGTGCACCAACGCCGACATCGCGGACTTCATCCTCGTCGCAGCGAAGACACAGGACGAGCACGGCGAGCCGCTGGGCATCAACCTGTTCATCGTCGAGCGGGGCACGCCCGGACTGACGGTGGGCCGCAAGGAAGACAAGATGGGCGCGCGCGGCGTGCCGTCGTGCCCGCTGTTCTTCGACAACGCCCCGGTCGGCGCCGACAGCCGCCTGGGTCCCGAGGGCGGCGAAGGCTTCAAGGTGGCGATGGAAGCGCTCAACACCAGCCGCCCGATCGTCGCCGCGCGCGCCGTCGGCATCGCGCAGGGCGCGATCGACCACACCGTCAAGTACATCCGGGAGCGCCGCGCCTTCGGCCACGCGATCAGCGACTTCCAGGGCGTGCGCTGGATGATCGCCGACATGGTGATGCAGACCGAGGCGGCGCGCCAGCTCGTCTACCGCACGGCGGCGATGGTCGATGCCGGCGTCACCGGCAAGGCGCTCGCGCCGATGGCGGCGATGAGCAAGTGCTTCGCCTCCGACGTCGCGATGAAGGTGGCCACCGACGCGGTGCAGCTCTTCGGCGCGGCCGGCGTATCCGCCGAGTACCCGATCGGCCGCTACTTCCGCGATGCGAAGGTGGTGCAGATCATCGAGGGCACGAACCAGGTGCAGCGCAACATCATCGCCGGCAGCGTCTTGGGCAAGGCGACGAAATGAGCGCGTCTGCGGTGCCATCGCGTCAGGGGCCGCTCGCCGGCATCAAGGTCGTCGAACTCGCCGGCATCGGCCCCGGACCGATGTGCGCGATGCTGCTGGCCGACCTCGGCGCCACGGTGATCCGCATCGATCGCAAACACCCGGTGGCGCTCGGCATCGAGCGACCGCTGAAGTTCAACACACTGCTGCGCAACCGCGGCGCCATTGCGCTGGACCTGAAGGACCCGCGCGCAGTCGAGGCGGTGCTCGAGTTGATCGAAGAAGCCGACGCGCTGATCGAGGGCTTTCGCCCGGGCGTGACCGAGCGCCTGGGACTCGGGCCCGACGTCTGCCTGGCGCGCAACCCCCGACTCGCCTACGGCCGCCTCACCGGCTGGGGCCAGCAGGGGCCGCTGGCGAAGTGGGCCGGCCACGACCTCAACTATCTCGCGCTGACCGGGCTGCTCGACGCCATCGGGCGCGAGGGGCAGCCGCCGACGATTCCGCTGAACGTCCTCGGCGACTATGCGGGCGGGTCGCTGTACATGGCGGTGGGACTGCTGGCCGCGATTCTCGAGGCGCGGCAATCGGGCTGCGGCCAGGTCATCGACGCGGCCATCGTGGACGGCGCCGCGCACCTGGCGACCACGTTTTTCGGCATGGTCGCCGCCGGCATCTGGATGCCGGGGCGCGGCACCAACATCAGCGACTCGGGCTCGCACTTCTACGATTGCTACGAATGCGCCGACGGCCGCTGGATCGCCGTGGGACCGATCGAGCCGAAGTTCTTCGCCGCGCTGCTGGAAAAGCTCGATATCGACGCGGCCAGTCTCGGCCCGCAGATGTCGCGCGACCACTGGAAGGCCGCCAAGGTCGTTCTCGCGGCCCGCTTCAAGACGCGCGAGCGCGACCAGTGGTCCGCCCTGCTCGAAGCGAGCGATGCCTGCGTCACACCGGTGCTGGGGTTCCACGAGGCGCCCGAACATCCCCACATGAAGGCGCGTGGCACCTTCGTCGAGATCGACGGCATCGTGCAGGCCGGTCCGGCGCCGCGCTTCTCGCGCACCGTGCCCGCCATGCCGACACCGCCGCAGGCCATCACGCCGGGAAACACCGACCGCTGCTTGTCCGCCTGGCTCGCGCCGAGCAGGATCGCATCGCTGCGCGAGCAGGGGCTGATCGACTGACAATCGGCACAGCGAACGACGAGACATCGATCCGCCCATGGACCTGCGATTCACTGACGAGGAAGTCGCCTTTCGCGACGAGGTGCGCGCCTTCTTCAGGCAGGCGCTGCCGGCCGACATCCGCCGCAAGACCGAGCTCGGCCAGCGCATCTCGAAGGAAGAGATGCTGCGCTGGGTGCGCATCCTGCACGCCAGGGGCTGGGCCACGCCGTCGTGGGCGCCCGAATGGGGCGGCACCGGCTGGGACGCGGTGAAGCAGTACATCTTCAAGGAAGAGCTGCACATGGCCCCGGCGCCGGAGCCGATCTCGTTCAACATGAACATGATCGGCCCGACCTTG
>DASXQQ010000097.1:0-25789 GCA_036507085.1 Piscinibacter sp. | reverse complement strand
CATCGGCGTCGGCAGCGAGGACACGGTCGCGCCCTACTCGGTGAGCGTCGACACCGGCGCCTACACCGCCGGCCAGCATGTGCTGCGCGCCCGGGCGCGCGACGCGGCCGGCAATCGATCCGCCTGGTCCAGCACGACGGTGCGCATCGGCGGCAGCCGCAGCGTGGCGCAAGGTTTCACGAAGAACGAGTCCTGGGTGACGGGCCTCACGGGTGCGACCGCATTCGCGCAGGCCGGCGACGGCCGGTTCTTCGTCGCCGAGCAAGGCGGCCGATTGCGCGTCGTGAAGAACGGCAGCCTGCTCGCCACGCCGTTCGTGCAACTCACGGTCGATTCGAGCGGCGAGCGCGGCCTGCTCGGTGTCGCCCTGCACCCGGGCTTCGCGAGCAACGGCCTGGTCTACGTCTACTACACGACGCAAAGCGGCGGCACGCACAACCGCATCAGCCGCTTCGAGGGCTCGTTCGCAAGCAACGGCGACGTGTCGACCGGCGTCGAGTCGGTGCTGGTCGAGTTCCCCGTGCTGTCCGGCGCCACCAACCACAACGGCGGCGCGATCCATTTCGGCAGCGACGGCAAGCTCTATGTCGGCGTCGGCGACAACGCCAACGGCGCCAAGGCGCAGGACCTGTCCGACCCCTTCGGCAAGCTGCTGCGCTTCAACGACGACGGCGGCATTCCGAGCGACAACCCCTACTTCAACACCGCGACAAGCGAGTTCGGCCGCGCGGTCTGGGCGCGCGGCCTGCGCAACCCCTTCACCTTCGCGGTCCAGCCGGGCTCGGGGCGGATCCACATCAACGACGTGGGAGCGAACACCTGGGAAGAAATCGACGTCGGCGCCGCCGGCGCGAACTACGGCTGGCCCGCGTCGGAGGGGCCCGACGATGTCAGCACCGGCGTCACCGCGCCGCTGTTCGCCTACAAGCACAGCGACGCGACGCCGCCCGGTTCGGGGCCGGGCGGCTTCTTCACCGGCTTCGCCATCGCCGGCGGCGCGTTCTACCCCGACAGCGGCAACTTCCCGGCCGCCTACCGCGGCAACTACTTCTTCGCCGACTACGTGAGCCAATGGATCGCGCGCCTCGATCTGGCCAACGGCAACGCGGCGAGCGCGTTCGCCAGCGTCGACGGCAGTCCGGTGGACCTGCTGGTTGGCAATGACGGCGCCTTGTACGTGCTGACGCGCAGCGCCATCACCCGCATCAGTGCACCGTAACGTCAACGCTTGTATACAACGGAAGAATGCATCACACTGGTGCGGATGGCCGAACCTCCCAAGCCGCAACACATCGCCGACCGCATCGTCGACTCCATCCTGGCGCAGAAGCTCGCGCCCGGCGCGCGGCTGGGTGAACAGCAGCTCGCCGACCTGTTCGGTGTCAGCCGCACCATCGTGCGCGAAGCGCTGGCGCGGCTCGCGGCGCGCGGCATGGTCGAGGTGAATTCGCGGCGCGGCTGGTTCGTCGTGCAGCCCTCGCCCGACAACGCCCGCGAGGCCTTCGCCGCGCGCCAGGTCATCGAGACCGGCCTGCTGCAGTCGCTCGCCCGCCCGCTCGAGCGACCGGCGCTGAAGCGGCTGAAGCAGCATCTGGCGCAGGAGAAAGCCGCCGTCGCGGCGGCCGACGCCGGGGAGCGCAGCTTCCTGCTCGGCGACTTCCATGTCTGCCTGGCCGAGTGCGCCGGCAATTCGACGCTGGCGGATATCTTGCGCGACCTGACGGCACGCACCACCTTGATCGCCACCTTGTACCAGTCGAACCACGAAGCCGCCCTGTCCTGCCGGGAGCACGCGGGAATCGTCGCCGCGCTCGAACGCGGCGACCACGCGCAGGCGATCGATCTGATGCGCGAGCACATCGAGAACGTCGCCGCGCACCTGAGCCCGAGTGCGTCCCTCGACCCGCTGTCGTCCTTGCGCGCCGCGCTGTCGCCCGTTGGCCCGCAGGCGGCAAAGTCGGCACGCAGCTTGCATACAAGCAATCCGCCCAAGCGACCCGCGCCCAAGCGGCTGTTGAAGCCCCTGCTGTCCCCCCCTGCCTCGAAGGAGAAACGACGATGAGACACCGCCCGTTCCTGAAAGCCCTGTGCCTGCTCGTGCTCGCGCCGCTCGCGCTCACCGGCACAGCCGGCGCGCAGACCGCGCTCGACGAGGTGATGGCGAAGAAGTCCATCACCATCGCGATCCCGACCGACTTTCCGCCCTATGGCTTCGTCGGCACCGACCTGAAGCCGCAGGGGCTGGACATCGACATGGCGAACTACATCGGCGCCAAGCTCGGCGTGAAGGTCGAGCTGGTGCCGGTGACCAGCGCCAACCGGATTCCCTATCTGCAGACCAAGAAGGCCGACCTCGTCATCTCCACGCTCGGCAAGAACCCGGAGCGCGAGCGCGTGATCGACTTCACTGTGGCGTACTCGCCGTTCTTCCAGGCGGTGTTCGGGCCGAAGACGCTGGCGGTGAAAACGCCGGCCGACCTCAACGGCAAGAGCGTGGGCGTGACGCGCGGTGCGATGGAAGACCTGGAGCTCGGCAAGATCGCGCCGGCCGGCGTCGACGTGAAGCGCTTCGAAGACAACAACGGCACGGTGGCGGCCTACGTCTCCGGTCAGGTGCAGTTGATTGCCACCGGCGCATCGGTGGCGGGCAACGTGATGGCCCGCAACCCGCAGCTCGGCACCGAGTTCAAGCTGCTGCTCAAGGACTCGCCGAACTTCATCGGCGTGGCCAAGGGCGAGGACAAGCTGCGCCTGAAGGTCAACGAGATCATTGCCGAGGCGAAGAAGGCGGGTGACCTGGACAAGATGGCGTTGAAGTGGCTGGGACGACCGGCCGGCGACCTGCCCTGACGAGCCCGGCTTGCGCTTAAGCCTCGATGATCGCCTTCGACTTTCCCGCCGTCCTCGCCGAATGGCCGCTGCTGGCCAAGGGCGCGGCGGTGACCATCGCGCTGACCGCTGTCTCGGCCAGCGTCGGCGTGGTGCTGGGCATCGCCTGCGCCTGGGCGCGCTCGCACGGGTCGGGCTGGTTGCAGGCGGTCGTCGGCCTGTATGTGGAGCTGATCCGCAACACGCCGTTCATCGTGCAGTTGTTCTTCCTGTTCTTCGGGCTGCCGAGCCTCGGCCTGAAGCTCTCGCCCGAAGCGGCGTCGGTGCTCGCGATGGTGATCAACCTCGGCGCGTATGCGGCCGAGATCGTGCGCGCCGGCATTGTCGCGACGCCGCGCGGGCAGATCGAGGCGGCGCAAAGCCTCGCGCTCACGAACGCGCAGGTGTTCACGCGCGTGGTGCTGCCGCCGGCGCTGCAGCGCGTCTGGCCGGCGCTGGTGAGCCAGATCATCATCGTGATGCTCGGCTCGGCGGTGTGCGGGCAGATCTCCACCGCCGAGCTGTCGTATGCGGCCAACCTGATCCAGTCGCGCAACTTCCGCGCGTTCGAGTCCTTCATCGTCGGCACGCTGATCTACCTCATGCTCGCGATCGCGCTGCGGCGGCTGCTGCACTGGGTGGGTCCGCGCTTCATTTTCGGGAGATAACGTGTCATTCGACGGTTTCGCCCCACCGCTCCCCGTTCGCCCTGAGCTTGTCGAAGGGCCCGTGCATCCTGAGCTCGTCGAAGGACCTGAGCTTGTCGAAGGACCCGTGCATCCTGAGCTCGTCGAAGGACCCGCGCATCCTGAGCCTGTCGAACGGCCCGCGCGACATCATCGCCCGTTCTGCACATGATCGACTTCTCCCTTTGGGACATCCTGCGCAACCTGCTGCTCGCCGTCCGCTGGACGGTGCTGTTGTCGCTGATCGCCTTCGTCGGCGGCGGCGCGGTCGGCCTCGCATTGCTGGTCGCGCGCATCGCGAAGTTGCGCGGCGCCAGCGCGCTGGTCGCCGGTTACGTGCAGCTGTTCCAGGGCACGCCGCTGCTGATGCAGCTGTTCCTCGCCTACTTCGGACTCGCCCTGTTCGGCATGAACGTGTCCGCCTGGGTCGCCGCGGCGCTCGCGCTCACGCTGTACAGCAGCGCCTTCCTCACCGAGATCTGGCGCGGTTGCGTCGATGCGGTGCCCAAGGGTCAGTGGGAGGCGTCGCAGGCGCTCGCGCTCAACCTCGGCGAGCAGCTGCGCCACGTGATCGGCCCGCAGGCACTCAAGATCGCCGTGCCGCCGACGGTGGGCTTCCTGGTGCAGGTGATCAAGGGCACCGCGCTTGCCTCGGTGATCGGCTTCATCGAGCTCACCAAGGCCGGCACGATGATCAGCAACGCCACCTTCCGCCCGTTCGCCGTCTACGCCTGCGTAGCGCTGATGTACTTCGTCCTGTGCTACCCGATTTCGGCCTGGAGCCGCACGCTGGAGAGGAGGCTGCATGGCCATCGTTGAAATCAAGGGCCTGCGCAAGCGCTTCGGCGCGAACGAGGTGCTCAAGGGCATCGACCTCGCGGTCGAGCCGGGCGAGGTGATCGCGATCATCGGCAAGAGCGGTTCGGGCAAGAGCACGCTGCTTCGCTGCATCAATGGCCTCGAGACCTTCGAGGAAGGCACGCTCAGCGTCGACGGCCAGCCGCTGCTGCACGGCAACGCGAACGCGATGCGCGCGCTGCGCCAGCACGTGGGCATGATCTTCCAGAGCTTCAACCTTTTCCCGCACTTGAGCGTCGGCCGCAACGTGATGCTCGCGCCGACGCTGGTGAAGAAGCGCCACCCGCCGCAGGCGATCGAGCAGGCGAAAGCGCTGCTCGATCGCGTGGGCCTGGCCGAGAAGTTCGACGCCCGGCCGGAGCAGCTGTCCGGCGGTCAGCAGCAGCGCGTCGCGATCGCGCGCGCGCTGGCCATGGAGCCCGCGGTGCTGCTGTGCGACGAGATCACCTCGGCGCTCGACCCCGAACTGGTCGGCGAGGTGCTGCGCGTCGTGGAGTCGCTCGCCGACGAGGGCATGACCTTGCTGATGGTGACGCATGAAATGAATTTCGCACGCAAGGTGTCGGACCGGCTGGTGTTCATGCACGCCGGACGGATCCACGAGATGGGCACGCCCGACGCGCTGTTCGCCGCGCCGCAGACGCCGGAGTTGAAGCAGTTCCTGTCGGCGCTGGACGCCTGAGCTTGTCGAAGGCGCCGGTCGTCCTGAGCCGGTCGAAGGGCTGAGCTTGTCGCCGCAGCGCCTCATGGAGGAGGAGGAGGGGTCAGGCATCAGCGCGCGAGCCTGACCCGGGCCTGCGCGCGCGCCGCCGGCTGGCGCGACTTGCGCGCGCGCCGCACCCAATGGCCGAGCACCTGGGCCAGATGGTCGGGGTCGAAGGGCTTGGAGAGGAAATCGTTCATGCCGTGGCGCAGCGCCGACTCGCGCTCCGACACCAGCACATCGGCGGTCAGGGCAATGATCGGCAGCTGTGTCGCCCCGTAATGCCGGCGGATCGCGATGGTCGCGTCGATGCCGCCGAGCACCGGCATCTGCAGGTCCATCAGCACCGCGTCGAACGCACCGCCCGAACGCTCGACCGCTTCCAGCGCATCGGCGCCGTTGAGCGCCACCGTCACGTGCGCACCCCATTGCTCGAGCATCGCCTCGGCGACCAGCGTGTTCACCGCGTTGTCTTCGGCAAGCAGGATGCGCGCGCCGCGCAAGGCGTCGACCGCGGTGTCGCGCGCTTCCAGGCGCACCCGCTGCGCCGGCGCACTCGCCAGCGGCAGCTCGGCCCAAAAGCGGCTGCCCTCGCCCCATTCGCTGTCGACGCCGACGGTGCCGCCCATCAGCTCGGCGAGCTGACGGCAGATGCTCAAGCCCAGGCCGGTGCCGCCGTACTGGCGGGTGGTGGAGCTGTCGGCCTGCGAGAACGGCTTGAACAGCCGCGGCAGCAGCTGCGGCTCGACGCCGGGGCCGGTGTCGCTCACCTCGAGCCGAACCCGGCCGTTGGCGAGCGCGCCGACCGTCACCTCGATCATTCCGCGGTCGGTGAACTTGAGCGCGTTGCTGGTGTAGTTGCCGAGGATCTGGCGCAGCCGCACCGGGTCGCCGTTCACCCAGCGCGGCACGCCCTCGCCGATCTCCAGCCGAAAGCCCAGACCCTTGCCGCGCGCCAGTTCCGAATACGCGTTGCGCACCGTCGCGAGCAGCGCATGGAAGTCGAAGCTCACCTGTTCGAGCGACAGCCGGCCGGCCTCGATCTTCGACAGGTCGAGGATGTCGGAAATGATGCCGGCCAGCGCCTGTGCGCTGTCCTGGATGCGCTCGAGGTACTCGCGCTGGCGCGTCACGCCGGCGTCGGGCGCGAGCGCGAGCCGCACCAGCCCGAGCAGGCCGTTGAGCGGAGTACGGATCTCGTGGCTGGTGTTGGCGAGGAACTCGCTCTTCGCTTTGTTGGCCGCTTCGGCCTGCTCCTTCGCGAAGGCGAACGCCTGCTCGGTGCGGCGCCGCTCGGTGACGTCGTCGATGATCCAGATCGAGCCACCGCTGGCCGGCTGCTCGGGGTCGATCGCGCGTGCCCGCACGCTGGCCCAGAAGGTGCTGCCGTCGCGCCGCGCCATCTCGAACTCGCCTTCGAACACCTCGCAGGCGGCGAGCAGCGGGCCGGCGCGCCGGCCGATCTCGGCATAGGCCGCGTCGCTCGGCCAGACCACGCGGCCCGGCTGGCCCGCGATGGCGCCGACCGGCCAGCCGAAGATCTCCTCGAAGCGCGGGTTGGCGTGCTGGAACGCGCGGTCGCGGGTGAAGGCGATGCCGACCACCGCGTTGTCGAGAATCGCCTCGTACTGCAGTCGGCGCGCCTCGCGCGAGCTCACGTCGCGCAGCACCCCGACCAGGTACTCGATGCCGTTCTGCTCGAACAGCGCGGCCGAGATGCGCAGCGGCAGCCGCCGCTCCTGCTTGGAGCGAAACACCGCCGGGAAGTCGTCGACGCGGCGCTCGGCCCGCAGGCGCTGGATGTAGCGGTCGCGCAGCTTCGAGTCCATCCACAAGCCGAGGTCGACAGCGCGTTGGCCCACCAGTTCGGAGGCGCCATAGCCGGTGAGCTGCACGAACGCCGGGTTGACCATCACCATGCGGCCGCTTTCGAGCTCGGTCACGGTGACCGGCTCGGGGCTGACCTCGAACAGGCGCATCGACAAGACCTCGGAATGAGGCGCCGTCGGTTCCTGGTCGAGCGGGAGGCGGGCGTTCATCGTCGAGGCGGCTGCACCGGCCATTACACCCCTGCCCACCGTGGTGCGACAAGCGAACTAGCACCGGAAATGCGGTTCAGTTTCGGGCCTCGCGGGGGCGCGCAGCGCCGGCCGAAAGCGGAAAAATCGGCTCGATCCCGAATCCGCCGAAAATAGCGGGTTGGCTCGCTTCACCCCGAGCCGGTTCCTCGACCCAGCTTCCATCCGAAAATGACGACCATCCTGCAGCACCTCCCCACCGGCCAGAAGGTCGGCATTGCGTTTTCCGGCGGCCTGGACACCAGTGCCGCGCTTCACTGGATGCGCAACAAGGGCGCCATTCCCTACGCCTACACCGCCAACCTCGGACAGCCCGACGAGCCGGACTACGACGACATTCCGCGCCGCGCGATGCAGTACGGCGCCGAGCGCGCGCGGCTGATCGACTGCCGCGCCCAGCTGGTCAGCGAAGGCATCGCCGCCCTGCAATGCGGCGCCTTCCACATCTCCACCGCCGGCGTCACCTACTTCAACACCACGCCGATCGGGCGCGCCGTCACCGGCACCATGCTGGTGGCCGCGATGAAGGAAGACGAGGTCGACATCTGGGGCGACGGCAGCACCTTCAAGGGCAACGACATCGAGCGCTTCTACCGCTACGGCCTGCTCACCAATCCGGCGCTGCGCATCTACAAGCCCTGGCTCGACCAGGCCTTCATCGACGAGCTGGGTGGGCGCGCCGAGATGTCGGCGTTCATGACCCAGGCCGGCTTCGGCTACAAGATGTCGGCCGAGAAAGCCTACTCGACCGACTCCAACATGCTGGGCGCCACCCACGAGGCCAAGGACCTCGAGCACCTGAGCAGCGGCATGACGATTGTCCAGCCGATCATGGGGGTGGCGTTCTGGCGCGACGACGTGCCGGTGCAGCGCGAGCAAGTGACGGTCCGCTTCGAAGAGGGACAGCCGGTGGCGCTGAACGGCCGCACGTTCGCGAGCGCCGTCGATCTGCTGCTGGAGGCGAACCGCATCGGCGGGCGCCATGGCCTCGGCATGAGCGACCAGATCGAGAACCGCATCATCGAGGCGAAGAGTCGCGGCATCTACGAGGCCCCGGGCCTGGCGCTGCTGTTCATCGCCTACGAGCGTCTCATCACCGGCATCCACAACGAAGACACGATCGAGCAGTACCGCGACAACGGGCGACGCCTGGGCCGCCTGCTCTACCAGGGCCGCTGGTTCGACCCGCAGGCGATCATGCTGCGCGAAACCGCTCAGCGCTGGGTGGCGCGTGCCGTCAGCGGCGAAGTCACGCTCGAGCTGCGCCGCGGCAACGACTATTCCATCCTGAACACCGAGTCGGCCAACCTGAGCTACAAGCCGGAGCGGCTGACGATGGAGAAAGGTGCCTCGACCTTCTCGCCGCAGGATCGCATCGGACAGTTGACGATGCGCAACCTCGACATCGAAGACACCCGCAACAAGCTCGCGACCTACACCAAGGCGGGCCTGCTGCAGGCCGGCACGGGTTCGGACCTGCCCCGCTTGAAGAAGGAAGACTGAGCGCCATGAAACTTCGAGTACCAACCTGTTCTTCACGGGCCGCCGCGCCGGGCCGCCCCAAGCAAGGCCCGACCCTCTTGGAGGGTCGATCGCCGTACTCGGCGAGCGGGGTGCTGTCATGACCGACAAGATCCAGGCCACCGTCAGCACCCGCGCCAACGTCTACTTCGACGGCAAGTGCGTCTCGCACGGCATCGAGCTGCCCGACGGCACGAAGAAAAGCGTCGGCGTCATCCTGCCGTCCACGCTCAAGTTCAACACCGGCGCGCCGGAGGTGATGGAACTCGTGGAAGGCGAATGCCGCGTGCGGCTCGCCGGCAGCGAGGGCTGGGCGAGCTACGCCGGTGGGCAGTCGTTCAGCGTGCCCGCGAATTCGTCATTCGACATCGAGGTGACGAAGACGCTGCATTACGTCTGCCACTTCGGTTGAACTCAGAACCGTTCGCCCTGATCCTTCGATACCTCAGGACAGGGTCCGCTTCGCGGATCGAAGGGCCATGCGCTGCGCCCGTCGCGCCAAACAGCGCTTCGACCGGGCGAATCCGCACTTCGTCGCAGCGCGCTGTGAAGTGCGGCGCGCGACGCCTAGAGTTCACTCAACGCAGCATCAACGCGTGCGTTGCCAACCCAAGGAGTCCATCGTGTTCGACCAACTCTTCTCCGCTGTCCTGACCTTCTGCGTTCTCGCCGGGAGCACCGCGGCCATCGCAACGGCCATGCTGGAGCAGCCGTCGGCCGAACCGGGAATCGTTCAACTGCAGCGCGTGCAAGTCACCGGCAAGCGCGCGAGCGCCGAGACGGTGCTGGCTCGCGCGCCGAGTGCGAGCGACAGCGTTCAGTGAACGCGCCTACATCTGCCTGAACACATGGACGAAGCTGCGGCTCACCGGCAGCATCTCCTTGCGCCCTTTCAGCGCGATCTCCGCGGTCTCGTTCGGACCGCGGTTCACCTGCGCCACCTGGTGCAGGTTGACGATCACCGAGCGGTGCACCTGGGCGAAGCGCTCGGGGTCGAGTTCATCGGCGAGCTCGCGGATGGTCTTGCGGATCAGCGCCTCGCCGCCGTCCCACGCCACCAGCGTGTACTTCTCGTCGGCGCGCAGGTAGGCCACCTGCTCGACCGGAATCAGGCGCACGCTCGCCCCCACCGACGCCTTGATCCACTGCAGGTAGGCGCGCGCGCCGGCGCGCTGGCGCAGCTCCAGCGACAGCTGGTCGATCACCGCGTCGAGTGAACCGGCGGGCGGCGGCGAGGCTTGCGCCAGCCGTTCGCGCAGCCGCTGCACGGTGTCCGCCAGGCGCGGCTCGTCGAAGGGCTTGACCACGTAGTCGATCGCACCCTGCTCGAAGGCCTGCACCGCGTATTGTTCGTAGGCGGTGACGAACACCACGTGCGCGCGGCGGGCGATCGAGCGCGCCGCGTCGATGCCGTTCAGGCCCGGCATGTGCACGTCGAGGAACACCACCTGCGGCGCATGCGTGTCGAACAGCTCCACCGCCTCGCGCCCGTTGCGCGCCTCGGCCACGACCTCGAGCTCGGGCCAGACGCGCGCGAGGTGGCTGCGCAGCCGCTCGCGCAGCAGCGGTTCGTCGTCGGCAATCAGCGCGGTCGGCCGGGTCATGAGGCTTGAAACACCAGCTCAGCACGCAGGCCGTGCGGCGGCTGTTCGATCAGTTCGACTTGCGCGGATTCGCCGTAGAAGGCACGCAGCCGCGCGCGCAGGTTGGTGAGTCCGGTGCCGGGCGCCGCCTGCTCGCTCATGCCAACGCCGCTGTCGGCCACCCAGACGCGCACGCGGCCGTCGGGATCGCGCTGCGCGCCGATCTCCACCTGCCCGCCCTGCTCGCTCGGGTCGATGCCGTGGCGGATCGCGTTCTCCACCAGCGTCAGCAAGGCCATCGGCGGAAAGCGAACCGGATTCAAATCGTCGGGCACGCGGATCTCGAAGCGCAGCCGATCGGGCATGCGCATGTGCATCAGCTCCAGGTAGGCGCGCACCAGGCCGATCTCGTTGGCGAGCGTCGCGGCGTCGTCATGCAGCTGCGGCATCGCGCCGCGCAGGTAGGCGATCAGGCTTGTCAGCACCGCGGCGGCCTGCGGCGAGCCCGACTCGACCAGCGCCTGCACATTGGCCAGCGTGTTGAACAGGAAATGCGGCTCGATCTGCGCGTGCAGCAGCCGCAGCTGGGCGTCGAGCGCCTGCCGCTCGAGCATGCTTTTCTCCAGCGCGAACTGCAGGCTCTGGCTGCGCGCCTGCGCGTCGCGCTCGCGGTAGAGCGCGCCGAGCGCGAGCAGCGGCCCGATCACCAGCGCGCAGCTCGCGATCAGGATGAAGCCCGACAAGCGACCCTCGTGGCGCAGCACCGCCATCACGTCGCCACCGACGCTGGGCAGGTAGACGACGAAGGTGGCGAGCGGCGCGGCCAAGCCGACCGCGAGCACCCGCACCAGCCAGCTCGGCAACCAGCGCTGGCGCCATTGGCCGGCGGCGATGAACACCAGCAGCAGCACCATCGCGACCACCAGCGTGCGCCCGAGCACCACCACGAAGGGCGTGATGAAGATCGGATTCAGCGCGACGGCGACCAGCACCGCCAGGCCAAGCGCGGTCAGCACGCGGCGCAGGGTGAGCGCGGCCAGCACCGAGCGGGCAGCCGGCGGCGACGCGTCGGTCACGGAGTTCATGGCCGCACGATACCGCCGCGGCGCCCCGGCACCAAGGCCGGCCGCGCGGCGATGCGACCGGCAGCGGTTTTCGGGGTGCGAGTGGCGGCCCGCATACCCCACTCGTTCGCCCTGAGCTTGTCGAAGGGCCCGTGCATCCTGAGCTTGTCGAAGGACCTGAGCTTGTCGAAGGGCCCGTGCATCCTGAGCTTGTCGAAGGGTCAGGACGATCGGAAATACAGGCTCAGCCCGAACGGAGGGTGGTGACCGGTATTCCCTCAAGCCCCCGCACGCACCAGCTTCGCCGCCAGCGCCTGCGCCAGGGTGTCGGCGCTGTCTTGCAAATGCGCCTTCGCCTCGGCACTCAGGTGGCCGCGCTTGGACGCCGCATTGATCCGCGCCAGCAGCCCCTGCGCCTGGGCGCGCACCAGGCTGCGCGCGTCGGCGCGGCTCAGGCTGGCCGGGCGCAGCAGCATCGCGGCGAGGCGGTTCACGTGCTCGCGCTGCAGCTCGCGGCGCAGTGCCGGCACGTCGCCGCCGGCAGCGAGCTCGCTCCACACCGAGTTGTCGAGCCGGCCGTACAGCTCTGACAGGCGCAGCGCGTCCTTCGGCGACTTCGACTCGCTGTCGAGCAGCCGCGCGGCGACGCCGTCGCTGAGCAACTGGCCAAGCACGCCGCGCTGCAGCTCAATCACCTGCGAGGCGAGCGAGAAGTCGGTGGCGCCCAGCGCCTCGCCGCGGAACACCGCGTCGGTGCGCTCCTGGTAGTCGAGCACCAGCTTGCGCTGCAGCTTGGGCGAGATGACGAAGCTGTCGGCCGAGAGGAAGCCCGAGGCCAGCACCGCGAGTGCGGCGCGCTGCTCGACCGCGGGCACCGGCAACAGCGGGTCGCGGCCGCTGCCGGCGTGGTCGCGCAAGGTGCGCACGCCGCCGATCTGGCGCGTCAGCACGTTGGCCGCGCGCCCCATGTCGCGCAGCGCGTAGGCCACCGAGCGGCGCAGCACCGCGTAGTCCTGGTCGGGCTGCAGCTGGCGGGTCTCCTGGCGCTGCAGCAGGTCCTGCGCGATCGCGACCCGCTTGCGGGCGAAGGCGACCGCGTCGGAGCCGAGGTCGAACTGCAGCGACTCCGGGTCGACGCCGAGGAAGTTGTCCTCGTCGGTGCCGTAGGCGAGCAGCGGCTCGTTGCTGCGCCCGGCGATCGTGGCGAGCTCGGCGTCCTCGGTCGCGCTCGGCAGCGGCTTGTAGGCGTACTCGATGGCCCAGTAGTCGTAGGGCCCGAGCGTGGTGTTGAACGGCGCGGCCTGCTGCTCGCGCGGCACGCCGGGCGCGGCGAGGTTGATCGGCGCGTACTCCATCACCGAGCCGGTGAGGCCATGGGTCGCGGTGAACACCGGGTCGGCGAGCTGGCGCTCGGTGTAGACGCGCGACGAGCGGAAGTTGTGGCGCAGGCCGAGCGTGTGGCCGACCTCGTGCATCGTCACGTCCTTCAGGTAGTCGTAGACGAACTTCTCGGCGTCGGGTCCGGCCGGGTCGATGTCGCCGCGCGCGTCGAGCACGTCGAGCGCGTAGCCGAGCTGCTCGGCCGCCTGGTCGGCGAAGTCGCACCAGGCCGCGCGGCTGCCGCGCAGTCCCGCCGCTTCATGCGCGTGGCCGTCGTCGCCGGCGACGGGCTTGGCCAGCACCTGCGAGCGCAGCGCCCGCTGGTTGCGCGACGACAGGCTTTCGATGCCGATGTCGGCGTCGAGGATTTCGCCCGAGCGCGGATCGACATGGCTCGGTCCGATGGCGCCGAAGCTCGGGCTCGCGTTGGTCATCCAGCGGATCGATGCGCGGCCGAAGTCGAGCGTGTCCCAGTCGGCGTCGGCCGGCTGCAGCTCGACGCGGATCGCGTCCTTGAAGCCGATCTGCTCGAAGGCCTTGTTCCACTCCAGCACGCCGGCGGTGATCGGCGCGCGGTACTTTTCAGGGATGCTGCGGTCGAGCCAGAAGGTGATCGGCTTGACCGGTTCCGACAGCGTGAGCGCCGGGTCCTTCTTCTCCAGCCGCCAGCGGTTGACGAAGCGCTGGCGCGGCGAGCGTGCGAGGTCGTCGGTGAAGTCGGTGATGCTGCTGGTGAAGTGGCCGACGCGGCCGTCGGCCTTGCGCGCAGGCATGGTCTGCTCGGGCAGCCGGGCGAGCGAGTAGTGAAAGGTCATGAACAGGCTGCGCGGATCGGCCAGCGTGCGCGGCACGCTCGAGCCGCCGGACGGCGAGATCGAGCCGGTGGCGAAGTGGTTCAGCACCTCCAGCACCACCAGTTCGGGCGTCGCGCGCACCGCGGTGATCGCCGAGTTGCGCGGGTCCAGCGAATAGCTTTGGCGGTAGGCGCGCTGCAACTGCATCCCGGTGCCGAGCATGTCGTTGACGAACAGCGCGTTGGCCTCCACCAGCACCGAGTTGCGCTCGGGCTGCGGCTGGCTCAGCACGCCCGTGCTCGCGAGCAGGCTGGGCGAGAACGCCGCCTGCACCGCGCGGCCGGTGGGCGTGTCGGCCTGCGCGACGTACTCGGTATTGCGGGCCAGCATCTGCACCTGGTTGTGGATGCGGCGAAACTCGACGACCACCTCGTCACCCATCAGCCCGCCGTAAAACGACCCTTCGCCGATGCCCGTCTTGGCCTTCGGCGAGAGGAAGAAGGGCTGGCCGAAGTCGCCCGGCTTGAGCTCGATCCAGACCTTGTCGTCCTTCTGCCAGAGCGTGAACAGGCCGTCGATGCGGGTCGCGTCCTTCACCACGTCGGCGAACGGGCGCAGGCCGCTGGCCGCCGCGCGCGCCGCCGCGATGCTCGCTGGCGTGGTGCGCGGTGCCGACGCCGCCGTCGCGGGCTTGACCGCCGGCGTGAACGTTGCGCTCACCGTGACCGATGGCAACGAAGCGCAACCGCTCAACAAGGCCAGGCACGACAGCCATGCCGCGGGCCTGACCGGGCGGGACAAGGTGAGGTATTTCATTGGGGTACTGCAGAAATGAAACGGGCGACACGAAGCATCGTTCGTGCCGCCCTGTTGTGCGCTTTACGGCCGCGACTCAGTGACAAATATTGCCGTTATGCATCAGTTTCTGCAATGGGGATGCCCCTCTCGAGGAAAGATACCGTCGCCGACGCTAAGCCGTCCGAGGGACGGCATGCTTTAACGCACAACTCCCCCGCGCCCCCTCCGAGAGGGGGCTCCAGCATGTTGGACGGCTCTCCCCAGCCCCTCTCCGCGAGAGGGGCTCCAGCTTGCTTGACAAGCCGGCCTCGCGGCCGGCCACGCCTCGCATGTCGCACAGCGTCTTCGCCGCGATCGACTTCGCCAAGGCCCTGTCAAACAAACTGGAGCCCTCCTCGCGGAGGAGGGCTGGGTGGTGTCGTCGAACATGCCAGAGCCCCCTCTCGGAGGGGGCGCGGGGGAGCTGTGCGTTAAGTCATGCCGGCCAGCGGCCGGCTTCAACCTCGCCCGCCGGCCGCGATTATTTCAACGCCTTGAACCGCACCCGCTTGGGCCGCGCCCCCTCCTCGCCCAGGCGCTTCTTCTTGTCGGCCTCGTACTCCTGGTAGTTGCCGTCGAAGAAGAACCACTTCGAGTCGCCTTCGGCGGCCAGGATGTGGGTGGCGATGCGGTCGAGGAACCAGCGGTCGTGGCTGATCACCATGATGCTGCCGGCGAACTCCTGCAGCGCGTCTTCGAGCGCCCGCAAGGTTTCGACGTCGAGGTCGTTCGACGGTTCGTCGAGCATCAGCACGTTGCCACCGGCGGCCAGGGTCTTGGCCAGGTGCAGCCGGCCGCGCTCGCCGCCCGACAGGTTGCCGACGAGCTTTTGCTGGTCGTTGCCCTTGAAGTTGAAGCGGCCCAGGTAGGCGCGCGACGGCATCACGAACTTGCCGACGGTGATGTTGTCGAGGCCGCCCGACACGTCCTGCCAGACCGTCTTGTCGCCTTCGAGCGATTCGCGGCTCTGTTCGACGAAGGCCATCTTGCACGTCGGGCCGATCTTCACGTTGCCGCTGTCGGGCTTTTCCTTGCCCGAGATCATGCGGAACAGCGTCGACTTGCCGGCGCCGTTCGGGCCGATGATGCCGACGATCGCGCCGGCCGGCACCTTGAAGCTCAGGTCGTCGATCAGCACCCGGTCGCCGAAGCTCTTGCTGACGCCTTCGAACTCGATCACTTCATGGCCCAGGCGCTCGGCCACCGGAATGAAGATTTCGTTGGTCTCGTTGCGCTTCTGGTACTCGATGTCCGACAGTTCCTCGAAGCGCGCGAGGCGCGCCTTGCTCTTGACCTGACGGCCCTTGGCGTTGGAGCGAACCCACTCCAGTTCCTTCTTCATCGCCTTGGTGTGGGCGTCTTCGCTCTTCTGCTCTTGCTCGAGGCGGGCTTCCTTCTGCTCCAGCCAGTTGCTGTAGTTGCCCTTCCACGGAATGCCCGATCCACGGTCGAGCTCGAGGATCCATTCGGCGGCGTTGTCGAGGAAGTAGCGATCGTGGGTGATGGCCACCACCGTGCCGGGGAAGCGGCTCAGGAACTGCTCCAGCCAGTCGACCGATTCGGCGTCCAGGTGATTGGTCGGCTCGTCGAGCAGCAGCATGTCGGGCTTGGACAGCAGCAGCCGGCACAGCGCCACGCGGCGCTTCTCGCCGCCCGACAGCACGCCGATCTGCGCGTCCCAGGGCGGCAGGCGCAGCGCGTCGGCCGCGAGCTCGAGCTGCAGGTCGGTGTTCTCGGAACCGGCGGCGGCGATGATCGCTTCGAGCTCGTGCTGCTCGGTGGCGAGCTTGTCGAAGTCGGCGTCGGGCTCGGCGTACTCGGCGTACACCTCCTCGAGCCGCGCCTTGGCGGCGAGCACGCCGCCGATGCCCTGCTCCACCGCGTGGCGCACCGTCTGGTCGGGGTCGAGCTGCGGTTCCTGCGGCAGGTAGCCGATCTGCAGGCCGGGCATCGGGGTGGCTTCGCCTTCGATGTCGTGGTCGATGCCGGCCATGATCTTCAGCAGCGTGCTCTTGCCGGATCCGTTCAGCCCCAGCACGCCGATCTTCGCGCCGGGGAAGAAGCTGAGCGAAACGTTCTTGAGAATCTGGCGCTTGGGCGGAACGATCTTGCCCACGCGGTTCATCGTAAATACGTACTGAGCCATGCTGTGTCCTGAGGGAAAAGGGGCGACACCGCAGAACGCGGCTGCCAACCCGCTATTGTCGCCGCAGTGGCGGACCGGCCCGCGGCGACGGCGATGCTGCAGGCGCACAAGAGCGCGCGGCGTGGATGCCCCGAACAGGGGATTGCGCGGATAAGCCCCGGCGTAACAAAGTACGCCACTGGGCCGGCCCGCGCGTTGCGTGGCTAGACTGTCCCGGCTCGGCGTGGCAACCCGCTGCAACGGGCCTCGATCCCTTCACCGCACCGGAGGATTCCCTTGATCAAACGTCAATTGCGCCATTTGCATCGGGCCGGCCTCACGCTGGCCCTCGCCACACTCGCAGCGGCATTGCCGCTGTCCGCCCATGCGCAGGGCCGCCCCGACCTCGTTGCCGCGTCGCTGAAGGATTCCACCAAGACCCACGTGCCAGGCGAGCTGCTGGTGCAGTTCAAGCCCGGCGCCAGCGACGCCGCGAAGGACAACGCGCTCGCCGGCCTCGGCGCGCGCATCCACGACGACATCCGCATGGGCCACCAGCGCCTGGACGGCAAGGGCGACCTGCACCTCGTCAGGCTGCCGGTCGGGCTGACGGTCGCCGCCGCGATGCGCGGCCTCGAGCGCGACGCGAGCGTCGACTTCGCCGAGCCGAACTGGGTCTACCGCCATAGCGCGACCTCGAACGACCTGTACTACGAGAACGGCTCGCTGTGGGGCATGTACGGCGATGCCAGCAGCCCGGCCAACGGGTTCGGCAGCCAGGCCGCCGAGGCTTGGACGCGCGGCAACACCTGCGGCCAGACGCCGGTCTACATCGGCATCATCGACGAGGGGTACATGACCTCGCACCCCGATCTGGCCCTCAACGTCGGCACCAACCCGGGCGAGGTCGCCGGTAACGGCATCGACGACGACGGCAACGGCTATGTCGACGACGTCAACGGCTGGGACTTCGACGGCAACAACAACAGTGTGTTCGACGGCGTCGGCGACGACCATGGCACCCATGTCTCCGGCACGATCGGCGCCACCGGCGGCAACGGCGTCGGCGTGGCCGGCGTGTGCTGGAGCGTCAAGCTGATCAGCGCCAAGTTCCTCGGCAGCCAGGGCGGCACCACGGCCAACGCGATCAAGGCGGTCGACTACCTCACCGACCTCAAGACGCGCCACAGCATCAACCTGGTGGCGAGCAACAATTCGTGGGGCGGCGGCGGTTTTTCGCTAGCGCTGGCCGACGCAATCGAGCGAGCGAATACGGCCAACATCCTGTTCATCGCCGCCGCCGGCAACGACGGCGTCAACAACGACACCAGCCCGCACTACCCGTCGAGCTACGGCAACGCCAACATCATCGCGGTGGCGTCGATCACGAGCAGCGGCGCGCTGTCGAGCTTCTCGAACTATGGCGCAAGCACCGTGGACATCGGTGCGCCGGGCTCGGGGATCTGGTCGACGGTGCCGGTACGCAAAAAAGGCAAGGTCGCGGCCAGCTACGCGTCGTACAGCGGCACGTCGATGGCCACGCCGCATGTTTCCGGCGCGGCGGCGATGTATGCGTCCACGCATTCCGGCGCGACCGCGGCACAGATCAAGGCGGCGATCCTCGGCGCAGCGATCCCGACCGCTTCACTCGCCGGCAAGACAGTGACCGGTGGCCGCCTCAACGTGAGCGGCTTCTGACCGCCCAGTTCGGCGCTTCTTCTCGCATCACCCGCCGGGCCTTGGCCCGGCCTTTTGTCTTCGGCCGGTGCTACGCACCTTAACTTCGCTGCGCGAAGTTAGCCTGCGACGCAACGGCCAGATGGCCGTTGTCATCGCCGGTTAGAATGCCGCACCAGCGCAGACCCCAGTCGCTTCGCTGCCGTCACTCCTGACACCGAGCCTCGCGCTCAACCACCTTCTGCCTGCGACTGGCGCCCGGACCTCCGAGCGACAGGCCGATCTCTCGTTGGATCCCCATGTCTTTTGACTCCCTCGGCCTCGCCGAGCCGCTGCTGCGCGCCGTGCGCGAACAGGGCTACACCTCGCCCACCCCCATCCAGGCGCAGGCCATTCCGGCCGTGCTGTCCGGCGGCGACCTGCTCGCCGGCGCGCAGACCGGCACCGGCAAGACCGCCGGCTTCACCTTGCCGATGCTGCAGCGCTTGTCGGCGAAGCCCGCAGTGCGCGACGCACGCGGGCGGCTGCCGATCCGCGCGCTGATCCTCACCCCGACGCGCGAACTCGCGGCGCAGGTCGAGGAAAGCGTGCGCACCTACGGCAAGCACACCTCGCTCAGCTCGATGGTGATGTTCGGCGGCGTCGGCATGCAGCCGCAGATCGACAAGCTCAAGCGCGGCGTCGACATCCTCGTCGCCACCCCCGGCCGGCTGCTCGACCATGCCCAGCAGCGCACGCTGGACCTGAGCCACATCGAGATCTTCGTGCTCGACGAAGCCGACCGCATGCTCGACATGGGCTTCGTTCACGACATCAAGAAGGTGCTGGCCTTGGTGCCCGCGAAAAAGCAGAGCCTGCTGTTCTCGGCCACCTTCAGCGACGAGATCAAGAACCTCGCCGACCGCCTGCTCAACAAGCCGGCGTTGATCGAGGTGGCCCGCCGCAACCAGACCGCCGAACTCATCGAGCAGAAGGTCCACCCGGTGGGCCGCGAGATGAAGAAGGACCTGCTGGTTCACCTGATCAAGAGCAATGACTGGCACCAGGTGCTGGTCTTCACGCGCATGAAACACGGCGCCAACCGCCTGGTCGAGCACCTCCTGAAGCAAGACGTGACCGCGATGGCGATCCACGGCAACAAGAGCCAGAGCGCGCGCACCAAGGCGCTTGCGGACTTCAAGAGCGGCGACCTGCGGGTGCTGGTGGCCACCGACATCGCGGCGCGCGGCATCGACATCGACCAGCTGCCGCACGTCGTCAACTTCGAGCTGCCGAACGTGCCCGAGGACTATGTGCACCGCATCGGCCGCACCGGGCGCGCCGGCTCGCCCGGTGAAGCGGTGTCGCTGGTCTGCGTCGACGAAGACGGTTTCCTGCGCGACATCGAGAAGCTGATCAAGCGCGAGATCCGCAAGGAAGTCGTCGCCGGCTTCGCGCCGCACCCGGGCGAACGGCCCGAGCCGATCGTGCTCGGCCGGATGGTGATCGGCGCCGGCGCCGGACGCGGCGGCCACCGGCATGTGGCCGGCGGCGGGCGCGGCGGCCATGGCGGCCACGGCAGCGGGGGCGGCGGTGCCCATTCGGGCCACGGCCGCAACGACGGACGCAGCCACGAGCCGCGCGCGGCGCAGCCGGCGGCACGCCCGGCCGGCCCGCGTCCCGAGCCGCGCCGCGACGGCGGCCGCCCACCGGCGCGGCTGACGCAGCCGAAACGCTAGGAGCCTGCGCAGCAGACTCCTAGCGCGAGCGCCGAATGCACCGCTCCCCCGAGCCCCCTCCGCGAGGGGGCTCCAGCATGGATGACGAGCCGGCTGTAGGCCGGCAACACCCATCGAGCGCTTGAGAGCCGCGGGACGAGGTGAGCGCACGGGCTCGGTGTCGGCCGGCTGCAAGCCGGTTCGTCCGTCGAGCTGGAGACCCCCTCTCGGAGGGGGCAGGGGGAGCCGTGCATGCGGCCCCCGGGCGACCTAGGAGACTGCGCGGCTTTGCCGCGCAGTCTCCTAGGTCGCCGCCAACGCGGCGAGGCGCAGCGCGTCGATCGCGCCGCCGACCCGTGCATGCTCGCGCTGCAGCGATTCGATGTGGCGCTGCGCATCGTCGAAGCGGCGCTCGTCGATCAGCGCCTCGACGGTGGCGCACAGCTCGGCCAGGCCGAGCGCGCCGACATTCGCGCTGCTCGAGCGCAGCGAATGCGCGGCGACGCAGGCGTTGTCGGCGTCTTCGGCGCTGATCGCTTCGACCAGCGACGCCAGCAGCGTCGGCGACGAGCCCGAGTACATCGCGAGCACCGTGTGCAGCACGCCGCCGCCGGCATCGGCGTCGATGCGCCGCAGTTCCTCGACGGCTTCACGGTCGAGCACGTCGTCGTCCTCGTGCTCGTCGCCCGGCTCGACGCGACGCATCGCGGATCCAGCCGCGACCGCAGCGACCACGCTGAACGCGCGATCCCTCGGCACCCAGTTGCGCACCACCGTCTCGATCTGCCGCTGGGTGAAGGGCTTGCTGACATAGTCGTCGAAGCCGGCGGCGAGGCAACGCTCGGCGTCGCCGACGAGTGCGTTGGCGGTGAGCGCGACGATGGGCAGCTGCGGCGGGTTCTTCGCCGCGTTCCCACCCGCGTCACCGCGGCGGAAACGCGCGACGGCCTCGAAGCCATCCATCTCGGGCATCTGGCAGTCCATCAGCACGATGTCGAAGGCCTGCTCGGCCAGCGCACGCAGCGCCTCGGCGCCGTTGATCGCCACGGTCACCTCGCAACCGAGCGACAGCAGCATCGCGCGGACGACCTCCTGGTTGACGCCGTTGTCCTCGGCCACCAGCACGCGCGCGCCGAGTGCGACCGGCGCGCCCTCGAGCGCGAGCGGGTCGTCGCGCGTGCGCCGGATCGCGCGCAGCAGATCGAGCTGGCGCACCGGCTTGGCGATGCACAGGTCGACCCCGGCGGCGCGCGCACGGCGCGCATCCTCGTCGGTGCCGAGCGAGGTGAGCATCACCATTCGAGCGGGCGCGAGCTGCGGCTCGCGCCGCAGCTGCTGGGCGAACTCGATGCCGTCCATCAGCGGCATCTTCATGTCGATCAAGGCGACGTCGATGCGCTCGCCGCACGCGTGCAGCTCGCGCAGCAACTGCAGCGCCTGCGCGCCGTCGACCGCGAGCGACACGCGCATGTCCCAGGCCTTGAGGTGGGCTTCGATCACCGCCGCGTTGGTCGGGTTGTCTTCGACCACCAGCGCGAGCTGGCCGCGCAGGCTCGCCGGATCGGCTGCAGGCGCGGCCAGCACCGGCGCGCCGGGACCGATCGTGAGCGGCAGGCAGAAGTGGAAGGTCGAGCCGACGCCGAGTTCGCTTTGCACGTCGAGCGTGCCGCCCATCATCTCCACGAGTTGCTTGGTGATCACCAGGCCGAGACCGGTGCCGCCATAGCGGCGGGTCATGCCGCCGCTCGCCTGGGTGAAGGCCTGGAACAGCTTGGCGATGGTTTCGCCGCTCATGCCGATGCCGCTGTCGCGGACCCAGAAGTCGAGCGTGCGCACGCCGGGGTCGGCATCGAACGGCGCGTCGCGGCAGACCACCTGCATCGCGACCTCGCCCTGCGCGGTGAACTTGATCGCGTTGCCGACCAGGTTGGTGACGATCTGGCGGATGCGCCCCGGGTCGCCGACCACGCCGTCGGGCACCTCGGGCTCGATCTGGCAAATGAGCTCGATGCGCTTGCGGTGGGCGCGCGGCGCGAGCAGCTCGAACGCGTCCTCGACGACGCCGCGCAGGTTGAAGTCGACCCGGTCGAGCTCGAACTTGCCGGCCTCGATCTTCGAGAAGTCGAGGATGTCGTTGATGATGTCCAGCAGCGCCTCGCCGGAGCGGTACACCGTCTCGGTGAAGCGGCGCTGGCGCGCTTCGAGCGGGGTGCCGAGCAGCAGCTCGGTCATGCCGAGGATGCCGTTCATCGGCGTGCGGATCTCGTGGCTCATGTTGGCGAGGAACTGCGACTTCGCGCGGCTCGCCGCCTCGGCCTCCTGCGCCAGCCCCTGGGCGCGCGCCGTCACCGCGTGCAACTCCTCGGTGCGCCGATCGACCTGTTCGCGCGATTCGATCAGGCTGTGCTCCATCATCGACAGCGACTGCAGCAGGCCGTCGAGGTCGCCGCGGGTGTCGTGCCCCTGCCGCGGCGAGAGGTGGCCGCGCGCGATGCGCTGCGCCGTGTGGACCGCGCGGCCGAGCGGCTCGGTCAGCCCCTTGATCATGCCGTAGAGGAAGTAGGCCGCGGCCAGCAGCGTGAACAGCGCCGCCGCGAGCACGACCTTGTGCTGCGCGCGCGCCGCCGCGATCGAGCCGACGATCGCCGCCTCTTCGTCGTGGTCGTAGTCCTGCGCCCAGCGCTCGAGCTGCTGGTCGGCGAAATGGATCGGCGCGCGCAAGGCCATCGCACGGGCGATCGACGCGTCGGCGGCGAGCGCGAGCGCCACCGGCTCGAGCGCCGCCGCCACCGCGGCGACGTCGCGCCGCGGGTCGTCCGCCGCGAGGTCGTCGATGTCGCGGCGCGCCTCCTCGAGCGCGGCCATCGCCGAGCGCGACACGCGGCCGGTGTCGACCGCGTCGCTCACGCCCTGCACGAAGCTGCGGTAGCGCTCGTGCGCAAGCTTCGCCTTGCTCGCGAGCTGGTAGGCGCGGTCGACGATCTCGGCGCGGCGCTGGTCCATCCACGCCTGATAGCCAAGCAGCAGCGTGACCGGCAACAGGATCACCAGCATCTGCAGGATCAGGCGCAGTTTCAGCGACCGCACGCGCATCGTCTTCATTTCATCCGGGACAGGGCTCGACTTCGTCGGGTTGAGACAACGAGACTTCGCATCATCGGTGAGCGGCCGCCACCGGATCGGCCAAAATGCCCCATTTTCTGCTCGGTGTTCCATCGCGCAGCCCCGCGCTGCGCGCCACAAATCGGCCCGGAAACCGGGCCTGTTCGATCGATTCGGCGGCACCGCCGGGCCGAAGATTCGCCACTGTCACTGCCCCGGCGCGTGAGACGCGCCCTTGCTCCGGAGACCTGGGATGAATTCTGCCTGCCTGCGCCCGCGCCGATTTTCACCGGCCTCGCGCTTCGCGCCGATCGCGTTGCTCGCCGCGCTGGTCGCGGCCTCGGGCGCGTGGGCGCAGAGCGCCGACACGGCGGCGCTGGAACGCCGGCTCGAGCAAAGCGTGCGGATGATCGAGGCGCTGACCGGGCGCATCGAGCAGCTCGAGAAACAGCTCGCCGCGGTGCAGGGCGCCAAGGCGGCGTCGGCCCCGGCAACCGGCACGGCCGCAGCGCCCGCGCCCGCGCCGACACCGAGCGAGCGCGACGCGACCGCCGCGCGCCTGGCCGAGGTCGAGAAGACCGTCGGCCAGCTCACCGCGTCGAGCGGGCGTGACCTGCGCGACACCGGCCTGCCGCTGCACGGCTTCGCCGACGTCGGCCTGCACGCGAGCCGCAACCCGCCGCCGGGCACGCGCAACGGCTTTGCGATCGGCTCGCTCGATTTCTACCTGACGCCCGAGCTCGGCGGCAACGTGAAGACACTGGTCGAGCTGAACTTCGGCATCGCCGACAACGGCGAGACCGAGGTCGACCTCGAGCGCGCGCAGATCGGCTACATCTTCAGCGACCAGCTCACGCTGTGGCTCGGGCGCTTTCACTCGCCGTTCGGCTACTGGAACATGGCCTTCCACCACGGCGCGCAGATCCAGACATCGATCCTGCGCCCGCGCATGCTCGACTTCGAGGACGACGGCGGCATCCTGCCGGTGCACACCACCGGCGTCTGGGGCACCGGCAGCCTGCGCCTGGCGCAGGGCAGGCTCGTCTACCACCTGTATGCCGGCAACGGCACGCGCATCGCCAACGGCGCGCTCGACCCCAATCCGGGGGGCGACGACAACGGCAACAAGGTGGTCGGCTTCGGCCTGGGCTACCGCTTCGCCGGCGGGCTCGACGGCCTGGCCATCGGCGTCAACGGACTGCGCCAGACGGCCGTTGCCTACGACGCCACCGACAGCCCCCTGAGCCGCACACGGCTCGGCCTGCTCGGCGGCTACGCGGTCTACGACAACGGCGGCTGGGAACTGATCGGCGAGTTCTACCGATTCCGCAACGTCGACCTGAGCGGCGGCAGCGGCACGCACGGCAGCTGGACCGGCTACGCGCAGGTGGCGCACAGCTTCATGGAGCGGTGGGTGCCGTACTACCGCTTCGAGAAAGCCTCGCTCGACCAGACCGACAACTACTTCCTCGCCCAGGCGAACGGGCGCTCCTACTCGCGCCATGTGCTGGGGATGCGCTACAACGCCGATCCACGGGCGGCGCTGAAGTTCGAGCTGAACCGCAGCAACGACGCAGGTATCGGTCGCGCCGTCGACGAATTCAGGTTGCAATACGCGGTGAGCTTCTAGCGCGGCGGCGGCATGAAAACGAGCCTCAAACTGTTGCGCTGCCTGGCCATGGCGGGCCTCGTCGCAGCCG
Organism: Piscinibacter sp.; assembly: GCA_036507085.1. Taxonomy (GTDB): domain Bacteria; phylum Pseudomonadota; class Gammaproteobacteria; order Burkholderiales; family Burkholderiaceae_C; genus Albitalea. The sequence goes on along the minus strand of DASXQQ010000097.1, from coordinate 1,116 downwards.
GCGGCGGCCAGGCCAGCGCGGCCGACGTCTACGTCATCGCCAACGGCGTGGCCGAGCTCTCGCCCGAAGAGGTGAAGGAGATCTTCCTCGGCGAAGTGCAGTTCGCCGGGACGCACAAGCTGCTGCCGGTGGACAACGCCGGCGCGCAGGCCGACTTCCTCGCCAAGGTGCTGAAGATGTCGGGCGCGAAGTACGCGTCGGCCTGGACCAAGAAGGCGTTTCGCGACGGGCTGAACGCGCCGCCGGTGCGCGCGAGCGATGCCGAGGTGCTCGGCTTCGTCAAGGCGAACCCCGGCGCGATCGGCTACGTGAGTTCGCTGCCGGCGGGCGTGCATGTCGTCGGCAAGTTCTGAAGTGAACCACCCCCGAAGCGCCTTCGGCGCTCCCCCTCAAGGGGGCGACACCAGCGGACCGGCAGAGCCGGATCCGCGGTGTCCGCTTGATAGGCCGGTTCATGCGTCGCGGGTGGCGCTCTTCGGCAATGAAATGAAACCCTTCCCCTGCTCTGCGACGCGCGCGTCTTCTGTCGGCCCGTTGCGGCCATACGAAGACCCTCACCCCAGCCCTCTCCCGCCAGCGGGAGAGGGAGTCGCTCCCTCGCCCCCGGAGGGGGAGAGCTTGCGAGGGGGCCGGGTTGGGGTGAGGGGGCGAGCGCGAGGCTCTTCATTCCACCTTCGCGAGCATGTCGCGGGTGACGAGCGTGATTCCGTGCTCGCTGCGGTAGAAGCGGCGCGTGTCGTCCTCGGCGTTCTCGCCGATCACCATGCCGTCGGGGATGACGCAGCCGCGGTCGATGACCACGCGGTTCAGCCGTGCGCCGCGGCCGACCTGCACGCCCGGCAGCACCACCGCCCAGTCGACGTGGGCGTGCGAGTGCACCCGCACGCTGGAGAACAGTACCGAGCGAAACACCGAGCCGGAGATGATGCAGCCGCCCGACACCATCGATTCGGTCGCCACGCCGCGCCGGTCGGGCTGGTTGTGCACGAACTTGGCGGGCGGCAGTTGCGGCTGGTAGGTCCAGATCGGCCAGCGCGTGTCGTACAGGTTGAGCTTCGGGTCGGTCGCGGTCAGGTCGATGTTCGCGTCCCAGTACGCGTCGATCGTGCCGACGTC
>DASXQQ010000096.1:0-10183 GCA_036507085.1 Piscinibacter sp. | reverse complement strand
GCCGTTTCGGCCTCCGACAGCGCCTCCAGGTGGAAGCGCGCGATCACCCGTTGCGCCAGTTGCTCGAGCTCGGGGCGGGCGAGCATGGCGCGCAGCTCGGGCTGGCCGATCAGGATGATCTGCAGCAGCTTGCGCTCGTTGGTCTCGAGGTTGGTCAGCAGGCGCAGCTGCTCCAGCACGTCGGCCGAGAGGTTCTGCGCCTCGTCGATGATCAGCACGTTGTTCTGCCCGACCGCATGGGTCTTCAGCAGAAACTCGTTGAGCGGGTCGATGTAGTCCTTGACCGTCGCGACGCCCGGCCCCTGGTGCTGGTACGGAATGCCGAACTCGTCGCACACCGACTTCAGCAGCTCGTTGACGGTGAGCTTGGGATTGAAGATGTAGGCGACGTTGCAGCGGCGCGGAATCTGCTCGAGGAAGCAGCGGCACACGGTCGTCTTGCCGGCGCCGATCTCGCCGGTGAGCAGCACGAAGCCGCCGCCACCGCCCACGCCGTAGAGCAGGTGCGCCAGCGCCTCGCGGTGGCGCTCGCTCATGAACAGGTAGCGCGGATCGGGCGCGATCGAAAAGGGCTCCTGCTTCAGGCCGAAGAATCGCGCGTACATGAGTGCGGAGGATAAGCTAACGCCACCGCGCACGGAGAGCCGCCATGCCAGCCACCCAAGCCGAGAAAGCCGATAGATTTCGCCAACTGCACGCCGGGCCCGGCGCCTTCGTCATCGCCAACCCCTGGGACGCCGGCTCGGCGCGCGCGCTCGCCAAGCTCGGCTTCGAAGCGCTCGCGACCTCGAGCGGCGCCTCGGCCGCGGTGCTCGGCCGGCGCGACGGCGAGCTCTCGCGCGAGGAGGCGCTGGCCCATGCGCGGTGCATCGTGATGGCGAGCGCCCTGCCGGTCTCGGCGGATCTGGAAAACGGCTTCGGCGACGCGCCGGGGTTCGCCGCTGAGACGATCCACCTCGCCGCCGCGGCGGGCCTCGTCGGCGGCTCGATCGAGGACGCAACCGGGGACCGCGAGCATCCGGTCTACGACATCGGTCTCGCCGCCGAACGCATCGCCGCCGCGGCCGAAGCGGCGCGCACCCTGCCGTTCCCGTTCACCCTGACCGCGCGCAGCGAGAACTTCCTGCGCGGCCGGCTCGACCTGGACGACACGATCCGGCGCTTGCAAGCCTACGAGAAGGCCGGCGCCGACGTGCTGTTCGCGCCCGGCCTGCCCGACCTCGATGCGGTGCGCGCAGTCTGCGCGGCGGTCGGCAAACCGGTGAACTTCATGGCCGGCATTCCGGGCAAGTCGTTCAGCGTGGCCGAGCTCGCGCAGGCCGGCGTGCGCCGCATCAGCCTTGCGACCTCGCTGTACCGGGCGGCGATGGCGGGGCTGATCTCCGCCGCGAAGGAGGTGAAGGAGTGCGGGACCTTCGGGTATCTGGATCGGCTTTGACAAGCCGGTACGATGAACGAGATCGGCGGTCTCGTCGGGTGGGCGTAGGGTGGGCTTCAGCCCACGCGTCCCGCGCGCGCAATGAATCCCGTGGGCTGAAGCCCACCCTACGAAGGTCAACGCACTGACATGGTCGAGAAGCTGTTTGCCCTGATCGTCGTCCTCGCCTGCGCCGTCATGCTGCTGCGCATGGCCGTCGGCGCGCGCCGCGTGCAGCGCGTCGACGCCGCGCTGCGCCGCGCCACCTCGGCAGCCCAGCGCTTCGCGTCGTCGGTCTGGCACTGGCGCGACAAGCGCAAGGCGGCCGCGCGTGCCGCGGAGGAAGCGATCCGCCGCGCCCGCAAGCCGCGCAAGCTGCATTGACACGGCGGCCTGCGCCAAGATCGGCCTTAAGTTCTGAAGCCGCGTGCCGATACCAGCGTTGAGGCACGGTGCCATCGCCCGGTCCGATCGACCATCACAGCATGTCGAAGAAACGCCCATCCCAGCGCCGACCCCGCACGTCGCTGCTCCTACGGCTCGCGCGCGGGGTGAAGCTTCTTTTCACCCGTGACGTGCGGCTGGAACGCCGCGGCCGCACGTTCCACCTCGTATTCGTCGACTCCGAAAACCGCACCACGCCCGACGACAAGGGCCTGATCACGCGGCCCGTCGCCGCCCCCGCCCCCGCGCCAGCGGCGAGCGACGCGCCGAGCCGCATGCACGGCGCACTGCGCCAGCTGTTGGCTCAACACGCCGATGCCCGCAACCTGATGCGACACCTCGCCTTCGTCGAGCGTGCACTCAGGCTGTCGGGTCCGCCAGCGCTGGACGGCGTGCCTGTCGAGGTGTTGAAGAAGGCCCTGGTGCAATTGGAGAGCCTGGTCACCAACTGGTCGTCCCCGGGCCTGGCCGAAATGCGCTCGCGGCTTGCCATGCTGGTGCTGGCACACGACGCGGCACACAAGCAGTTCCGGCCCACCAACAGCAACCTGTCGGACTTCGATACGCCGGAGCGCGTCGAGGTGTCCGAGGCCACGAGCGCGGACTTCGAGGAGCTCGAGAGAATCTGGATCGAGCATGCGCCGGACGCCGCCGGTGCCGGTCGCGCGGTTGAAACCTAGACCTCGACCCAATACGGTTCAGTCAAACCGTTCGCCCTGAGTCTGTCGAAGGGCCGGTGGCATGCCTACAGGGCTTCCTTCGACAGGCTCAGGACGATCGGAAATACAAGCTCAGCCCGAACGGGACTTGTACTTAACTGAACCGTATTGACCTAGACCAGGGCCTCGGTGCGCAGCCAGCGCGCGAAGTCCTGCGCATCCGCATTGCCGGCAGCCCGTGGCGCGAGCGCGATGAAATAGCCGCGGCGCGATGCGGCGCCGCGGCGAAACGGCGCCACCAGCCGACGCTCGGCGAGCAACCCGTTGAGCAAGGGCACCCGCCCGATCGCCACGCCCTGCCCCGCAACCGCGGCGGCGATCGCGTCGGCGTACTGGGTGAAGCGCATCGTGTTCTTCATTCGCAACTCCGCCAGGCCCATCGCGCGGATCCACGGCTCCCAGTCGGCGGTGAGCGCCATGCCCTGCGGCATGTCGACCGCAAGCAAGGTGTGGTGGACCAGGTCGGCCGGCTTCTTCAACGGGTGCACCCGGTCGGTCACGAGCTGCGGCGCACACACCGGCAGCAGCGACTCTTCGAACAGCGGCGGACCCACGCCGTCGCTGATCGGGCAGAAGCGCACCGCGATGTCGATCTGGCTGCGCTGCAGGTCGAGCACCTCGAGCGTCGCCGAGATGCGCACATCGACCTGCGGGTGCGTCGTGGTGAAGCGCGCCAGGCGCGGGATCAGCCACAGCGAGGCGAAGCCGGGCGTGGTGGTGACCGACACCTGGCGCATCTGCGACGCGGCCCGCACACGGGCGGTGGCGTCGCGCAGCCGCTCCAGGCAGTCGACCACGGCGCGCTGCAGGACCCTGCCCGCTTCAGTGAGCGCCAGCGCGCGATGGCGGCGCTCGAACAGCGGCACGCCCAGGCCCGCCTCGAGTTGCTGGATCTGCCGGCTGACCGCCGACTGGGTCAGGAACAGCTCGCGCGCCGCGAGCGTGAAGCTCAGCGTGCGGGCGGCGGCCTCGAAGCTGCGCAGCAGGTCCAGGCGCGGCAGCTCGGTGCGCCCGGTGGTATCGGGTTTCGCATTCTCTGGGCTCATGCAACGAGTTCCAAATCGGCGGTTTCACTCCGTGGATCGCGCCAGTATATTCATTCTCACTACGCATGTTAAAAGGAAGCCGCCATGAACACCCCCGTCGCCGCCCTCGACCTGCGCCTGGCGCACCAGGCGATGTTCCGCGTGCCCGACGCGGCCGGCGTGGAGATCGTCTGCCGCAGCGGGTCGATCTGGATCACGCTCGACAACGACCCGCGCGACATCGTGCTGGAGGCAAGCGACTCCTTTACCGCGCTCGAGCATCGCGCGGCGCTGATTTATGCGATGGAGTCATCGCGCGTGAGCGTTGCCGGGACGGCGCAACCTATACCGCGTTGACCCCGCCGTCGCCTTCCGCGTGCCCCGCCAACGGCGGATGCGTGACGATCGACTTCAGCGCCGGTCGTGCGGCGCGCAGCGTCTCGACATCCGGCCGCGGCCGGCACAGCGCGGGCGCTGCTGCGAAAGCCTGCTCCAGCGCGTGGGCGGCCGACAGCAGCGCTGCGTCGCCGCGCAGCCGGCCGATGAGCTGCAGGCCGAAGGGCATGCCGTGCTCGTCGCGCCCGCAGGGCAGCGACAGCGCGGGGTTGGTCGCGAGCGTCACCACATAGGTCAGGCCGAGCCAGTGGTAGTAGTTGCGCATCGCCTGGCCGTCGACGCGCTCGGCATACAGCTCGGTCCAGGGGAACGGCGTGACCGGCGTCGTCGGCGCGAGGATCAGGTCGACGTCTTCGAACGCTTGCGCGAAGCGGCGCGCGATGCGCGTCTGCTCGAGGTGCGCCCAGGCCCGATCGGCCAAGCTGATCGCCGCGGCGATCTCGACATTGGCGCGCACGTTCGGCCCGAGCGTGTCGGGCGCGCTGCGGTAGGTGTCGGCGAAAGCGGCGACGAAGCTCTCGGCGCGCAGCGTGTCGAAGGCGCGGTCGGCGTCACCGAGCTTCAGATCGAGCGCTTCGCAGCGCGCGACGAGCGGGCGGATCGCCTCGACACGGTCGCGGAAAACGCGGCGGATTTCCGGGTCGACGATGCACAAGCCGAAGTCCTCGGTGACTCCGACCCGCAGCGTCGACAGGTCGAGCTCGGGCAGCGGCCAAATCGATGTGCCGTCCGCCGGATACGACAGCGGATCGCGCGGGTCGTGGCCCACGCTCGCGGCGAGCATCAGCGCGGTGTCTTCCACCGTACGCCCCATCGGCCCGAGCACCGAGATCACCGACCAGCCGAGCGCGCGTGCGTCGTTCGCCACCAGCCCCGGCGACGGACGCAGCCCGACCACGCCGCACAGCGCGGCGGGGATGCGCAGCGAGCCGCCGGTGTCCGAGCCGGTGCACAGCGGCAGCATGTCCAGCGCGAGCGCCGCCGCCGAACCGCCCGACGAGCCGCCGGCGTTGAGGTTCGGGTCGAAGGGGTTGCCGGTGGCGCCCCACACCGGGTTGCGCGTGTTGGCGCCGGCGCCCATGTCGGGCACGTTGGTCTTGGCGGTGACGATGGCGCCGGCCGCGCGCAGCCGCGCGACGAGCGCGTTGTCGGCCGCCGGCACGTTGCCGCGCCAGCGGATGTTGCCGTAGGTGGTGAGCAGGCCGGCCGTGTCCTGCAGGTCCTTCACGCCGAGCGGCAGGCCGTGCAAGGGGCCGAGCGGCTCGCCGCGAACGACCCGCAACTCGGCCTGGCGGGCCGCCTCGCGGGCGCGTTCGAAGTCGGTCGCGGCGATCGCGTTGACCGCCGGGTTGAAGGCCTCGATGCGCGCGATGCAGGCGTCGAGCAGCTCGACCGGCGAGAGCTGCCGGCGGCCGATCAATCGGCGCAGTTCGACCGCGGTCTTTTCAAGCAGCCCGTTCATTTCAGTTGCTCCATGGCGCCAAGCGGCACGCTCGGCGCATGAACCCGCGCATCAAGCGGATGCCGCGGATCCGGCTTCGCCGGTCCGCTGGCGTCGCCCCCTCGAGGGGGAGCGCCGAAGGCGCTTCGGGGGTGGTTCATTTCAATCGGCCTTGATCTGCGCGTGCTCGGCAATGATCCGCATGCGCGCGATGTCGGTGTTGACGAGGCCCGCCCAGTCGGCGATGACGCGGTAGCCGGGCTCGAAGCCGCTCGCTTTCATCCGCTCTTGCGTGTCGGGGTTCGCCATCGCCATGGCCAGCGCCTTGTCGAGCCGGGCCTTCACTTCGTGCGGCAGGCCGCGCGGCGCGACCAGCACGATCCACGAGCCGATGTCAAAGCCCGGGTAGCCGCTCTCGGCCACCGTCGGCACCTCGGGCAGCAACGTCGAGCGCTTCGCCGTCGTCACCGCCAATGCTCTGACCTTGCCGCTCTTCAGGTGCGGGGCGGCGGCGACGACGGTGTCGAAGGTCACCGGGATCTGCCCGCCGATCAGGTCGGTCATCGCCGGGGCACTGCCGCGGTAGGGCACGTGGGTCATCTTCAGCCCGGTCGCGAAGTTGAACATCTCGCCGGCGAAGTTCGACGCGGTGCCGTTGCCGAAGGAGCCGTAGACGAACTTGTCGGGTGTCGCCTTGGCCAGCACCACGAGCTGCGGCACGCTGCGCGCCGGCACCGAGGCATTCACCAGCACCGCCATCGCGACCGTGCCGACCATGCCGATCGGCTCGAAGCTCTTCACCGGGTCGTAGGGCAGCTTCGGGTTGAGCACCGGGTTGAGGGTGAAGGTGGAGTTCGAGCTCAGCAGCAGCGTGTAGCCGTCGGGCTTCGCCGCCGCGACCGCGCCCGCGCCGATCGCCGTTCCCGCGCCGGGCTTGTTGTCGACCAGCACCGTCTGCGCGAGCGGCTCTTCGAGCTTCTTGGCGAGGATGCGCGCCAGCACGTCGGCCGCGCCGCCCGGCGGGTAGGGCGCGACGATCGTGACCGGCTTGTCCGGGTAGCCCGCCGCGAGGCTGAGCCCGCTCGCGGCGGCGGCGCTTAGGGCGACGGCGAGTCGGGCGACTCGCAGGGGGTTCGATACAACGAGTCGCATGGTGAAGCTTCCTTGCAAGGGTGGCAGGGTCAATCGGCGACGGGCAGCAGCTCGCGGCGTGCCGCGACCACCGCGTCCAGCGTGGCCACGAACTCGTCGACCTCGGCGTCGCCGAACGGCAGCGACAGCGCGATCAGCCCGCGCCGCGCGAGAAAGATGCCGCGCTCGAGCAGGTCGAAGAACAGCAGTTCCTTGGCCCGCGGGTCGGTGCCGGCCACGTGGTCGGGCGACGCGATCGGCCGGTTGGTCGCGTGCAGCGTCATCACCGAGCCGAGGCCGGTGAACTGCAGCGCGGCGCCGTGGCGCACGAACACGTCGTTGAGCCGCGTGCGCAGGCGCTCGCCGCGCCGGTTCAGCGCCTCTATCGCATGCGGCGTCAGCACCTCGGTCAGGCCGGCGAGGCCGGCGGCCATCGTCAGCACGTTGTTGTTGAAGGTGCCGGCATGGGCGAGCGCATCGGCGCGCCGCGGGTCGAAACGCGCCATCACGTCGGCGCGGCCGCCGAAGGCGCCGAAGGACAGGCCGCCGCCGAGGTACTTGCCGAGCGTCGTGAGGTCGGGGGTCAGGCCGAGCTGCGCCTGGCGCCCGCCGGACGACAGGCGAGAGGTCATTACCTCGTCGAAGATCAGCAGCGCGCCGCACTCGTCGGCGATCGCACGCAGTCCGTGCAGAAACGCCGGCTCGCCCGGAATGCAACCGCCGGCGCCGAGCATCGGCTCGACCAGGATGGCCGCGATCTGCGCGCCGTCGCGTTGCACCCGCGCGCGAACCGAGTCGAGGTCGTTGTAGCACGCGACGACGAACTCGTGCGGCACGTTCACCGGCGAGGCGCCGCCGCCGAAAGACAGCACGCCGCCGTGGTACGCGCCGTCGAACACCAGCACTTTGCGCCGCCCGGTGTGCACCGTGGCCGCGGCCAGCGCGAGCAGGTTCGCCTCGGTTCCCGAGTTGGTGAAGCGCAGCAGTTGCAGCGAGGCGAAGCGAGCGCGAATCTCGCGCGCGAGCGCGGCCTCGCGCACGGTGTGCGACGACAGGTTCAGTCCGTCCTGCAGCGCCGCGACGATGGCCTGTCGAATGACCGGGTGCGAATGGCCGTAGAGGCCGGCGGTGAACTCGCCCAGCGCGTCGAGGTAGCGGTGGCCATCAGCGTCCCAGAGACGACAGCCCTCGCCGCGCGCCATCGTCAGCGGGAACGGCGCATGAAACAGCACGCTGCGGGTGTTGCCGCCGGGCAGCACCTCGGCGGCTTCGGCGAGCTGCCGTTCGCTGCCCGGGTTGCGCGCCCGATAGCCCGCGATCGCATCGGCGAGCGCCGCGTCGAGCCTGTCGGGCGGGTTCATCGGCGGAGTCCTTTCAGCGCAGGCGTTTCGGCGACAAGGCGTGCGGGTCGACACCTTGGCGAATCAGTTCGTCGGGCAGCACGACGCCGCACAGCAAGGCGCAGGCGAGCTCGGAGGCGCCCGCCGCGCTCTGGATGCCGTAGCCGCCCTGCCCCGCGAGCCAGAAGAAGCCGGGGCAATCATCGTCCCAGCCGATGACCATTTCGCCGTCGCGCACGAACGATCGCAGCCCCGCCCAGGTGCTGCTCGGGCGGCGGATCGTGAGTGTCGTCACCGACTCGATCTGGTGGATGCCCAGCGCGATGTCGATCTCCTCGGGCACCACGTCGTGCGGATGCGTCGGGTCGGCGTTGGCCGGCGAGCCGAGCAGCTGGCCGGCGTCGGGCTTGAAGTAATAGCTTTCGTCGACGCCGACGACCGCCGGCCAATGCGTCACGTCGACGCCGTCCGGCGCCTTGAAGGTGAAGGCACTGCGCCGCTTCGGCACGAGGCCGATCGTCGCCGCGCCGAACACGCCGGCGAGTTCGTCGGCCCAGGCGCCGGCCGCGTTGACGACGGCGCGCGCGCGCACCGGCTCGGCGTCGGCGAAGCGCAGCTCCCAGAAGTCATCGATTCGCGCCGCGCTCGCCAGCGTGGCGCCGTTGCGCTGCACGCCGCCCTGCTGGCGCAGGCCGCGCAGAAAGCCTTGGTGCAAGGCATTGACGTCGATGTCGCGCGCAGCGCGATCGAACAGAGCGCCGTGCACCACGCCGGGCCGCAGGCAGGGAACGCGCGCAACCGCCGCGACCGGGCTCACGCTTTCGAGATCGGGGCATGTCGTGCGCAGGTCGGCGGCGGTGCGGGCCAGCAAGGCCTCCTGGCCGCGCGTCGCGAGGTACAGCACGCCGCGCTCGGCCAGCAGGCGCTCGCTCGCGAAGCCGGACGGCGGGTGTTCGTAGAAGGCGCGGCTCGCGCGCGTCAGCGCGCGCACCATCGGCGGGCCGTAGCTCGCGATGAACATCGCCGCCGAGCGCCCGGTCGAGTGCACGCCGGGCTGCGCTTCGCGCTCGACCAGCAGCACGCTGCGCCGCCCGGCCAGGCGGTAGCCGAGCGAGGCGCCGGCGATGCCGGCGCCGAAGACCGCGACATCAAATTCTCTCATACGAGAATTCTCTCATGCGAGAATCATGCCGGTCGAATGTCCCGGTTCGCCGGAAGGACAAACATGCCGCCTCGCCGCTCCGCCACCGCCGCTCGCACGCCCGATCGCGCCCGCATGGGCGCGCGCCTGCGCGAGATCCGCAAGGCCCACGGCCTGACGCTGAAGGCGCTGTCGGCGCGCTCCGGCGTCGCGTTGTCGACCTTGTCGAAGATGGAACTCGGGCAGATCTCTGTCAGCTATGAAAAATTCGCCGCGGTGGCGAAGGCGCTCGATGTCGACATCGCCCGGCTCTTCGATCCGCGCGCCGCTGCCAAGGGCCACCCGACCGTTGTGCGCTCGACGCTGGACACCGCGCCGCGCTACGACGCCGACAACTACGACTACCGCATGCTTGCCACCGACTTCCCGGCCAAGCGGATGACGCCGCTGCACGGTCGCATCGTCGCGCGCAAGATGGAGGCGTTCGACGACTTCGTCCGCCATCCGGGCGAGGAATTCGTGATGGTGCTGTCGGGCGCCGTGCGCATCGCGTTCGAGACCGGCGAATCGATCGTGCTGAAGCGCCAGGAGTCGGCGTATTTCGACAGCGGCGTCGGCCATGTCTACCTGTCGCTCGGCAAGAGTGATGCGCAGGTGGTGGTGGTGATGGCGCAGCGCTAGGAGTGCAGACCGATCAGGTCCCTGCTAAGCCCTCTGCTTGGGATACCGCGCCGGGTCCCGGCCCGGCGCGGTATCTCAAGCAGAGGGCTTAGCAACATCAACGACTACTTCCCAGGCACCCAGCGACTCAACGCTCCGCAATGTAGTGCCGCATCGCCACCGGCTCGCCGGGGCTCTGGAAGCGGCGCACCTGCGCTTCGAGCTCCTGGTCGGCCACCGTCGCGCGCGCCCGCTGGCGCAGGTAGTCGGCCCATGAGGTGACGATGAAGCGCTCGACATACTGCGCCGGATCGCCGAGATCGCGGTAGATGCGCCAGAAGGTCGCGCCGTCGCGCCGGCGCGGCACCTTCAGCTGCTGCACCGCGTCGAGGAAGGACGCGGCGTCTTCGGGGCGAATGCGGTAGGCGATCTCGACCGCGACCGGCCCGGCCTCGAGGTCCGGCTCGTG
>DASXQQ010000095.1:0-2535 GCA_036507085.1 Piscinibacter sp. | reverse complement strand
TGGTGAGCTCTGTTCCACTTCGATGTCTGGCCAAATGGAAATTGAGTTCAGGCCGTTTGCTTTGGTGACTTTCATTTGGGCCAGCAAATGAAAGTTACCCGGCCGCCGGGCCGGAACCCGGCGCGGTGCAGCAAGCTGAGGGCTTAGCAACAGCAACGCAAAGACCACATGGGCTGAAGCCCACAGACCTCAGGAACCCACCAGCCCGTTGCGAATCGCGTAAACCGTCAGCTCCGAGTTGTTCGCCAGCCCGAGCTTCTCCAGCACCCGCGCCCGATAGACGCTGACCGTCTTCGGGCTCAGCATCAATTCCTCGGCGATGTCCGACAGCCGCTTGCCCGAGGCGATCATTACCAGCGTCTGCAGTTCCCGGTCGGACAGCTTTTCATGCGCCATCTCGCTCATCGGGGTGGTCAGGCTCTCGACCAGCATCTGCGCGATCTCGGGGGTGACGTACTTGCGGCCCTGCGCCACCGTGCGCACCGCGGCGACGATCAGCGCCGGGTCGCCGCCCTTGTTGACGTACCCGAAGGCGCCGGCGCGCAGCGCGCGGATCGCGTACTGGTCCTCGGGGTACATCGACACCACCAGCACCCGCAAGGTCGAGCCCTCGTCCTTCAGCACGTGCAGCACGTCCAGGCCGCTGCGGCCGGGCAGGTTGATGTCGAGCACCAGCACGTCGCAGGTGGTGTTGCGCATCAGCGTGCGCAGCTCGCCGTAGTCGCCGGCCTCGCCGACCACCTGGATGTCCGGTGCGTCGGACAGCGTGTCGCGGATGCCGCGGCGGATCAGCGCGTGGTCGTCGCACAGGATCACTTTGATCATCGCAAGTCCAGTCGTTGAACGCGCCCGAGCGGGCTGCGATGCGGTGCGCTGGCAAGGCGCGAAGAGGCCGCGGGCTCAATGCCCGCAACGAGGAGCAACGCCGCCAGCGCGCCGCATCGCAGCTCGATCGGGTGCGTAGCGTTCGACGAGCAACAGCTGCGTCGGTCGTGGTCACGAAACCAAAGAGTCATCGGGCACCCCCAGCGGGAAGGGAGCGGTCAACGACTGGGCTTGCGATCATGGTTCCCCCCAGTGGGTCGGATCTTCGTCGTCCGGTCCCGTTATCGGCTCGTCGTCGGCCTCGGCGGCTTGCGCGGCTTCGGCCTCGTCACTCTCCGGCAAGGGTACCGACAGGATCAGCGTCGTGCCACCCGGGCCGCTGCTCAGGTCGACCCAGCCGCTGACCGTGCGGGCGCGTTCGTGCAGGCCGCGGATGCCGAAGGAGCGCGCCTTGGCCAGGTCGTCCTGGCCCAGGCCGCAGCCGTTGTCGCTGACTTCGAGCGAGAGCACGCGGCCGGCGAGCGCCAGGTCGATCTCGACGCGCGACGCCTGGGCATGCTTGGTGACGTTGGTCAACGCCTCCTGCGCGGTGCGGTAGGCCACCAGCGGCACCCCCGCCGGCAGGTGCTGCATCAGCGGGTGCCGCGCCTGCGGCGTGCGCAGGATGCAGACGACGCCGGTGCGCTTCTCGAAGCGGGCGGCCATCCACTGCAGCGCCGCCACCAGCCCCTGCTCGAGGATCGCCGGACGCAGGTTGTGCATGATGCGCTGGCTCGCCTCGATCGCCAGCGTCACCGTCTCGAGCGCGTTGTTCACCCGCGCCAGTACGTCGGGCGTATCGGAATGGCGGGCGATCCAGGCGAGGTCGAACTTCAGTGCGGTGAGCGAGCCGCCGACATCGTCGTGGATCTCGCGCGCGATCGCCGCGCGCTCCATCTCGACGCTGGTCTGCAGGTGCTGGGCCAACTCGTGCAGGCGCTGCTTGGACTCGCCCAACTCCAGGTCGGCGCGTTCGCGCGCGCGCCGCGTCTCGCTCGCCTCGATGGCGTGCAGCAGCGCCGGCACCAGCCGCGCCAGGTTGTTCTTCAGCAGGTAGTCGCTGGCGCCGTTGCGCATCGCCTCGACCGCCGTGTCCTCGCCGATCTCGCCCGACACCAGCACGAACGGAATGTCGCGCCCGTAGGCCTTCAGCAGGTCCAGCGCCACCAGGCCGGAAAAGCCCGGCAGGTTGTAGTCGGAGACGATCAGGTCCCAGGGCTGCTCGAGCGCCCGCAGGTACTCGGCTTCGCAGTCGACCCGCAGCGCCTGCACGTCCAGTCCGCCGCGCCGCAGGTGCGCGAGCGTCAGCTCGTGGTCGAGTTCCGAGTCCTCCAGGTGCAGCAGGCGCAGCGGATGGTCGGGCGGGGCGAGCGTCATGCGTGAAGTATGCCGTCCTTCGGACGGCATACTTCATGCGTCCTTCGGACGCATGACTTAACGCACGGCTCCCCCGCGCCCCCTCCGAGAGGGGGCTCCAGCAGGTTGGACGGCTCTCCCCAGCCCCTCTCCAAGAGAGGGGCTCCAGCTTGCTTGACAAGCCGGCCTGCGGCCGGCCGCGCCTCGCATGTCGCACAGCGTGTTCGCCGCGATCGACTTCGCCAAGGCCCGTCAAACAAACTGGAGCCCTCCTCGCGGAGGAGGGCTGGGTGGTGTCGTCGAACATGCCAGAGC
>DASXQQ010000094.1:0-11244 GCA_036507085.1 Piscinibacter sp. | reverse complement strand
GTGGCCACGCCGAGGAAGATCGTGCCCAGCACCAGGAAGATCAGCCCGAGCGGCGGGATCAGCACGAAGGTCACACGCTCGGCCATGCGCGACAGCAGCCCGAGCTTGGTGACGCGGTTGAGCACCGCGAGCACGAACGCCGTCCCCACGCCGACGCACATCGAGGTGACGATCAACTCGTCGGTCGCGACCGTGTCCGGGCGCGACTTGGCAAAGGCGATGGCGCCACCGACCGACAGCAGCAGCACCACGCCGAGCGAGCGCAGTCCGGCCGAGCCGTCGTCCTCGCGAATCGTTCGGGCCTCCTTGGGCAGCGCGGGCGCCCACTGCGGCTTGACCAGCGTGACGACCAGCACGTAGCCGACGTACAAGGCGGTCAGCACGAAACCGGGGACGAACGCGCCCTTGTACAGGTCGCCCACGCTCTTGCCGAGCTGGTCGGCCATGACGATCAGCACCAGCGACGGCGGAATGATCTGCGCCAGGGTGCCCGAGGCGGCGATCACGCCGCTCGCCACGCGGCGGTCGTAGCCGTAGCGCAGCATGATGGGCAGCGAGATCAGCCCCATCGAGATGACCGAGGCGGCCACCACACCGGTGGTCGCGGCGAGCATCGCACCGACGAAGATCACCGCGTAGGCGAGGCCGCCGCGGATCGGGCCGAACAGCTGACCGATCGTGTCGAGCAGGTCTTCGGCCATGCCCGAGCGCTCGAGGATCAGGCCCATGAAGGTGAAGAACGGGATCGCCAGCAGCGTGTCGTTCTGCATGATGCCGAACATGCGCAGCGGCAAGGCCTGCAGCAGCGCTTCCGGCAGCATGCCCAGCTGAACGCCCAAGAACCCGAAAAACAGGCCGCAGGCGGCCAACGAGAACGCGACGGAGTAGCCGAACAGAAGAAAGACGATGAGGCTGCCGAACATAAACGGCGCCATGTTGGCGATGAGGAAGTCGATCATTTCTTCGCCTCCAGCGCAGCCCGTTCCTTCGCGGCGATTTCCTTCGCCAACAGCTCGGCGAGTTCTTCCTCGGCGGACTTGGTCTGCAGCTTGCGCGTCGGGTCCGGCACCAGGCCTTGCAAGAAGGCGAAGCGCTTGATCAGCTCCGAGATGCCCTGCAGTCCCAGCAGCGCGATGCCGGTGGGCAGCAGCGCAAACACCGGCCAGCGGATCAGGCCGCCGGCGTTGGACGACATCTCATGGGTCTCGTAGGCACGAATCACCAGCGGCAGCGCGAAGGCGATGACCACGATGACGAAGGGAAACAGGAACGCGCAGATGCCGACGATGTCGATCCAGATCTGCGTGCGCTTGGAGAAGTGCCCGGAGATCACGTCGATCTTCACGTGCTCCTGTCTCATCATCGTGTAGCCGGCCGCCAGCAGGAACACCCCGGCGAACAGGTACCACTGGATCTCGAGGAAGGCGTTGGAGCCGATGTTGAGGGTCTTGCGGACCGAGGCGTTGGCAGCGCTGATGAGCACCGCCGCCAGGACCAGCCAGGCCACCCAGCGACCGATCAGCTCGCTGAGCCGATCGATCAGGCGTGACAGTTGGAGTAGGGCGGACACGTTATCTCCGATGAATTGCATGGGTGTGGGAATCGGGGCGAGCGAAGACTCGGGATCATGCATGACATGGACACGCTCGATCCCGCGCCCGAACGGCACGACGCGCTATCAGACACCGGGCAGCCCGCGTTGCGCAACCGGTGAAACCGTTAAGTGGAAACACGCAGCGCACATGCGTCGCTTGCGCGGAGTGCAGGCCGCTATTCGCCGCGATATTCCCAACCCCGTTCGACGGCGTACTTGATCAGCTCACCCTGGCCCTCGAGGTTGAGCTTGCGCTTGATGTTCTGGCGGTGCGTCTCGACGGTTCGGATGCTCAGGCCGAGCTCCCTGGCGATCTGCTTGCTGGCCTGGCCCTTGGCGATGCAGGCGAGGATCTCGCATTCGCGCATCGACAGCACCGGTCGCGGCGTTTGCGCGCGCAGCATGCGCCCGGAGATGGCCGGGCTCAGAAAGGTCTGGCCGGCGACGATGGCCTCGATCGCGCTGATGATCTCCTGTGACGGCGCGTCCTTCAGCACGTAGCCGCGCGCGCCGGCCTGCATCGCGCGGTGCACGTACTCCGGGTTGTCGTACATGCTGAGCATCACGACCTTCAGTTGCGGATGACGCGCCATCAACTGGGCCGTGAGCTCGATCCCGTTGACGTCCTTCATGCCCACGTCCATCAGCACCAGGTCGACGCGGGTCTCTTCGACCCGCGCGAAGGCCTCGGCGGCATTGCCCGCTTCGGCCACGACCTCCAGGTCGGGCACGCCGGACAAGCGTGCCCTCAGCCCTTCGCGTACCAGCGGGTGGTCGTCGACGAGCAACACGCGGGTGGGGGCGTTCATGCAGCGGCCTCGCTGCGCAGCGGCTGGAATCGCGCGATCGCGGCGGCGTCGATGTCGGCCAGCACCTGGGTCAGGCCCGGCCGCGAGACGATCGCGAAGCTTCCGCCGATGGACTCGACGCGCTCGCGCATGTTGCGCAATCCGATGCCGCGTCGCGGGTCGACGCGCACGGCGGGTACGTCGAAGCCCACGCCGTCGTCGATCAGGCGCATGCGCAAACCCGCGTCATGGAACAGCAGGCGCAACTGCACGCGAGTTGCCGCCGCGTGCTTCTGGATGTTGGTGAGCGACTCCTGGGCCACGCGAAACAACACGGTGTTGACTTCGTCCGGCAAGCGGATCGGCTCGCCGCGCACCTTCATCGAAAAGCTCATCGCGCTGTGGGCGCTGAACTCCTGTCCGAGGTGCTGCAGCGCTGCCGGCAGGCCCAGCACATCGAGCTCGGCGGGGCGCAGGCGATGCGAGATGGTGCGCACCTCGTGCAGCGCGTCGCTCAGCCGGCTCAGCGCCTTGGCCAGTGGCACCTGCGGCGAAGGCAGCTTTCTTTCCATCCGCGCGACGGCGGATTCCAGCAGCAGCTTGATCGACACCAGCGTCTGGCTGGTGCTGTCGTGCAGCTCGCGGGAGAGGTGGGCACGCTCGTCTTCCTGCGACTTCACGACCTGGCGGGCGAGCAGGCGCAACTTCGCTTCGGCGATGCGCGCATCGCTCAGGTTCAGCGCGAGCCCGCTGCCGCCGATCAAGGCGATGCCGAAAGCCGCGATGCCGGCGATCCACCACAGCGTGGTGGCCACGTTGTCGCTCACCTTCCGATCCAGCAGCGCCAGCGTGGCCTGGATGTCGTCGAGGTAGAGGCCGGTGCCGATCATCCAGTTCCAGCGCGGCAGCGTGATGGCATAGCCGAGCTTGGGCGCCAGTGCATGTGTCGAGGGCTTTTGCCAGACGTATCGAACGAAGCCGCCGCCTTCATGCCCGCGGGCGATCAACTGCTGAATGACCGGCAGCCCGTTGATGTCGCGCAGCTCCCAGAGGTCTTGCCCGACCAGCTCCGGCTGGCGGGGGTGCATCACGCTGCGCCCGCCGGTGTCGAAGACGAAGAAGTAGCCGTCGATGCCGTAGGCCAGCGACTCCAGCAGGCGCATCGCTTCCTGGCGGATCGCCTCGTCGTCGCGGCGCGTGTCGTACAAGGGCGCGATCGTGCTTTGCGCGATGTCGACGTAATTGCGCAGCTCGGTCTGCTTGGCCGCCATGTAGGCCGACTCGACCAGCGCGCGCTCTTGCGCGTAGAGCTTGGCTTGCTGCTGCGTCACCGCGACGGCGATCAGGCCGAGCGATGCCAGCAGCGGAATCACCGCCAGCAGGAAGACCTTGAGCCGCAGGCGCACCGTTGCCGATCGATGCTCAGCCGGCGCCGAGCCGCCTCAAGGCGGCTGAGGGCCCCCTCAGGGGGCAGGAGCGCAGCGACGTGGGGGTCAACATTCAACCGCCGGTGGCGGCGCGGTACAGCTTGCCCGAACGCGTGCCGGTGCGGCAGAACGCGAGAATGGGTTTGGGCAGCGTGGCCAGCAGTTCGGCGAAGCGGGCGATCTCTTCCGGGCTCTGGTAGTTCGGCGCGACCGGCATGAATTCGTAGACGAGACCGGCGGCTTTCGCGGCGGCCTCGATGCTCGAGTGGGTCGGCTGGTCGGGGCCGCCCTCGAAGTCGGGCCGGTTGTTGATGACGCTCTTGAACCCGGCCTGCGCCACCGGCGCCATCGCCTCCGGGCCGAGCTGCGGGGCGACGCAGACGTCGGGGCTGAGCTGCTGGAGTTGGATCGTCATGCCGGGTCCCCGTGGCCGATGGCCGTTACTTGCTGAGCGAGCGTTTGACGGCCGCCGACACGAGGCTCATGTCGGCCTTGCCGGCCAGCCGCATCTTCACCGCACCCATCACTTTACCCATGTCGCCGGGGCCGCTGGCGCCGAGCTCGGCCACGATCTTGGCGACCTCGGTGTCAATCTCGTCGGCGCTCAGGCGCTGCGGCAGATAGCCCTCGAGCACCTGAAGCTCGGCCGTTTCCTTGTCGACCAGGTCGGTGCGGCCGGCGCCGGCGAACTGCGAGATCGAATCCTTGCGCTGCTTGATCAGCTTGTCGACGATCGCGATCACCGCTGCGTCGTCGAGCGTTACCCGCTCGTCGACCTCTTTCTGCTTCAGCGCCGCGAGCAGGCCGCGGATCGTCAGCAGGCGCGCCGAGTCCTTGGCGCGCATGGCGGTCTTCATGTCTTCGGTGATCCGGTCCTTGAGGCTCATGATGTCTCGCTAGGAGGAAAAAAAGCCCGCTGCTGCGGGCTTTTGTTGGATGCTTGTTCGCCCGAGCTCAGTACAGGCGCTTGGGCAGCTGCATGCTGCGGATGCGCTTGAAGTGGCGCTTCACCGCGGCGGCCTTCTTGCGCTTGCGCTCGGCGGTGGGCTTTTCGTAGAACTCGCGGGCACGCAGATCGGTCAGCAGGCCGAGTTTCTCGATGGTGCGCTTGAAGCGGCGCAGTGCCACGTCGAACGGCTCGTTTTCTTTGACGCGAATCGTAGTCATGTAGGAAAAGTTGGGGTTTGCCAGCAAAGAGCGCGATTATAGCCAGACAAACGGCGTGCCGCAACGCACGCTCACTGGGGTACCAACGCGGGGGCGAGCGAACGGGCGCAGGCCGCGGCGCTGGCCCAGGCCCACTGGAAGTTGTAGCCGCCGAGCCAGCCGGTCACGTCGACCACCTCGCCGATGAAATGCAGACCGGGGACGTGGCAGCTCTGCATCGATTGCGAGTCGAGACCGCGGGTGTCGACCCCGCCGGCAGTGACTTCGGCCTTGCGGTAGCCCTCGGTGCCCGAGGGCAGGAGCTCCCAGCGCTTCAGGTCGGCCGCCAGCTGCGTGAGTTCGCGGTCGCGCAATTCCGGCAGCGGGCGCTGCGCGAGTTCGGGCCGGCCGGCGAGCCAGGTCTCGGCCAGGCGGCGCGGCAGCAACTCGGCCAGTTCGTTGCCCAGGTGGCGGCGTGAGGTCTTCTTGGCGTGGGTCAACAGCGCCGGGAGATCGTGCTCCGGGGCGAGGTCGAGCCGGATCGCGGAGCCCGGTTGCCAGAACGTGGAGATCTGCAGGATCGCCGGCCCGCTCAGGCCGCGGTGGGTGAACAGCAGGTCTTCGTGGAATTCGCCGCGCGCCTTGCCGCTGCCCGCCGCGACGCTGGCCGGCAGCGACAGGCCGGCGAGCGCGACGAAGGGCGCCCAGGCGGCGGCGTCGAAGGTCAGCGGCACCAGGGCAGGGCGCGTGTCGACGATGCGGTGGCCGAACTGGCGCGCCACCCGATAGCCGAAATCGGATGCGCCGATCTTCGGGATCGACAGGCCGCCGGTGGCGATCACGACCTGCGTGCTGGCGACGGGGCCGCGATCGGTGGCGAGCCCGAAGCCGTCGCCATCGCGGCGAACCTCGTGCACCACGCAGGGCTGCCAGCGCGTCACGCCGCCGAGCTCGCATTCGCGCAGCAGCATCGCGATGATCTCGTCGCTGGAGCCGTCGCAGAACAGCTGGCCCTTGTGCTTTTCGTGGAACGCGATGCGGTGACGCTTGACCAGCGCGATGAAGTCCTGCGGCGTGTAGCGCGCGAGCGCCGAGCGGCAGAAGTGCGGGTTGCCCGACAGGAACTGGGCCGGCCCGGCGTCGCGGTTGGTGAAGTTGCAGCGTCCGCCGCCGGAGATGCGGATCTTCTCGGCCAGCTTGTCCGCGTGGTCGATCAGCAGCACCTTCAGGCCACGCTGTCCGGCAATGCCGGCACAGAACAAGCCGGCCGCGCCGGCGCCGATGACGACGGCATCGAATGACTGCATGGTGGCGATTATCGCGGCTCGCGCCGCTGGGACTTTTTCTCAGCGCACCACTTCCCGTTCGCACTGAGCCTGTCGAAGTGCCTGTACAGCGGGTGGCGGGGCTTCCTTCGACAGGCTCAGGACGATCGGAAATACAAGCTCAGCCCGAACGGGGTCCGGATGACTGCCGAGAAAAACTCTGAGCGGCTCAGGCTACCCGGTGAACGCCGGCGCGTTGCGCGAGGCTCTGCACCGCGAGCAGTACGTCGCCGACGACGATGATCGCCGGGCTGCCGATGCCCTCGCGCTCGATCGCGGCGGCCAGATCGCCGAGGCGGCATTGCACGTCGCGCTGGTTCGGCAAGCTTGCGTGCTGGACCACCGCGACCGGGGTGTCGGCCGACAGGCCTTCGAGCAACCCACGCTGCAGCGACTCCACTTTCGCGATGCCCATGTAGATCACGAGCGTCAGGCCTTGGGCCGCCGCCGCTGCAAGCGTGGGCCAATGCACGGTCGCGTCTTCGCCGCGCGCATGCCCGGTGACGAACATCACGCCGTGCGCGTGCTCACGATGCGTGAGCGGTGCGCCGAGCGACGTGACCGCCGCCAGCCCGGCGGTGATGCCGTTGACGACCTCGACCGCGATGCCCAGCGCACGCAGATGCTCGGCCTCCTCGCCGCCGCGCCCGAACACGAAGGGGTCGCCGCCCTTGAGGCGCACGACGCGTTCGCCCTTCAATGCCTCGGCCGCCATCAGCTTCTCGATGAAGGCCTGCGGCGTGCTGGCGCAGCCGCCGCGCTTGCCGACGTGGACGATGCGCGCCGACTTGCGCGCATAGCGCAGCACGCCGGCGCCGACCAGGTCGTCAACGAGCAGCACCGTCGCCGCGCGGATCGCACGCACGGCCTTGAGCGTCAGCAGCTCAGGGTCGCCGGGCCCGGCGCCGACGAGATGAACGGTGGGCTTGCGACGGGTCATGCACTCAACTCCGTGACCGGTGCCTGGCGCCAGGCGCCGAGGGCGCGCTGGATGCACTCGACCTGCTGCGTGAGCGGCGCCGGCGCCGGCTTCTCGCCGCTGACCACCGACTGGATGTACAGCGCGGTGGTGGCCGCGTCGGTCGAGCGCGGCAGCACCGGCAGCTCGGTCAGCACGCCTTCGCGCGCCGCCAGCGACAGCTCCGGGCGCGGCATGCCGTGCAGCAGCACGTCGAGCTTGGGAAGGCGTCGCGGGTCGGCGACCGGCTCGCCCTCGGTGCCGCGCATCAGCATCGCGTTCGCGCCGGTGTGCTGCAGGAACGCCGTCAGCGCTTTGCCGTACTCGGGGTGGGTGTAGTTCACCAAGCGGAAGGCGGCGCCGCCGCGCGTCGGGTCGATCAGCTTGGCCACGGTGTGGCCGGGGTTGCGCAGCCCGATGACCCAGCGCGCGTCGAGCAGCCGCGCGAGCGATGGGCACAGCGTTTCGGTGGCGATGAACACCGGCTCGTGGCGCGCCCAGGCATGCGGAATGTCGGCGCCATCGTGCGCGATCGGCAGGCCGAGGTCGTGAAAGATCTCGGCGCTGGTGACGCGCCCGGGGTCGCGTGCGGGCCCGTGCACCAGCACCGGCACGCCGTCCTGCGCGAGCAGGAGCGCGAGCAGGGCCGTGAGGTTGGGCAATTTGCGCGCGCCGTTGTACGACGGCAGCACCACCATCGGGGTGGTCGGGCGCAGCGGGATGCAGCGCTCCTGCACCGCGTCGAGGAAACCGGCGAGCTCTTCGGTGGACTCGCCCTTGATGCGCATTGCCATCGCGAAGGCGCCGACCTCCAGGTCGGTCACGCGGCCGTCGAGCACCTGGCTCATCAGGTCGTAGGCCTGCTCCTGGTTCAGCGACCGGGCGCCTTCCTTGCCGCGGCCGATTTCCTTGATGTACGCCGTGATGCTCATGTTGTCTCCTGCACTGAGCAAGGCAATTTTCGGGCCGGCTGATGCTCGCTGGGGCGTCAGGCGGCCCGCTGCTGCAAACGAATCATGCGCTTGAGCTCCGGGACGCACGAGCCGCAGTTGGTGCCGCATTTCAGCGTGTCCTGCAGGCGCTGCAGTTTGGCGTCCGGCGAACCGCTGCAGGCGGCGAGGGTGGTGTCGATCTGGGTCTCGCTGACGTCGAAACAGCTGCACACCTGCCGGCCTTTCGCCGCCACCGCGACCGGCGCCTTCGCGCCGGGTACGAGCAGCAAACGGCCATAGGCCTGCGCCGGCAGTTCGTCCTGTAGCAGCGTCTTGATCCAGGCTTCGGCGCTGGTGTCGCCGGCCAGCAGGAAGCCTTCGATGTGGGTGTCGCCGCCCTCCACATGCAGCCGCATGCTGCGGCGCTGGCCGCGCCGCTTGTCGGCGTAGCGCAGCACGCCCTTGGCGCCGAGGCCGAGCAGCTGCTCGATGCGCGTCATCAGCGCCTCGGGTGCGCTCTCGTAGGCGGCGGCGCGGAACAGCACACCGGCGCGCTCGCGGCCGAAGGGCACACAGGTCGCGAACGGGAACGCGGTCATCAGCTCGCGCAGTTGTTCGCGCGCGATCAGTGCCTGGTCGTCGGGCAGCCAGGCCACGCCGACCAGCTGCCAGGGCATCTCGGCCTTGAGGACCTTCACCGCGGCGTGCTTGAGCTCGGGCTGCTTGGAGCGCGCGCAGAAGGCGGGCGACGTCAGCGCGTTGACGCCGGTGAGGCGCTCGCCGGTGCTGCTGCTGCCGGACAGGAATTCCTCGCCCCAGTGCATCGCGATGAAGGTCTGCGACGGCGCCATCTGCTCGCTCGCTTTCACCGGGATCACGAGGCTGCCGCGGCGCGAGGTGACATGCACCAGGTCGCCGTCGGTGAGGCGCAGGCGCGCCAGGTCCTGCGCATGCATTTCGATCACCGGCTCGGGCATGTGGCCGAACAGCCGGCCGACGGTGCCGGTGCGGCTCATGCCATGCCACTGGTCGCGCAGCCGCCCGGTGTTGAGCGAGAACGGGTAGCGCGCGTCACGGGGTTCGGCGAGGCCGTCGTAGGGCGTGTCGACGAAATTCGCGCGGCCGTCGGCGGTGGGGAACACGCCGTCTTCGTACAGCCGCGCCTTGCCGGTCGTGGCGCCTTCGGGGAACGGCCATTGCGCCGGCCCGGCATCGAGCCGCGCGTAGCTGAGGCCGGTGATGTCGAGGTCGCGATCGCGCGTCGACTCGCGGTGCTCGTTCCACACCGCTTCGGCCGTGCCATAGGGGAACAGGCTCGCCTCGCCCGGGCGCAGCTGCGCTTCGAGCCGGCGCGCGAATTCGGCGGCGATGGCCCAGTCGTGGCGTGCCTCGCCGGGCGCCCAGACGGCCGGGCGCACGCGGCTGATGCGGCGCTCGCTGTTGGTGACGGTGCCGTCCTTCTCGCCCCAGGTGGTTGCCGGTAACAGCAGGTCGGCGAAGCCGCAGGTGGCGGTCGTGGAGAACGCTTCCTGCACCACGACGAATTCGGCGCGGGCGAGCGCGCGGCGCACGGTGGCCTGGTCGGGCATCGACTGGGCCGGATTGGTGCAGGCGATCCACAAAGCCTTGATCTCGCCGTCGGCCGCGGCCTCGAACATCTCGACCGCGGTCTTGCCCGGCGCCGCCGGCACGTCGGCCACGCCCCACAGGCGCGCGACTTCGGCGCGATGCTCAGGGTTGGCCAGGTCGCGGTGCGCGCTCAGCAGGCTCGCGAGCCCGCCGACTTCGCGCCCGCCCATCGCGTTGGGCTGTCCGGTCAGCGAGAACGGGCCGGCGCCGCGCTTGCCGATCTGGCCGGTGGCCAGGTGCAGGTTGATCAGCGCCGCGTTCTTCGCGCTGCCGCTGCTGCTCTGGTTCAGGCCTTGGCAATACAGCGACAAGGTCGGCCCGCTCGCGAACCAGCGCGCGGCTTGCACCAGCGCGTCTTCGCTGATGCCGCACAGCTTGGCGGTCTCCTTCGGCGTGAAGTCGCGCACGCGCGCCTTGAGGGCCGCGAAGCCGGACGTGTGCGCGGCGATGTAGGCGCTGTCGGTGAGCTCTTCCCACAGCATCACGTGCAGCATGCCGTTGAACAGCGCGACATCGGTGCCCGGGAGGATGGGTAGATGCAGGTCGGCGGCCTCGGCGGTCTCGGTGCGGCGCGGGTCGGCGACGATGATCTTCAGCGCCGGGTTCGCGCGCTTCGCGTCCTCGATGCGGCGGAACACGATCGGGTGCGCGAACACGGTGTTCGAGCCGGCGATGAACAGCGTGTGGGCGTGCGCGATGTCGTCGTAGCAGGCCGGCGGCGCGTCGGCGCCCAGCGTCATCTTGTAGCCGGCGACCGCGCTGCTCATGCACAGGCGCGAATTGGTGTCGATGTTGTTGCTGCCGATCAAGCCCTTGGCGAGCTTGTTGAAGACGTAGTAGTCCTCGGTCAGCAACTGGCCCGAGATGTAGAAGCCGACCGCATCGGGGCCGTGGTCGCGGATGATCTGATGGAACTTGTCGGCCGCGAGGTCGAGCGCGGCATTCCAGCCGACTGCCTGCGGCGCCTCGCCGCGCCGTGCGCGATGCTGCGGGTGCAGCAGCCGGGTCTGCAGCGCGATGTTGTGCGTCGCGGTGTGGTGGACCGTGCTGCCTTTGGTGCAGAGCCGGCCGAAGTTCGCCGGGTGATCCGGGTCGCCGCGCACACCGGTGATCTGCCGCCCGCGCGACTCGATGATCACGCCACAGCCGACCCCGCAATAGGGGCAGGTGGAGCGTGTCTCGGTCGGCGCTGGCGTGCTCATGCCGAGACCTGCACCTCACCCAGCGCGAGGTTGTTGAGTTCGTCGATGTCGAGGTGCACGACACCGCTGTCCACCTTCACGCTGAACTTCGTCGTGCAGCCCTCGTCGGGCGCGCGCGCACAGCCGTCGGCCAGGCCGATGGTCCAGTTGTGCAGCGGGCAGGCGACGCTCTCGCCGAACACGATGCCCTGGCTCAGCGGGCCGCCCTTGTGCGGGCAGCGGTCGAGCAGGGCGAAGACCTTG
>DASXQQ010000093.1:0-3560 GCA_036507085.1 Piscinibacter sp. | reverse complement strand
GGTCCACGGCTACGCGGTGGCCGGCGGCAGCGACATCGCGTTGTGCTGCGACCTGATCGTGATGGCCGACGACGCGAAGATCGGCTACATGCCGGCGCGCGTCTGGGGCTGCCCGACCGGCGCGATGTGGGTCTACCGGCTCGGGCCCCAGCGCGCCAAGCGCATGCTCTTCACCGGCGACCTGATCGACGGCCGCACCGCCGCCGACTGGGGCCTCGCGCTGCAATCGGTGCCGGCCGGCGAGCTCGATGCCGCCGTGCAGCGGCTGGCCGAGCGCATCGCGGGCGTGCCGAAGAACCAGCTGATGATGCACAAGCTCGTCATCAACCAGGCGGTCGATGCGATGGGCCTGGAGCAGTCGCAGATGTTCGCGACGCTGTTCGACGGCGTCACCCGCCATTCGCCCGAGGGCCTGTGGTTCAAGCGCTACGCCGAGACCCACGGCTTCGCCGCCGCGGTGGAATGGCGCGACTCGGGCCGGCCGCTGCCCGAGCCCGAGCCGGGCAACCGCGGCGACGCGTTCATGACGCCGCCATCGAACACCCCGAAGAGGAAGAAACCCCGATGACCGCGATCCTGCCCGCCGTACCCGCGCCGTTCTTCGAGCCCGAGTTCGTCTCGCGCCTGAAGATCATCTTCGAGGAGCGCATCGCCTTCAACCGGGTGATCGGCCTGCGCATCGGCGAGTTGTCGCCCGAAAGCGTCAGCGGCCATCTGGCGATGCGCCCCGAGCTCATCGGCCACTTCGTCCACCAGCGACTG
This sequence comes from Piscinibacter sp., assembly GCA_036507085.1. GTDB lineage: Bacteria > Pseudomonadota > Gammaproteobacteria > Burkholderiales > Burkholderiaceae_C > Albitalea. Next base: position 2,798 of record DASXQQ010000093.1, on the reverse strand, counting down.
CACGGCGGCGTGATCAGCGCCGCGCTCGACGCGATGGGCGGCCTTGCGGTGATGGCCGCGATCGGCGCGCGCCACATGGACGAAACCCCCGACGCCCGCCTCGCGCGCTTCGCCAAGCTGAGCACCATCGACCTGCGCATCGACTACCTGCGCCCAGGGATCGGCGAGCGCTTCGAGATGCGGGCCCAGGTGATGCGCCTCGGCTCACGTGTCGCATCGACGCGCATGGAGTTCATCGGCGCCGACGGCACGCTGCTGTCCAGCGGGGCCGCAGCGTACATCATCAGCTGAGGCCGAGCTTACGGCCTCACGTAGTCCGACACCACCTTCCAGCGCCCGTCCTGCAGCTGCGACAGGCGCGACAGGTCGTTGCCCAACCGCTTCTTCGGGCTGAACGTCTGCTCCGGTCCGCCGAACATATCGGCCGGAATGGTCAGGGAGTCCATGGCCTTGATGAAGCTGTCGGTCGTCAGGTTGGGCCCGGCCTTTTGCGCGGCTTGGAGAAACCCGTCGATCACGTTGTAGCCATAGACCGAGAACACCGTCGGGTCTTCGTTGAACTTGGTCTTGTACTTCGTCGCCCAGAAGCGGATCGGCTGCGAGGCCTCGTCGAGGTAAGGGTGCTGCACCGTGTGGGTCGCGTAAAGTCCGTCCATCGCCTTGCCGCCGAGCTTGTGGATCAGGTCGGTATAGGTCGCGCTCGAGCCGAAGAAGGTTGGGCTGAAGCCGGTCTTGCGCGCTTCTCCGATGGTGCCAATGGTCTCGCGGATGATGGTGCCGAGCACGACGAAGTCGCAGCCGGCCACCTTCATGCGCGCCACCTGCGACGAGAAGTCGGTCGCGCCACGCTTGTAAGAGGTCTTCTCGACCAGTTCCATGCCCATGCTCTTCAGCCCGGCTTCGGCGCCGCGCAACACCTCGAGGCCGAAGTCGTCGTCCTGGTAGAGGGTGCAGACCTTTTTCGCATTCTTTTCCTTGACCAGCTTGGGCAAGGCCGTGCGCATCTGGTCGAAGTAGGTCGCGGCAAACGAGTACTTGAGGCGATGGAACGGTTCGTACATTTCGCGCGCCGCCGTCACCGGGAAGAAGTTGATGACGTTCTTCTCGAACTGCACCGGCATCGCGGCGTTGTTCTGTGCGGTGCCGATGTGGCCCACCATCGCGAAGATCTTGTCCTGGTTGACGAGCTTCTGCGCCGCCAGCACCGCCTTCTTCGGGTCGTAGGCCGAGTCTTCGACGAGCAGTTTGATCTTGCGGCCGTTCACGCCGCCTTGCTCATTGACTTCGTCCACCCGCAACAGCATGCCCAGGCGCACATGCTTGCCGAAGCCGGCGATCGGCCCCGACAGGTCCTGGATCGACCCGAGCACGATTTCGTTCTTGCTCACGCCCTGCGCGGGCGGCGCGGCGAGGGCAAGCGTGGTCGCAAGCGCAGCGGCGCAAGCGACCGCGACCCGAACCGCTCGCCCTGAGCTTGTCGAAGGGCCATCCCTGAGCTCGCCGAAGGGCTTCGACAAGCTCAGCCCGAACGGGAATGTCGAGCGCTTGGTCGTTCTGGTCAGTCTCATGATGGGTCTCCTTCAGTGGTACATCGCTTCGATGCGGTCGGCGTACTTCCTCTCGACCAGCTTGCGCTTGAGCTTCATCGTCGGCGTCAGTTCCTCGTCTTCGGCGCCAAGCTGGGTTTCGAGCAGGAAGAACTTCTTGATCTGCTCGACCCGCGCGAACTTCTTGTTGACGCGTTCGATCTCGCTCCAGATCAGGTCCTGGATTTCCTTCGATCGCGTGAGGCTCGCGTAGTTGGAAAACGGCACGTCGTGGTCCTGAGCGTACTTCTCGACGTTCTCCTGGTCCACCATCACGATCACCGTGAGGTAGGCGCGGCGGTCGCCGATCACCACCGCGTCGGTGATGTAGGGCGAGAACTTCAGGTCGTTCTCCAGCTCGCTCGGGGTGATGTTCTTGCCGCCGGCGGTGATGATGATGTCTTTCATGCGGTCGGTGATCTTGAAGCAGCCGTCGGCGTCGACCCCGCCGACGTCACCGGTGTGCAGCCAGCCGTCGGCGTCGATGGTCTCGGCCGTCTTCTCGGGCAGGTTCAGGTAGCCCATGAACACATTGGTGCCGCGCACCAGCAGCTCGCCGGTGGCCGCATCGAGCTTGACCTCGTTGTACGGGCAGGCCGGCCCGATCATGCCGGGCTTGATGCGCCCGGGCGGCGTGTAGGTGGCGGCGCCGCAGGTTTCGGTCATGCCCCAGACCTCGAGCATCGGCACGCCCAGCGCCAGGTACCACTTGACGAGGTCGGGCGAGATCGGCGCGGCGCCAGTGAACAGCGCGCGCGCCCGGTGAATGCCGATCAGCTTGCGCACGTTGTTCAGCGCCAGCACGCGCGCAATGTGGAACTGCAGCTTGAGCCCGGCGCCCACCGGCTGGCCCGCCAGCACCCGTTCCGCGATGCGCATGCCCACGCCGAGCGACCAGGCATAGGCCTTCTGCTGCAGCCGGCTCGCTTCGCGCAGCGAGATCGTCACGCCGGAGTAGAACTTTTCCCAGATGCGCGGCACCGCGGTGAACACGGTCGGCGCGATCTCGCGCACGTTCTCGGGCACCGTCTCGGGGTTCTCGACGAAGTTCAGCCGGGCGCCGGTGTAGATGCCGAAGTACTCGCCGCCGATGCGCTCGGCGATGTGGCACAGCGGCAGGAAGCACATGCGTTCGTCGCGCTCGTCCTGCCCGGCGATCAGGTTGTAGCCGCGAATCGTGTGCACCAGGCCGCGGTGGCTGTGCATCGCGCC
>DASXQQ010000092.1:0-21255 GCA_036507085.1 Piscinibacter sp. | reverse complement strand
GGGGCTCCAGCATGTTCGACGGCTCTCCCCAGCCCCTCTCCGCGAGAGGGGCTCCAGTTTGTTTGACGACCTTCGCGAAGTGGGTAACGGCGACGACGCTGCGCGACATGCGAGGTGTTGCCGGCCGCAAGGCCGGCTCGTCAAACAAGCTGGAGCCCTCCTCGCGGAGGAGGGCTGGGTGGTGTCGTCGAACATGCTGGAGCCCCCTCTCGGAGGGGGCGCGGGGGAGCTGTGCATTAAGGCATGCCGTCCGAAGGACGGCCTCAACGCTGATCAAGGATTCACCAGTTTTCCTTCGCACTCGCCTCGCGACCGGCAGCGGCAGCCCCTTGCTTCAATCTCAATCCAGCTGCGCCGCCGCCGTCAGTGCGCGCAACTCGGCGCGGTTGATTTCGGTCACGCTCATCATCAGCTTGTCGGCGGCCTCGCGGAAGTCGTACAGCGACTCGGCTTCGACCGCCCTCACCAGCTCGATGTAGGGCTGGTACGGCCCGCTGCCGTCGACCAGCGCCTGGTAGACGCGCTCGGGCACCGGGATGGTTCGCATCAGCTCGGAGAAGGGCTGGCGGAACATGCGGTCGAGCAGCGAGAACACGCCGCAGATGAACATCTCGTTGCGCATCTCGTCGTCGCCGCCGGAACGCACCAGCTCCTCCATCAGCATGCCGCGGCGCACCGCCGCGAACATCACCGGGCGCAGGTTGGTGTCCTTGCTGGCGGTGGCCAGCAGCAGCGCGAGCCAGCGCTTCAGGCGCTGGTAGCCGAGCATCATGATGGCGTGGCGAAACGAGCTGATCTCCACCGACAGGCCGAAGGCCGGCGAGTTGATGTAGCGCATCAGCTTGAACGCGAGCGAGGGGTCGCGCTTGAGCGTGCCTTCGAGCTTTTCGATCGGCTCCTGCTTGTCGACCCGGTTGATCAGCTCGACGATCACCTGCAGGTCGGTCTGCCCGGCCTTGCGACCGTCGCTGGCGGCACCGGTGAGCACGTCGTCGATCGGCCAGCCGAGCACCGCAGCGGCGCCGCGGTTGAAGCTCGCCTCCATGTCGGCAACGCTCGACACGCCCGACTGCACATGCGCGATGGTCCGGCTCACGCCGGCAGGGGGCTTGGCCGTGTCGGTGAGGCGCCGGTCATCGGCGAGCTCGATGATCGAGAACTTGAAGCACGGCAGCACCTCGCGCGGCAACTCCTTCAGCGGGCGGCCCTTGATCAGCAGCACGCTGCCGCGCCCATGCAGGGCGGCGATGGCCTCGAGGTACTGCGCGTCGCCGGCCATGAAGGCCGGGATCTCGATCATCAGGTTGGTCGCCGGCTGGGCCGCGAGCACGTCGCGCAGCAGGCTTTCACTGGCGATGTTGAGCGACACCCGCGCGCCATCGACCGGCCAGACGCTGCCCACCGCGTGCAGCAGCTGGGCGGCGTCGAGCGTGGCCTCGGGATCCAGCGGGAACACCGTCAGCCGGGTCGCCGTGACGGCGCGGTTGCGGTCGATGAAAGGCGAGTAGCCCAGGGCCACCTGGCCCAGGATGGCATCACTCACGCGCTCGCTCCTTGTCCGCGACGGATCTACGAATTGATGTACTGGAACAGCGACAGGCGCTGCACCATCGAATACGACTTCAGGGCCGCATCGTAGCCGCTTTGCTTGCTCTGAAAATCGGAAATCGCCTGCACCATGTCGAGGTCTTCGGCGTTGGAGCGTTCGGTCACGCCTTGCAGCTTCTGCGCATCGAGCCGGTTCGTCACGCCGTCGATGCGGTTGAGCGTCTCGCCGACGTCGGAGCGCGCCGACTGCAAGCGCCCCATCACCGAGTCGATGTTGCGCAGGTTCTCGGCGTTGCTTTGCGCAATCTGCGCGCTGCTGCGCGAGCTCGTCGACAGCTCGGTGATCGCCTTGTCAAGGGCGTCGAAGACGCTCAGCGTCGGCGTCGACGGGCGCAGCTCGAACTCGTCGCCGGCGGCCGGGTCGCCTTTGATCGTGAACGACATGCCGTCGACGTCGATCGCCTTGCCGCTGGCGAAGCTCACGTTCGTCTGCGCGGTGGCTGCGCCGTCCTTGAGCACCGAATAGGTCGTCGCGCCGCCGCTCACGCTGAACTGCACGCTGTAGGTCGACCCGGTCAGCGCCGACGGGTCACTGACGCCGCCGCCATCGATCCACGCACTGCCGGTGCTCGTGATCGCGCGCGTCTCGAACACGCCGTTGCCGGTGGGGGCGGACAGCCAGGTGGCACGGCCGTCGAGCGTGATCGGCAAGGCCTCGTCGCCGGCGACCTGGGCCTGCCCGCCGATGCCCCGGAACTGCACGCCGCCGGGGGCGTCGAGGAACGGCGGCTGGTTCGAGCCCTGGCCGCCGAACAGGTGGCCGCCTGCGCCATCGCTGCGGTTGGCCACCGACAGCAGCTGCGCGCGGATGCCGCTCAGCTTTTGCGCGAAGCCCCTGCGTTCGGCGTCGGTGTAGCTCGCGTTGCCCGCGGCCACCAAGGCCTCGCGCGCCTGCTGCAGCAGGTCGCCTGCATCGCCGAGCGCGCCTTCGGTCTGCGTCATCTGCGTCTGGCTGGTCTCGACTGCGCGCTGGGTTGCATCGGCGCGCGCGATGCTCGCCAGCGCCCGCTCGGCCCGCGCCGCCGCGGTCGGGTCGTCGCTCGCGCGGCTGACGCGCTTGCCGCTGCTGAGCTGCTGCTGCGCGTCGCTCAATTCGCCCTGCCGCTGGACCAGCCGATCGAGCGTCGAGTCGAAGGCGTGGGCGGTGCTGATGCGCGTCATGGTGGCTTACTCCGAATCAACCGGCAGTCGCTTGCAGCAAGGTGTCGAACACCGACTGCGCAACCTGCAGCATCTTCGCCGCGGCCTGGTAGCTTTGCTGGAACTGGATCAGCCGCGCCGCTTCCTCGTCGAGGTTGACGCCGGCCTTGGCGCTGCGCGCGGTTTCGGCATCGGTGGCGACGGCAGCCGACATCTCGGCCGCGGTCTGCGCGCTTTGCACCCGCACGCCGATGTCGGACAGCGCATTCGCATACGCATCGGTGATCGTCTCGCCCGGCACGACGCTGCCGCCGGCGAGCGTCTGCTGGCCGACGATGCGCGCGTCGCGCAGGTCGATCAGCGCGCGCGCATTGCCGTTGTTGTTGGCCGGATAGATGGTCTTGTCGACGACCAGGGTGTCGCCGCTCTTCGGCACGCCGTTGAGCGTCATCTCCCAGCCATTGAGCGCGATCGGCTGGCCCGCTTGCCAGATACCGGTGCCGCTGCTCGCGAGCGTGCCGCTCGTTCGGTCGCGCAGCTCCCAGCTGTAGTCGCCGGTGTCCGAGCTGAAGGTGAGCGTCGCGGTCAGTTCGGGATCGATCGCAGGGTCGGTCGCATGCAGGTCGGCCACTGTCGCGGTACCGGTGTTGGCAGAGCCCACGGTGGCGGTGACCGGCGACGCTGCGGCGATCCCTTTCGGGTCGTCGAGCACCCGCCGCATGTCGCGCGCCGCGTCGCCCACCGGGCGCAGCAGGAAGCGGTCACCGGCGGCGGGCAGCGGCGCCACCACGTCCACGCGGAAACCATCGACCACGTCGCCGGAGTTGACAGTGCTCACCGTGCCGTCGGCGAGCCGGGTGAGCTGGAACGCGCCGGGAGTGGTCGCGGAATTCCGCAGTTCATAGTCGCTTGCCTGCAGTTCGGTCGGGTCGGTGACGGTGAGGCTCACCGACGGCACGCGCGCGCCGCTCGCATCGATGTAGGAGGCGACGTCGGTGCCGTCGGCCGCCTTCGCGTTGCCGCTGGCCGGCGCGACGCCGGGCGCGCCGAGGCTGAAGATCGGCGCACCGCTGCCCGCCGGTTGGCCGAGGTCCACGCCCAGCGCCTGCTGGGCATTGACCTGGCCGGCGAGCGCCGAGGCCATCTGGCCGAGCAGGTTGCGCGCAGCGGGCAGGTCCACTTTCTGGAAGCGCAGCAGGCCGGCGATCGAGCCGCTGCTCATCAGGTCGTCGGGGAACACATGGTCGCCGCCGGCGTCGCGCATGCCGAGGTGAACCACGCCGGGATCGTAGGGGTCGGGCACGGCCGCGAGCGTCGCGGCCTGGTTGCCGAGCACCAGGCGCTGGCCGCCGCCAATGAACAGGCTCAGCGTGCCGTCGCTCGCGGGAATCGTGCTCACCGGCAGGTACTGGCTGATCTCGCTGACCAGCTGGTCGCGCTGGTCGAGCAGGTCGTTCGGCTCGTGCCCCGTGCCGATGACCGCGGCGATCTGGTTGTTGATGTCGGCGACCCGCTGGGCCAGCGAGTTCACTGTCGCGACCGCGGTCTTCAGGTCCGAGGTGACGCCGGCCTGGATCGCATCGATTTGTTCGCCCGCGGCGCGAAAGCGCGAGGCCACGTCGGCCGCACGCGCGAGCACGACCTGCCGCGCCGACGCGTCGGCCGGCCGGTTCGCCACGTCGGTGAAGGCGTTGAGAAACTCGCCGGCCGCATAGCCGATGCCGGACTCGCCGGTGGCGAACACTTTCTCGAGTTGATTCAATTGCGCGGAGCGCGCCTCGTCGCCGGCGGCGAGCGAACGGGCGCCCGCCGCTTCGCGGGTGAGGAACTCGTCGTGGCTGCGCGTGACTGTGGTCACGTTGACGCCCTTGCCGAAGAAGCCAGCGCCGGTGAACTGGCCGCCCGCCGTCTCGAGCTCGACCGACTGGCGCGAATAGCCGGCGGTGTTCGCGTTGGCGATGTTGTTGCCGGTCGTCTGCAAGGCCGCGTAGTTGGCGAACATCGTCCGCGTGCCGAGCGACAAAAGTGCCGAAGTAGTCATGACAACACCCCGCTCGCCGAGTACGGCGATCGACCCTCAGGGGCCACGAAGGGGCCCCTTCGTGGCCCCTTGAGGGTCGGGCCTTGCTTGGGGCGGCCCGGCGCGGCGGCCCGCGGAGAACAGGTTGACACTGGGTGTCTCATGGCGCGTCCTCACTGCAATCTGTAGGGTGGGCTTCAGCCCACGGGACGTCATGCCGCGCGCGCGACGCGTGGGCTGAAGCCCGCCCTACGCACGCCCGATGTGCGCGAGACCAGAACGGCACTGCAAGTTTCATGGTTCAGGCCCTGTCGTTGGTCGCGCGCTTAAGCCAGCCCGCGCTGCAGGCGCAAGGTGGTGTTGATCACGCGGGTGAGCTTGTCGGCATACGCCGGGTCGGTGGCGTAGCCCGCGCGCTGCAGGCCTTGCGCGAAGCCCTGGGCCGAGCCGGCGCTGGCGACGACCCGCGTGTAGCGCGGGCTGTCTTTCATCATCCGCGCGTAGTCCTGGAACGATTCGGCGTAGGAGCCGTAGGCGCGGAACTTCGCGGTCACCTTGCGGGCGACGCCGCCGACCACTTCGGTCGTCGTCACTTCGGCCACCGGCCCCTTCCAGTGGGCGCCGGCCTTGATGCCGAACAGGTTGTGCGAGGGCGTGCCGTCGGCGTTGCGAATCTGGTGCTTGCCCCAGCCGGTTTCATGCGCGGCTTGCGCGACCATGAAGGTCGCCGGGATGCCGCTCTGCGCTTCGGCAGCGCGTGCGGCACTCTGGTGTTCCTTGAGGAAGTCGGCCTGGCTGCGACTGACTTTCTCCGTCGTGTTGTGGCGCGACGGTGCCCCGGCGGCCGCCGCCGGCGCGAGAGCTTGGGTGACGCTCGGCGTGCCGATCTGGCGCTCCAGCTGGCGAGCGATCACCTCGCTCAAGCCGCCGGGCAAGCCGGTCATCTTGGTGGCGAACTGGGTGTCGAGCATCTCGGTGCCCATCTTCGAACCGGCGTTGTCGAGCATGCCCGACGCCATCGCCTCCTGCGCCTGGCGCATGCTCTTCATCAGCTCCTGCATGAACAGCGCTTCGAACTGCTTGGCCGCTTCCTTGATCACGCCTTTCGGGTCGGTCGCCGCGCGCGAGCGCAGCGAGTCGATGCCGTGTGTGTCGGAAGCGAGCGACGCAGTCGAAGGCAAATTCATTAAATGACCTCCAGCTCGGCATTCAATGCGCCGGCCGACTTCATCGCCTGCAGGATCGCGAGCAGATCCTGCGGCGTCGCGCCGAGCGAATTCAGCGCCTTCACCACATCGGCGAGCTGGGTGCCGGCAGGCATCTGGATCAGCGAGCCCGCTTGCTGCGCGATGGTGATGTCGGCCTTCTCACTGACCACGGTCTGGCCGGTCTTCGACAGCGGCGAGGGCTGGCTGATCACCGGCGTCGAGCTGATCGTCACCGACAAGCTGCCGTGCGCGACCGCGCAGGCCGCCAGCGTGACCGCCTGGTTCATCACGACCGAGCCGGTGCGCGCGTTGATCACCACCTTGGCCGCCGGCGACGCGAGCTCGACATTGAGGTTCTCGATGTCGGCCATGAAGCTCACACGCGCGTCGGGCGAGGCCGGCATGCGCACGCGCACGACGCGGCCGTCGAGCGCCTGCGCGACGCCGGCGCCCATGCGATCGTTGATCGCGCGCGCCACTTCGCGCGCGGTGTTGAAGTCGCTCGCGTTGAGGTCGAGCTGCAGGCTGTCGCCCTGGTTCAGCGGCGTGGGTACGCTGCGCTCGACCGTCGCGCCTTCGGGCACGCGGCCCGCGCTCAGGTGGTTGATCTGCACTTTCGAGCCGCCGGCCGACGCGCCGGCGCCGCCGACGATCAGGTTGCCTTGGGCGAGCGCATAGATCTGCCCGTCGGCGCCCTTCAGCGGGGTGGCGATCAGGGTGCCGCCGCGCAGGCTCTTCGCATTGCCGAGCGAGGAGACGTTGACGTCGATGGCCTGCCCGGGCTGCGCGAACGGCGGCAACTGCGCGGTGACCATCACCGCCGCCACGTTCTTCAGCTGCATGTTGGTTCCGGCCGGCACCGTGACGCCCATTTGCTGCAGCATCGCGGTCAGGCTCTGAGTGGTGAACGGTGCCGAGGTGGTCTGGTCGCCGGTGCCGTCGAGGCCGACGACGAGGCCATAGCCGACCAGCGGGTTGCTGCGCACGCCCTGCACAGCCGCCACTTCCTTGATGCGCGCGGCGTGCGACGGGGCGGGCCACCAGATCGCGGCACTGGCCAGCAGCCATGCCAGCGCGATCAGCGAGCGCACGAGTTTGTCGGTTTTGTCCATGTCGGAAACACCCCCAGATGTTTCCAATTCTTTCGCAGGCTAGATCGGCAGAACGTTCAAAAAGAAGCGCGCCAACCAGCCTATTCCCTGCGCCTCGGCCTGCGCGCCGCGCCCGCTGTGCTCGATGCGCACGTTGGCGATCTGCGCCGACGGGACCGAGTTGCCCGGCTGGATCGCCCGCGGGTCGACCTGCCCCGAAAAGCGCAGCACGTCGACGTTGTGGTTCACGCCGATCTGCTTTTCGCCGGCGATCAGCAGGTGCCCATTGGGCAGCACGCCGGTGACCGTGGCGGTGATGGTGCCGGAGAAGTCGTTGCTGTTCTCGGTGCTGCCCTTGCCTTCGAAGCTGTTGCTCGACGTCCCGGCGGCCGACGCGCGGCCGAAGGAGTTGCTCGAGATGCCGGGCAGCGCGGTGACGCCGGCGGAGAGCTTGCCGCTCTTGTCGATCGAACTGGTGCTCTTCTGGCTGGCGCTGACCTTCTCGACGATCTGCACGGTGATGGTGTCGCCGACCAGCCGCGCGCGATGGTCTTCGAACAGCGGGCGGTACTGGTTGGCCTGGAAGATCGCGCCGTTGTTGACCACGGGCTCGCTGACCACCGGCGGCCGCGCATAGGTCGGCTCGGCGATGTCGACCTTCGGCCGCGCGTTCAAGGTCGAGCAACCGGCGAGGACGAGCGCCGCGGCGAGCAGGGTCAGGTGCTTCATGGTGTCGATCAGAGTTGGCTGAGGCGCTGCAGCATCTGATCGGAGGTCTGGATCGCCTTCGAATTGAGTTCGTAGGCGCGCTGGGTCTGGATCATCGCGACGAGCTCCTCGACCACGTTGACGTTCGAGGTCTCGACGAAGCCCTGGCGCAAGGTGCCCAGGCCGCTTTGGCCCGGCGTGCCGCTGTTGGCGCTGCCCGATGCGGCGGTTTCGCCGAACAGGTTCTGGCCCTTGGGCTCGAGGCCGGCCGGGTTGACGAAGCTCGCAATCTGCAGCTGGCCCACACTCTGCGGCGCGGACTGGCCGGGCAGGGTCACGCCGACCGTGCCGTCGGAACCGATGGTCACCGTCTGCGCATTGGCCGGGATGGTGATGCCGGGCTGCACGGTGTAGCCGTTGTTGGTGACCAGCTGCCCCTGCGCGTTGACCTGGAACGAGCCGTCGCGGGTGTAGCCGGTGGTTCCGTCGGGCATCTGCACTTCGAAGAAGCCGTTGCCGAGCACCGCCACGTCGAGGTTGTTCGCGCTTTGCTGCAGGTTGCCCTGGGTGAAGCTGCGCGAGGTGGCGACCGCGCGCGTGCCCAGCCCCACCTGCAAGCCGGTGGGCAGCGTCGTCTGCTCGGTGTTGTTGGCGCCGGCCTGGCGCAGGTTCTGGTACATCAGGTCCTCGAACACCGCGTGCGCCTTCTTGTAGCCGTTGCTCGAGACGTTGGCCAGGTTGTTCGAGATGGTGTCCAGCTGGGTCTGCTGGGCTTCCATGCCGGTCTTCGAAATCCACAGGGAACGCATCATGATCAGGGTCCTCAGTTCATCGACAGCAACTGCGCTGCGGCTTTTTCGTCGCCCTCGGCGGTCTGCAGCATCTTCATCTGCGACTCGAACTGGCGTGCCGCGGTGATCATCGCGACCATCGTCTCGACCGCGCTGACGTTGGAGCCTTCGAGCGCGCCGTCCTGCACTCGCGCCTTCGCGTCGGCCGGCAGATCGCCACTGTCGGCGCGGAACAGGCCGTCGGTGCCGCGCTGCAGCGCAACCTCGGGCGTCACGAGCTTGAGCTTGCCGACCGCGGTGCTCTTGCCGTTGACGCCCTTGGCGCTGACGGTGCCGTCGCTGCCGATGCTGACTTCGCTGTTCGGCGGCACCTGGATCGGCCCGCCGTCGCCGAGCACGGTGAGGCCGCCGCGCGTGGTCAGCGTGCCATCGGCCGACACGTCGAGCGCGCCGGCTCGGGTATAGGCCTCGGTGCCGTCGAGCGCCTGCAGCGCGAGCCAGCTGTTGCCCTTCATCGCGATGTCGAGGTTGCGACCGGTCGCGCTGATGTTGCCGGCGCTCGGGTCGTAGCCGGTCGTGGTTTCGAGCGCATAGACGCGCGTGCTCGCCCCGCTGCCTTCCACCGGCACCGCGCGAAACGCCTGCAGCTCGGCGCGAAAGCCCACCGTCGACACGTTGGCCAGGTTGTTGGCGAGCGTGTCCTGGCGCTCCATCGTCGCCTTCGCGCCCGACATCGACAGGTAGATCATGCGGTCCATATGACTACACCCCGCTCGCCGAGTACGTCGAGCGACCCTCCGGGAGGGTCGGGCCTTGCTTGGGGCGGCCCGGCGCGGCGGCCCGTGGCGTGCTAATCATGGCGATCAGCGCAGGTTCACCAGCGTCTGCAACACCTGGTCCTGCGTCTTGATGGTCTGCGCATTCGCCTGGTAGACGCGCTGCGCGGTGATCATGTTGACGAGCTCGGCCGTGAGGTCGACGTTCGACTCCTCGAGCGCGCCCGACTGCAGGGCACCGAGGTTGCCGTCGCCGGGCACGCCGACAATCGGGTCGCCGGTGGCGAAGGTGCGCGCCCACGCATTGCCGCCCATCGGCTGCAGGCCTTGCGGGTTGCGGAAGGTGGCCACCTCGACCTGGCCGGCCGGCTTGGACTGGCCGTTCGAGTAGCGCGCGGTGAGCACGCCGTTGGCTTCGAACTGGATGCCAACCAGCTGCCCCGGCGCATAGCCGTTCTGCGACAGGTCGGTGACGCCGAACTGCGCGCCGTACTGCGTGGCGCCCGAGACGTTCAAGGCGACACCGGTGATCGCAAGCGTCGCGGCACCGGCCGAGTTGGTCGACGCCGGAATGTCCAGCGCCACCGCGCCCGCCGGCGCGATCGGCGTGCCGCCGTTGGACGGGAAGGTGATCTGCGTCGACGCGGCCGGGTTGCCACTCGCGTCGGTGGCCAGCGGCGTACCGTTGGCGGTGATGTAGACGTTCCACTGGTCGGTGGCGGCCTTCTGGAAGTAGTAGGTCAGCGCCACGTCCTGGCCCTTCGCGTCGTACACCGTCAGCGAGGTCGCGTTGTTGTAGGTCGTTGGGTCGGACAGGTCGATCAGCGGGCTGGCCGCGGGCAGCGTCACCGCGGCGCGCGAGTCGAGGTTCATCTCCAGCGTGATCTTGCTGGTGGCGCTCGGCGTGATGCCGGCGGTCGGGACCTGCAGCGCGCTCGCCTGGCCCGGCAGGATCGTGCCGGCGCTGTCAGCGGCGTAGCCCATCAGACGGTCGCCCTGGCCGTTGACGACATAGCCTTCGCGATCGATCTTGAATTGGCCGTTGCGGCTGTACATCGTCGGGTTCTTGCCGTCGCTCACCTGGAAGAAGCCGGCGCCGTTGATTGCGAGATCGAGCGGGTTCGAGGTGGTGACGATGTTGCCCTGGGTGAACTGCTGCGACACCGCCGACAGGCTGACGCCGATGCCGATCGAGTTGGCGCCGGCGCCGTTCATCGCGCTTGCGTACATGTCGGAGAACTCGGCGCGCGCCACCTTCGAACCGAAAGTGTTCGCGTTGGCGATGTTGTTGCCGATCACCTCCAGGTTCTTGCTGGTGGCATTCAGACCGGAGAGACCTTGCTGGAAGCTCATGGTGTTTCCCTTTTTCCTAGTTGAACGCCTTGATCGACGCGTAGGGCACGCTGCCCGAGCGGTCGAGTTCGAGCGTGAGCGTGTCGCCGCCGGTGCTCACGGCGTCGACCTTGTCGCGCATCAGCGCGGTGGAAGACAGCGTGGTGGCGCCGCTGGTGGCGGTGACGCGGAACGTGAGGTTGGTGTCGGTGCCCGACTTGCTCGCGTCCCAGTTGAAGCTGTGCATGCCCGAGCTCTGTGCGCCGAGGTTGAGCGTGTCGATGACGCGCCCGCCGGCGTTGAGCACCTCGACCTTCACCGCGTCGGCCGGCGCGGTCAGCTCGAAGCCGCCCTGCCCGACGCTGTCGGCGATGTCGAGCTTGTTGCCCGGCACGATCACGTCGCGCCCGACCAGCGTGGCGCCTTGCAGCGCCTGCATCTGCATGAACTGCGTCGACAGGCCGCGCACCGTCGTGTTCAGCTTCTCGATGCCGTTGACGGTGTTGATCTGCGCCATCTGGCTGGTGACCTGCGCGTTGTCCATCGGATTGAGCGGGTCCTGGTTCTGCATCTGCGCGACCAGCAGCTTGAGAAAGCGGTCCGAGCCGCCCGCCGCGTCGACGCCGGAAACGGCGCCGGGGGCGGCAAGCGAAGTGGTGTCGGTGTTGACGGCAGAGAGGGTCATGTGCTGCGCTTCCGCTCAGGCCGTCTCACGACTGGCCCATCTGCAAGGTCTTGAGCAGCAGCGTCTTGGCCGTGTTCATGACTTCGACGTTGTTCTGGTACGAACGCGAGGCCGAGATCATGTTGACCATCTCCTCCACCGCGTTGACGTTGCTGTAGGTGACGTAGCCGTCGGCGTCGGCCTGCGGGTGCTTCGGGTCGTGCACGCGCCGGCCCGGCGTCTGGTCTTCGCTGACGGTGCTCACGCGCACGCCCGCCGCGCCCACTTCGCCCATCAGCTGGCTCTGGAAGGTGACCTGGCGCGCCTTGTAGGCCTGCCCGTCGGGCCCGGCCACGGTGTCGGCGTTGGCGAGGTTGGAGGCGACGACGTTCAGCCGCTGGCTCTGCGCACTGATCGCGCTGCCTGAGACGTTAAAAATGTTGAGCATCGACATGCGCGCTCTCCTTATTGACCCTTGATCGCGTCGAGCATCATTCGCACGTCGTGGTTGATGAAGCGCAGCGTGGCCTCCACCTTCACCGAGTTGTCGACGAAGTTGGCGCGCTCGCGGTCCATGTCCACCGTGTTGCGGTCGAGGTTGGTCTGGCTCGGCGTCGCGTACAGCAGGTTCGGCTCGGCCCGCGCGCCGCTCGCGCCGGCGAGGTGGCCCGATTGACTCGTGGCGAGCGCGCGCGCCGGCTGGATCGCGCCGGTGGCTTCACGCAGCGCCTGCTTGAAATCCATGTCGCGCGCCACGTAGCCCGGCGTGTCGGCATTGGCGATGTTGCTCGCGATCAGGCGCTGCCGATCCGCGCGCAGGTTGAGCGCCTGGCCGTGAAAGTCGAGTGAATCTGTGAGGCGGTTGAGCATGTGAACTTTCCCGGGCCGCTTGACCCATGAAGCCGATGTAAGCCATTGTGTTGACGCGCCCGGCGAAACATAAGCGGGAATAAGCGCGTGATTGGCCGCCATTTCGGCCCTCCGCACAGCGCGTCGCCCTTCTAAAGTGGCGACATGGAAACCTTGGGGTTGGTCTTGCCGTTGCTCATGCGTGTGCTCGCCGCAATCGTCGCGGCCGCGGCGATGGGCGCGCACGCGAGCGATGCCGGGCCCGGCCCCGAATCCAGTCTCGAACAACAAGTGCGCCAGCTCGCGCTGGCCGGCACGCGCAACCTTCCGGCCGGCGTGAGCCGCGTCGACATCCAGGTCGGCCAGCTCGATCCGCGGCTGCACCTCGCGCCCTGCCAGCGCATCGAGCCCTACCTGAGCCCGGGCACGCGGCTGTGGGGCCGCTCACGCATCGGCCTGCGCTGCACGCAGGGGCCTTCGGCGTGGAACGTGTTCCTGCCGGTGACCATCAAGATCTACGGCCGCGCGCTGGTCGCCGCGGCGCCGCTCGCGGCCGGCAGCGTGGTCGGGCCGTCCGACCTGATTCAAGCCGAGGTCGATCTGGCCGAAGACCCGTCGTCGGCAGTGTCCGACGAGCAACTCGCGGTCGGCCGCACGCTCGCGCGTGCCGTCAATGCCGGCCAGAGCCTGCGCCAGATGCACTTGAAGCCGCGCCTGTGGTTCGCCGCCGGCGAGACGGTGAAGGTGCTCGCGCTCGGCACCGGGTTCAGCGCGGCCGGCGAGGGCCAGGCGCTGACGCCGGGGGTCGAAGGACAACCCGCGCGCGTGCGAACCGAAAGCGGGCGCGTGCTCACCGGGCTGCCGGTCGGCGAGCGCCGGATGGAGATGGCCCTGTGATGCGAAAAAAGCCTAAAGTCACGCCGCGCCCGGCCGATACACCGTCCATGTTGAACGGGCCGGGACTCGGACCCGCCCTTTGGAGAACACCATGAAGATCGGTAGCCCCGCTGACAAACCCGCGCTGACGCCGGCCACCACCGGCCGCACGACGGCGGGCGAGGCCGGCAAGCCCGCCCCGACGCAAGGCGGTGCCGAAGCGAGCGCCCAGGTCGAGATCTCGAGCACCGCTTCGACGCTGCTGTCGGGCGTGGGCGGCGCGAACGCCGAGTTCGACGCCGAGAAAGTGGCGCGCATCGCCCAGGCCATCGCCGACGGCAAGTTCACCGTGAACCCCGAGGCCATCGCCGACAAGCTGATCGCCAATGCGCAAGAGCTGCTCGGCAAGGCATCGCACTGAACGGTCGATCCAGCCACGTGATCGGCCGCATTCAATGACCCACCCGCTGATTCCCCACACCGCCGCGAACACCATCGATCCGGTGCTGGAAGAGACGCTGGCTGCCGTCGAATCGCGGCTCGCGGCCTTGGGCGAGGCGCTGCGTGCGCGCGACGCCGAAGCCATCGATCACCACTCGTCCGAGCTGCACGCGGCGTTGTCGCGTGCCGTCGACCATTTCACCCGCGCCGCGCGCAGCGGCGTGGTGCCTCCGGTGCTGCGCCGGCGCCTGGCCAGCGCGAGCGGCCAGGTCGCTGCGCAACGCGAATCGCTGGCGCGCGCCACGGCCGCGCTCGACCGCGCGATCGAAGTGCTGATGCCGCGCGAAGCGCCGGCGCTGTACTCGTCGCTCGGCGCCTCCGACCGCGGGCTGCTGCGCGGCGGCTCGATTCAAGCCTGAAAGAGGGAAAGAGGGAACACTGGCGTCCTTGATCGGCGTTGAGGCCACCCGAAGGACGGCATGCTTTAAAGCACAGCTCCCCCGCGCCCCCTCCGAGAGGGGGCTCCAGCATGTCGGACCACTCTCCCCAGCCCCTCTCCGCGAGAGGGGCTCCAGCTTGCTTGACAAGCCGGCCTCGCGGCCGGCCACACCTCGCATGTCGCACAGCGTGTTCGCCGCGATCGACTTCGCCAGGGCCTGTCAAACAAACTGGAGCCCTCCTCGCGGAGGAGGGCTGGGTGGTGTCGTCGAACATGCCGGAGCCCCCTCTCGGAGGGGGCGCGGGGGAGCTGTGTGGTAAGGCATAACGGGTGCGTGCCGTCCTTCGGACGGCGCGCACCCGTTATGCGCGAACAACGACCCCGCGCATCACTTCCTGCGGCATGCCCTGCCCCGTCGCTTCGACGACGATGCCGGCACAGCGCTCGGCCATCACCGTGCGTCCGTCGACCATGCCGCGCTCGAGCTCAAGCAGCGTGACGCGGTCGACCTGAACGAAGACGAAGCCGCCGTCGCGGCCGCTCGGCGCGACGCCCACGAACGATCGCCGTTCGGCATCGTTGGCGGTGACGACGCGCGTGTCGCCGTGTTGCGCAAGCGTGGTCTGGATGGTGATCGAGTGCATGCGGGCTCCTGAGTGGCTCACGGTTCGGAACACCGGAACAGCCGACGCGGTCAGCCGCTGCGCGCCGACCTCGTCACTGGGGCAACCCCGCTGTCGTGGCCCGTGAGGGCGGTAGACCGGAAGCTTTGCGACCCCGGCTTTCGCTCGGGTGTGCCGATGTGATCAATGATTTCCAATGTATCGAAAGGCAACAGCGTCAGGAAGGGGCGGACCCGCCGTTCGACCACGCGCTCGGGATCCGTGTGCCGAAATTGACAACTCTCGTGGCGCCGCGGTCTGCTCACTTCTTCGCCGGCTTCTTGCTCGCCGGCGCACCTGCCTTCGCCGGCGCGCCGGGTTCGGGCAGGCGCGCGCCGCCGGCCACCAGCCCCGGCGTGGCGATGCACTTCAGGTTGCGCGGCGCGAGCGAGTAGGCGCTCGAGCCGGCGACGTTCTGCTCCAGCGCGGCCGCGAGGATTTGCGTCTTCGCGTTCTCGCATGCGAAGCCGGAGTTGAACGTGGCGATGAGGTAGGGATTCATGCCGTACGCGGTCATGACGAAGGCGAAGAGCGATACCACGGCAAAGAGTCTCCTTGTGCGTATGAGGTGGCGGACGAATCATCGCCGCTCGCACGGGTTTTCGGTCCCCGCGTCGACAAACCTTAATCGAAGAGCAATTCGTTACGCATCGCACGTGCGCGGGTTATTCGGCAGGCAGGTTCTAAGATCGCCGCCATGGCCACGCGACGAACGCAACCTCGGCGCAACACGCTGGGCAAGGTGAGCCCGCCGCGCCTCGGTCGCGCGTTCGATCGGGAGCGCTTGTTCGCGCGGCTCGATGCCTGTGCCGACTCGCCCGGCATCTGGGTCGCCGGCCCGCCGGGCATCGGCAAGACGACGCTGGTCGCCACCTACCTCGAAGCGCGCGCGTCGCGCTGTCTGTGGCTGCAGCTCGACGCCGGCGACGCGGATCCGGCGACGCTGGTGCACTTCGTGCACCTGGCAGCGGCGCAAGCCGCGCCGCGCCGTCGCCTGCAATTTCCGTTGCCGACGGCGGACGACTTGCGAGACGTGCCCGGCTTGCTGCGGCGGAGCTTGCGGCGCCTGGCCGCCGCGCTCGATCCGCCGTGGACGCTGGTTCTCGACAACGTGCAGGAACTGGGCGACGCGTCGTCGATTCACGCCGGACTCGCCGCCGCGCTCACGGAACTGCCGCACCTCGCGCGCCTGGTGGTGATCAGCCGCAATCCGCCGCCAGCCGAGTTCGCGCGCTCGCTCGCGGGCCAGCAGCTCGGTTTGATCGAACCGCACGCCTTGCGCTTCACCCTCGAGGAGACGCAAGCGCTGGTTCGACTGCACGGGCAGACCTGGCCGGCCGAGGCGCTGCAGCAGGCGACCGATGGCTGGCCCGCCGCGATGATCCTGATGCTTGCCGCGCGCGGCGACGGCGCGCCGCACGCCATGGCGCAGGGCAGCGCACGCGAGCGCCTGTTCGCGTTCTTCGCCGGTGAAGTGATGGCCCAGCTCGGTCCGGCGGACGCGGCGGCGCTGATGCGCATCGCCTTCCTGCCGCGCGCGACCGCAGCCATGGCGCGGGCCATCAGCGGCGACACGCGCGCGGGGCGACTGCTCGCCGAGCTGGCACAGCGCAGCCTGTTCACCGACCGGCGCGACGAGGCCGAGCCGGTGTACGCATTCCACGCGCTGTTCGGCGAGTTCCTGCGCGCGCGAGCCGCCGAGACCCTGGCTCCCGACGCGCTGCGCGCGTTGCACGCGCAAGCGGCCGAGCTGCTGGTGGCCGCCGGCCATGTCGATGCCGCGATCGCGCAGCTGCAGCACGCCGCGGTCTGGGACGAGGCCTGGCACCTGATCGATGAGCACGCCGGACGCTTCGTCGCCGAAGGCCGCACTGCGTCGCTGAAGGAATGGATCCTCGCGCTGCCCGAGTCGCATCGCAGCCAGCCGGCTGCGCTCTACTGGCTCGGTTACTGCGAGTTGACGCTGGACCCGCTGTCCGCGCTGCGCAAGCTCGAAAGCGCGCAGCGCGGCTTCGCCGCCGCGGGCGATTGGCGCGGGTCGTTCTGTGCCGCGGCCGCGGCGGCCGACGCGATCGTGTTCGTCGGCGCCCGGCTCGATGCGCTCGACCCGTGGATCGCGATCCTCGCGTCGCATGCGAGCGACTACCTGGCGCAGCGTGACCCCGAGACCGACCTGCGCGTGCTGCCCGGATGGCTGGCCGCGTTCGTCCACCGCGCGACCGATCATCCGCTGACGCCGCAGCTCGCCGAACTCGCCGAGGGCCTGCTCGAACAGCCGCTGGTCGCGAGCCAGCGCATCCTGCTCGGCTCGCTGGCGTACTACCTGCTGTGGACCGGGCAGATCGGGCGGCTGGACCGCCTCATGGTCAAGATCGACGGCATGTGCGCCGACCACGACGCGGCGCCGGCCACGCTGCTGCGCTGGTACGGCATCGGCGTGCTGGTCCGCTCGCTGCTCGGTCGCATCGACGAAGCGCTGGCCGATGCGCGCGCGGCGCTGGCGATCGCCACGGGGCACGCGCCCTTGCTCGCCAAGGCGCATCTGCTGATGGTGCTGGCCGCGGTCGCCGCGCGCGATGCACCGTTGGCGCGCACCCATCTGAGCGAGGCCGCGAAGCTGCTGGACCCCGCCAACGCGATCGATGCGACGACCTACGAGTTCCAGCGCGGCCTGCTCGCGCTGCTCGACGGCGACTGCGGCACGGCCGCGCGGCTGATGCGCGCGGCGATGGCGAGCGCGCGCACATCCGGATGGCCCTTGCGCGAGCACATTGCCTTGCTCGGCCAGGCGCTGGCGGCCACCGAGATCGGCGACTTCGACGCGGCCGAGGCCGCGCTGCGCGCGGCATTCGCGCATCGCTTTTACGCCGTGTGTCGCTGGCACCACTGGATCGCCGCATTGATCGAAGCCAAGCTCGCGGACCGGCGCAACGAGCGCTCGCGTTGCCTGGCCGCGCTGCGCCGCGCGTTCGCACTGGGCCGCGCGCACGGCTACGACTTCGGCCCGCTGCTCTACTGCTGCAGCGACACGATGTCGCGGCTCGCCGCGCTCGCGCTCGAGCACGACATCGACGCGCCGTTTGCCGTCGACATCGTGCGCCGCCATGCGCTGCCCGCCCCGCCGAACGCCGGCGAGCGCTGGCCCTGGCCGGTGCGCATCCGCACGCTGGGCCGCTTCCGGCTCGAGCGCGGTGACGAGCCGCAGCCCCTCGCGCGAAAAGAGAGCCGCAAGCCGCTCGAGCTGCTGAAGCTCGCGATCGCGCTCGGCGGCGCGGCGGTCGCGGTGGATCGGCTCGCCGCGCTGCTGTGGCCCGACGCCGAAGGCGACGCCGCGCGCAACTCCTTCGACAACGCGCTGCACCGGCTGCGCAAGCTGCTCGGCGGCGATCGCCATGTGCAGCTTCGCGGCGGCGCCCTGAGCGTGGATCCTTCGACCTGCTGGACCGACGTGGCCGCGCTCGACGCGTGTTTCGCCCAGGCCGAAGCGCTGGCGCGGGACCGCGACGCCAGCGAACTGGCGGCGATTGCCGAGCGCGCACTGGCGCTCTACCAGGGCGCCTTTCTGGCCGGGGAAGACGGGCATCCCGAGGTGCTCGTGGCGCGCAACCGCATCCAGTCGCGCTTCGTCCGCGCGATGGGCGCGATCGGCGCGCGCCTCGAGTCCGGCGCATGCTGGGAGCAAGCCGCCCTCGTCTACCGCCGCGTCGCCGAGCAGGAGCCGCTCGCCGAAGACAACTACCGTCGCCTGATCCTGTGCCTGCTGCAGCTCGGCCAGCGTGCCGAGGCCTACGCCGTCTATCGACGCTGTCGCCAGCAACTGTCGGTCGTGCTCGGCATCCGGCCGGCCGCCGAGACCGAGGCACTGGTGGCCGCGCTGCGTGAGCGATAGCCGTCCTTCGGGCGGCTATCGCTTAGTTCTTAATACACAGCTCCCCCGCGCCCCCTCCGAGAGGGGGCTCCGGCATGTTCGACTACACCACCCAGCCCTCCTCCGCGAGGAGGGCTCCAGCTTGTTTGACGAGCCGGCCTTGCGGCCGGCAACGCCTCGCGTGTCGCACAGCGCCTTCGCCGTCACCCACGGCACGAGGCGGGCTCCTCAAACAAACTGGAGCCCCTCTCGCGGAGAGGGGCTGGGGAGAGCCCTCGAACGTGCTGGAGCCCCCTCTCGGAAGGGGCGCGGGGGAGCCGTGTTTAAGGCATGCCGTCCAAAGGACGGCTTAGAAGAACGCCTGCAACCCTGTCTGGGCCCGCCCGAGGATCAACGCATGCACATCGTGCGTGCCCTCGTAGGTGTTCACCGTCTCGAGGTTGATCATGTGGCGGATCACGTGGTATTCGTCGTGAATGCCGTTGCCGCCGTGCATGTCGCGCGCCAGGCGCGCCACGTCGAGCGCCTTGCCGCAGCTGTTGCGCTTGATCAGTGAAATCATCTCCGGCGCGGCCCGGCCTTCGTCGAGCAATCGGCCCACGCGCAGGCAGCCTTGCAGGCCGAGCGTGATCTCGGTCTGCATGTCGGCGAGCTTTTTCTGGATCAACTGGTTCGCGGCCAGCGGCCGGCCGAACTGCTCGCGGTCCAGCGTGTACTGGCGCGCCGCGTGCCAGCAGAACTCGGCTGCGCCCAACGCGCCCCAGGCGATGCCGTAGCGCGCTTTGTTGAGGCAGCCGAATGGGCCCTTCAGCCCGCTGACGTTGGGCAGCAGGTTCTCCGCCGGCACGAACACATCGTCCATCACGATCTCGCCGGTGATCGACGCGCGCAGACTCATCTTGCCCTCGATCTTCGGGGCCGCGAGACCCGGCATGCCCTTGTCGAGGATGAAGCCGCGGATCGCCTCCTGGCCGCCGATCTTGCCGCTCGCGTCTTCGAGCTTGGCCCAGACGACGAACACGTCGGCGATCGGCGAGTTGGTGATCCACATCTTGCTGCCCTTGAGGCGATAGCCACCATCGACCGGCTTCGCGCGGCTGACCATGCTGCCCGGGTCGCTGCCGTGGTTGGGCTCGGTCAGGCCGAAGCAGCCGACCCATTCGCCGGTCGCGAGCCGCGGCAGGTACTTCTGCCGCTGCGCTTCGCTGCCGTAGGCGTGGATCGGGTGCATCACCAGCGAACTCTGCACGCTCATCGCGCTGCGGTAGCCGCTGTCCACGCGCTCGACCTCGCGCGCGACGAGGCCGTAGCTGACGTGGTTGACCCCGGGGCAGCCGTAGCCGTCGATGGTCGAGCCGAGCAGGCCGAGCGCGCCCATCTCGTTCATGATCTCGCGGTCGAAGCGCTCCTGCCGCGCCGCCATCAGCACCCGCGGCTGCAGGCGCTCCTGGCAGTACTGGTGGGCGGCGTCGCGCACCGCGCGCTCGTCGTCGCTCAACTGGTCGTTCAGGCGAAACGCGTCGTCCCACTGAAAAGGCGTCTTCATGGCTGTAATTCCGGCTCCGTGGATTCGACAGATGATAGGCCGCCATAACCGGCGGCGCGACAATCACCGATCAACCGGACATCAGGAGAAACGCATGACCCCGACCACCGATACGATCACTCTGGCGGGTGGCTGCTTCTGGTGCCTCGAAGCGGTTTACGAGCGGGTCGTCGGCGTGACCGCGGTCGAATCCGGCTACAGCAACGGACATGTGCGCAATCCGAGCTACGAGCAGGTCTGCGGCGGCGACACCGGCCACGCCGAGGTGGTGCGCGTGAGCTTCGACCCGGCGTCGATCAGCCTGCGTGAGCTGCTGGAGATCTTCTTCGTCATCCACGACCCGACCACGCTGAACCGGCAGGGCAACGACGAGGGATCGCAGTACCGCTCCGGCATCTACTTCCACGATGCCGAGCAGGAACGCGTCGCCCGCGAGGTGCTCGCCGAGGTGAATGCGCACCACGGCGGGCGCGCCGTGACCGAACTCGCGCCCGAGGCGAACTATTCGCGCGCCGAGGCCTACCACCAGCACTACTTCGCCAACCATCCCGGCCAGGGCTACTGCGCCGCGGTGGTCGCGCCGAAGGTCGAGAAGTTCCGCAAGACCTTCGCGGCGCGCCTGAAGCGATCCGACACAGTGTGACCTTTCACCGCTTCCCGCGCCGCGCCCGGCCGCGGTGAGCCCGCGCGCCATCGCGCTCGATACACTGCGCTGCGCAGTGCGCGGGCGTTCCGCCGGCGCGGCAGGGCGGCGTGGGGTTCATGGACCATTTGTGGCTGGCGGCACCCGGGTTCGCGATCAAGCTGTGGCGTGATGCCGCCACGGTGGGCTGGCGTGCGAACCCGGCGCTGCTCGACTGGGGCCGACAGCGCCGCACGACGGCCGCGCAATGGCAAGCCCTGGCGGACGAGCTCGCCGCCGCCTGCGCCACCGCGCCACCCACCCTCGCCGGTCGCCTGCAGTTCGGCGGCGAGCCGCAGCGCTGGTCGGCGGTGTCGCTGGACGCAGCCTGGCTCGTCTGGCTGGTGCCGGCGGAGCCGGCCGGCGGCGCGGGGCCCATCCGCGACAGCGAGGCCTACGAGCAGCTGCGCGCACACGAGCGCCGCATCGACCTCGTCACGCGTGCGGCCGGCGTCGGCCTGTGGAGCCTGGACCTCGAGACCGACGCGCTCGAGTGGAACGAGCAGATGTTCAGCATCTTCGGCGTGGCGGCCGAACACGGCGCGCCGACGATG
>DASXQQ010000091.1:0-7429 GCA_036507085.1 Piscinibacter sp. | reverse complement strand
CCGAGAAGCTGAGCATCGCGCTGTCCACGACGCCGCACGCTGCCCTGCTGCACATCGCCGCCGCCCAGGGATATTTCGCCGACGAAGGGCTCGAGGTGACGATCGCACCGGTGAGCCACGGCAAGGCTGCGATGGAATTGCTGGCACAGGGCAAGGCCGACCTGGCGTCGGCGGCCGAAGTGCCGTTCGTGATCTCGGTGATGAAGGGCGCGGACTTCGCCATCGCGGCGACCGTGGTCAGCGTCTCCACCGAGATGGCCGTGGTGGCGCGGCGGGACCGCAGCATCGCGGCGCCCCGCGACCTGGCCGGCAAACGGGTCGGCGTCACCTTGGGCACCAGCGGAGAGTACTTTCTGTGGGCGTTCCTGATCCGGCACAAGCTCGCGCCCGATTCGGTCACGCTGGCGGATGTGGCGCCCGGCCCGATGGCGCAGGAGCTCGCGCGCGGAACCATCGACGCGGCGTCGACCTGGCAGCCCGTGCGGTCGAGGGCGGAGTCGGGGCTGGGCGACAACGCGGTCTCCTTCACCGAGGCCAATGCCTACACCGTGACGCATGTCGTCGTCGGTCGCAGCGACTTTCTGAAGGGGCACCCGAAAGCCATCGAGAAGCTCGTGCGCGCCATGCTGAAGGCAGAGCAGTTCAATCGGTCCCAGCCCGAACAGGCACTGAACCTCGTCGCCGACCGGCTGAAGATCGACGCGAGAACCCTGCAGCCCGGCTGGAAGGACCTCGACTTCAAGGTCGACTTGCGGCAATCGCAGCTGATCACCCTGGAGGACGAGGCGCGCTGGGCCATGGCCCGCGGCTACGCCGACCCGGGGCCGGTTCCGAATTTCCTGCCGCACCTGTACCTCGATGCGCTGCTGGCCGTGCGGCCGGAGCGCGTGACGGTTCTGCATTAGGCCGCCGAATGAAGATCAGCACCAAGGGACGGCTCGCGACCACGACGGCGCTGGCGACGATCGGGCTCATCGCGACGATGATCTGGTGGGCGAACACGGAGGTCGAGGACGCGGACCACCAGCGCCGACTGACGACCGAGATCGCGCGGGGACTCAACGAACAGAGGTTGGTGACCTTCGAGTACCTGCTGAACCGTCAGGAGCGTGCGCGCGCGCAGGAACACGAGGTCGCCCGGCGCCTCGACCGCCTTCTGGCGAGCAACCCGTTCTCCGAGCCGGGGCCGACCAACATCCTGGCCGACTTGCGCGAAAGAAACGCGCTGACGCAGCGCATCTTCGCCGAGTTCCTTCCGACCCCCGCCACCGACGGCGCGGGCGCCCCGGGCGACGAATCGGTCCGCCGATTCGAGGCGCAGTTGTCCAGCCAGCTGCTGATCCTCCAGCAGGAAAACCTCGCCGACGCGTTTCGACTGACCGGTTACGCGACCGAGCGCATCAACGCCGCGCAGCAGCGGGTGGTGATCGTGATCCTGGCGGGACTGGCGCTGATCGCGCTGACCACCCTCGGCGCGGCCTGGCTCATCAATCGCAACGTGCTCGCGCCGATCGGCCGGCTCCAGCGCGCCACCCGGGAGGTTGCCGCGGGCAACTGGAACTTCAAGTCGGATCTCGGCAGCGACGACGAGATCGGCGAAATGTCCCGGAACTTCGACGGCATGACCCGTTCGCTGCGGGCTTCCTTTGCGCAGATCGAGCGCAAGAACCATGAGCTCGCCGCGTTGAACCAGGAGATCGAGGCCTTCAGCTATTCGGTCTCGCACGACCTGCGTGGGCCCTTGCGCAGCATGGACGGGTTCTCGCTCGCGCTGCTCGAGGACTACGGCGACAAGCTCGGCGACGAAGCCAAGGATGCCCTTGCGCGCATCCGCGCCGCCAGCCAGCGCATGGGTCGGCTGATCGACGAGCTGCTCGGCCTGTCGCGGGTGACGCGCGCCGAGCTGAGCGTCACGCCGGTGAACCTGAGCGAGATCGCGCACGAGATTGCCGATTCCCTCGACCAGCAGCAACCCGAGCGGGCGGTGCACTGGGTGATCGACGAAGGCATGACGGTGCGGGCCGACAAGGCGCTGATCCAGATCGCGATGCAGAACCTGCTCGAGAACGCCTGGAAGTTCACCGGCAAGACAGCGCGACCGGTCATCCGCGTGGGCTCGCGGGAACGCGACGGCACGAAGCATTGCTTCGTCGCGGACAACGGGGTGGGTTTCGACATGGCGTACGCGGACCGGCTGTTCGGTGCCTTCCAGCGCCTGCACCACGAGAGTGAGTTCGCCGGGACCGGGATCGGGCTGGCCATCGTGCAGCGCATCCTGCGCCGCCACGACGGGCAGGTCTGGGCGCAGGCGGCGCCGGGGCACGGGGCCACGTTTTTTTTCAGCCTGAAGGAGCAAGGCAATGACTGACGCGAACAAGGTCATCCTGCTGGTCGAGGACAACCCGGACGACGAGATGCTGACGTTGCGCGCGTTCAAGCGCAGCCACGTCATGAACCCGATCGCGGTGGCGCGCGACGGGATCGAGGCGCTGGACTTCCTGTTCGCGCGCGGCGCCCACAGCGATCGGGTCGGGGCAGCGCTGCCCACGCTGATCATCCTCGACCTCAAGCTCCCCAAGCTCGATGGCCTGGGGGTGCTCAAGGCGCTGCGCGCCGACGCGCGCACCCAGCTCATCCCGGTGGTGATCCTGACCTCGTCGAAGGAAGAGCAGGACCTGATCTCCGGCTACTCGCTCGGCGCCAACAGCTATGTGCGCAAGCCGGTCGATTTCACCGAATTCCTGGAGGCGGTGAAGATCCTCGGCATCTACTGGTTGATGATGAATCAGGCCCCGCCGGAAAGGGCGATGCCGTGAGCCAGCCGATCAAGGTGCTGGTGGTCGAGGACTCCGAAGACGACACCCGGCTTGCGATGCGGATGCTCCGGCAGGGTGGGTTCGACCCGACCTACCGGCGGGTCCAGGATGTCGAGGCGCTGCAGACCGCACTGCGCGAGGAGCGCTGGGACGCGGTCCTGTCCGATTTCCGCTTGCCGGGCTTCAACGGCGTCGAGGCCCTCGAGATCTTCCGCTCCACCGGCCTCGACATCCCGTTCATCTTCTGCTCCGGCACCATCGGTGAGCAGACCGCCGTCGCGGCGATGAAGGCGGGCGCCAGCGACTACGTGATGAAGCAAGACCTGGGGCGGCTTGCTCCGGCGCTCGAGCGTGAGCTGGCGCAGGCGGGCATTCGCGCCGAGCACCGCAAGGGGCAGATCGATCTGGAAGCGTCACGAGACCGCTATGTGGATCTCTATGACTTCGCCCCGGTCGGCTACTTGACGCTGTCCGCCGAGGGCCTGATCGCGCAGGTCAACCTGACCGGCGCCGAGATGCTGGGAGAGAAACGCGAGCAGCTGACGAGTGCTCGTTTCTCCCGTTTCATCTTGCCGGCCGACATCGAGCGCTGGTATCGGCACTTCCTGCTGGCGCTGCACCGCGGCAGCCGGCAACGGCTCGAGCTGGTCCTCGCGAGCGCGTATGGAACCCGTTTCCATGCCCAGCTCGACTGCATGCGCGTGACGGACGAGACCGCCGCCCCGATGGTCCGCGTGGCGATGACCGACATCAGCGACCGCGTCGAAGCCGAAGCCCACCTGCGACGCGTCGAAGCGCAGCTGCGCGATGTCCAGAAGATGGAATCCATCGGCACGCTGGCCGGGGGCATTGCGCACGACTTCAACAACATCCTCGGCGCGATCCTCGGCAACGTGGCCTTGGCGCGCGAGGAAGTGGGGGCGGGCCACGCGGCGCTCGCGAGCCTGGAAGAGATCCACAAGGCCAGCGTGCGGGCACGCAGCCTGGTGCAGCAAATCCTCACCTTCAGCCGCCGGGAGCCGCAGCAGCTCGTGACCCAGCCGTTGCGCCCGGTGATCGAAGAAACGCACAAGCTGCTGCACGCCACGCTGCCGGCCCGGGTGGAGCTCGACCTCGTGCTCGGCGAGGCGCCGCTGCTCGTGCACGCCGACGCGACCCAGCTGCAGCAGGTCCTGATGAACCTGTGCACCAACGCCTGGCACGCGCTGCCCGAGGGCGTGGGGCGCATCGGCATCGGGCTGGACGCCGTCACGCTCGACGCCGCCGCAGCGGCGCGCCTGGGCGAGCTGCCGCAAGGCCCCTGCGCGCACCTGTGGGTCAGCGACACCGGCAGCGGCATGGATGCAGGCACACGCGAGCGCATCTTCGAGCCGTTCTTCACCACCAAGCCCGTGGGCCAGGGCACCGGCCTGGGCCTGTCGGTCGTGCACGGCATCGTGACCGCGCACCATGGTGCGATCGCGGTCGACAGCGAACCCGGCCAAGGGAGCACGTTTCATCTGTACTTCCCGGTGGTGGAGCAGGAAGCCGTGGCCCCGCCGGCCGAGCCGGCCGTGGCCAGCCCGCCGCGGGGCCAGGGCCAGCATGTGCTGTACGTCGACGACGACGAGACCCTGATCGTCCTGGTCGAGCGCATCCTGGAGCGCGCAGGTTATCGGGTCAGCGGCTACCAGGATGCGCAGGAGGCGGTGGTGGCGGTGCGCGAACACCCCGCTGGCTTTGACCTCGTCGTGACGGACTTCAACATGCCGAAACTGTCAGGCCTGGACGTCGCCCGCCAACTGGCCCGCATCCGGCCCGAGTTGCCGGTGGTGATCAGCTCGGGCTACATCACCGAGGAGTTGCGTGGCGAGGCGCGAGCCGCCGGTGTGCGCAGCCTGCTCGAGAAGCAGAACACGTTCCAGGAGCTCAGCAGTCTCGTGGGACGCATCTTGTCCAAGGGACCCGCGCAAGGCCAATGACCGCCGAAGGGACCGCCTTACACCGCGCTCCACAGGAACCCGATGGCGCCCAGCAAGGCGCCGACACTCACGCCCACCGCAGTGAGCTTGATCGGACGCAGCCGCGTCCACAACAGCAACCCGGTCAGGCACAACACGATGAAGCCGCCGGCAATCGTGTCGGCCAGCAGCACCCAGAAGGCGCTCACGCCGCTGGCGGTGTGCAGCCGCGTCAGCGTGCCGATCGGCGTCGCGTCCTGCGTCTCGACTTTCACGAAGCGGTTGCCGACCAGATATTCGGCGCTTACCGCCTTGTGCGGCGCCTGCCAGTTGAAGCTCCAGCGCGCCGGCTGTTCCACCACGCGATCGGCCCAGACCACGCGCTTGGGCGGATCGACCTTCACCCGACTCTGAAAGCCGTCGAAGCGCAACTCGGCCTGCAGCCACTGCGCCATCCGCTCGGCGCTGCCGAAGCGCTGCAGCGACGGGTCGGGCAGCTCGAGGTGCGCGCTCTTCTGCACCACCTTCTCCACCGGGATCTTCAGGATCGCGCGGTGGTTCAGCAGGATGCCGGTGGCGCCGAACAGCAGGCCCAGCGCGGCGCCCCACAACCCGACGTAGAGGTGGATCGTGCGCAGCCAGCGCAGGAAGGCGACGCTGCGGCGATGCGCGCGCTGCACCGGCGTGAGTGCGGGCGTGGCGCGGCCCGGCGTGTCGGTGATGACGGCGTTCATGGATGTCGTGGCTGTCAGGGCTGCGCCCACATGCGCAGCAGGTTGTGATAGCAGCCTGTCAGCTGCAGTCGCGCGCCCTCATCGGCACCGGTCTGTGCCAAACGCTGGATCGAGGTGTCCAGGTCGAACAGCAGCGTGCGCTGGCCTTCATCGCGCACCATGCTCTGCACCCAGAGGAAACAGGCGAGCCGCGAGCCGGACGTGACCGGTTCGACACGGTGCAGGCTGGTCGACGGGTACAGCACCAGGTGGCCGGCCGGCAGCTTGATCGAATGCGCGCCGTAGGTGTCTTCGACCAGCAGCTCGCCGCCGGCGTAGTCCTGCGGTTCGGCAAGGAACAGCGTCGCGGACAGGTCGGTGCGCAGCCGCTGCGCCGTACCGGGGATCAGGCGCAGCGCGTTGTCGACATGGTTGCCGAAGTCTTCGCCGCCTTCGTAGCGGTTGAACATCGGCGGATAGACACGCGCCGGCAGCGCCGCGCTGATGAACAGCGGATGCCGCTCCAGCGCGGCGAGGACCCTGTCGCCCAGCTCCACCGCCACGGCGGAGCCTTCGGCGATCTGGCGGTTGCGCTTGACGCCGGCGCCTTGGTGGCCGGCGGTCACGCGACCGTCGACCCACGGCGCCGCGAGCAGCCGCGCGCGCGCCTCACGCAGTTGCTCGACGTTCAGCAGATTCGGGATCTGCACGATCATGGCCTGCTCCTCGCGCGCGTCAGAAGCGGACCACCACGCTCGCGAGCGCCGTGCGCCCGCGCACCGGCGTCGCGCGGCCGCCGCTGCTCGCCTCGAAGTAGTGCTTGTCGGTCAGGTTCTGCAGGTTCAGCCGCACTTCATAGCGCTTGTGCAGGTAGGCCACGGTCGCATCGAGGCGGGTGTAAGCATCGACCGCCGCACTCTCGAAGTTGTTGAGCAGGCGCTGCGACGAATACAGCACGCCGCCACCCACCTCCCACTGCGGGGCGACACGCGCGGTCGTCCAAAGCGTCGCGGTGTGGCGCGGCGTGTTCGGCGTGCGCTTGCCTTGCGCCGCGATGCCGGCGTCGGCACCGGTGCCGATCTCCGGCGATCGGATGATGTGGCCGTCGAGAAAGGTGTAGCCGCCGAACACCTGCCACGCCGGCGTGATGCGGCCGGCCGCGGTGAGTTCGACGCCATCGACGCGGATGCAACCCGCGCTCACCTGGACCGAACCGGTGCCGTCGCGCGAGCGGGCGTTGGTCTTCTCGGTGCGGAACGCGGCGCCGGTGAACGAGAGCTCGCCGTCGAGCAGGTCCCATTTCACGCCGGCCTCGAGCGAGCGGTTCTTCTCGGCATCGAGCGCGGCGGTGTTCGCGCTTTGCGTCACGGCTTCGGCCGATGGGTTGAACGAGGTGCCGTAGGAGACGTACCACGACTGCGCGTCGCTGGTCTGGAACAGCACGCCGGCGCGCGGGCTCCAGACCGTCTCCGACTTCGGCACCGCCGCCGCGGTGGTGTCGGCCGGAAAGCCGCTGGGCAACGTGTACTTCAGCAGGTCGCTGCTCGCCTTGAAGCGCTCGCCGCGCACGCCGCCGACGAGTTTCCACTGCTTGCTCAAGTCGATCTGGTCGTTCACATAGGCGGCCAGCGTGTCGGCGGTCGTCGTGACGGTGCGCGACAGGGCGCGCTCGCCGCTGCGCGGGCCGATGACCGGGTTGCCGAGGTTGATGCTCGCGTTGGCCGCGCTCGTGTTCCACACATAGCGGTCCTCGCGACTCTCGTCGCGGCCGATCTCGAGGCCGGTGGTCACCGTGTGCTGCATGCCGGCGGTCTGGAGCTTGACGATAAGGTCGGTCTGGTTGGAGATGGACTTGTCGTGGATCACGCGGTCTCGGTCCTGGCGCGGTGCGCTCAGCAGCGTCAGCGGATCGTTGAGCGTCGGCACACCCCCGCCGCTGCGCGTGACCGCGCCGAGCGGC
>DASXQQ010000090.1:0-53363 GCA_036507085.1 Piscinibacter sp. | reverse complement strand
GCCGGCGCCGCGCCGGCCATCAACATCGGCAGCCACATCAGCTCGACGTTGCGTTGCGCCTCGCGCTCCAACCGTCGGCTCGACTGGACGCGATTCAGAGGCTCATCAGGCTGGGCTGCTGACGCCAAAGAAGGTCCGTTCCCCACGTCGCCCTATTCCGGTCATTCGCCAATGCCCGCTGGTGGCCGGGACTTTGTGCAGCGGGCGGCGGCTTCAGTGCCGCTCATCTTGAGCGTCAGCTCGTCGTCGTCGACATCCGGTTCGCGATGGTTCGAGCCCGACCCATCAGCGACGTTCGCGCGGCCGGATACATCACCCCAAAGCTGACATGGGTCACCGACAGCGCCGGCATGTCGTAGGACACCGCACAGCGAAAGACTCGTCCTCATTGAAGGTGCGCTCCTCCCTCTTTCGACAAAATGCGCAAGGCGACTGTCCGATCTTCACTGCACCGATCGAGCAACCATGGCAACTCGCAAAGGGCCAGGGCATGTACTTCTTGGAACATTCCCAGCGGCAGTGCTTCCCGCGTGACGATCAGCGGCAGCACTGTGCATGGCGAATCGAAGGCTAGAGCTTCGCGAACCTGATCCAAGTGGCGCCGCACGAAAACCGCCTTGCGGAGGGCCTGCTTTTGGGCGGCAGATGCGCGCCGGTTCATGTTCGTCAGGCCGAAAGTGGAGCTGAGCCGAAAGTCGTAGTCCTTGACCTCGATGACAAGGAGCAATCGATGTGACGCGTCCCCCGGGGACACGGCCAGCACGTCGACTTCTTCTCGGTCCGCCTGAAGGGCCGGGGTCGGTGGGGCGCGCAGCGTTTCGGCCACTCGCGTCGACCAGCCTGCGGCCTCTAGAACCTCCGCGGTCTGCTTCTCCAAATGGCGGTTGAGGCTGCGGCGCAGCTGGCCAAGTCGCCTTGGGGCATCCGGGCGAACGGCCGACGCATTGCGCCGGGTCCACGCTTCTTCCATGAGCCGGCTCTTCGAAGCGACAAGATTGTTGAGCGAGACGACGATGAGCGAATCCAATGTGATGTAGCCGTCTGCGCCGTGCCACGTCATCGGCAGGAGTGGGTAGTAGGCGAGCCAGTTGTGCTTGGCCAGCGATAGGGCGATTTCGTCATCGCTGGCAGCGGTCATTCGCCGCGGGGCAAGGTCGAAATACCAAGGGGTCTCACTCGTTGCCACGCGGTCCCAGGTGAGAGCGTGGCGCTGCAAGAGTTGCCTTTCGGCAGCATCGAAGGCATCGGAACGCAGCCATACGCCCCCTCCGATCTCCTCCGGTGCCAGAACCCTTCTAGGTGGTTCGCCCCGGGAAGTGCAGGCCGCCATGCGCAAAGGTCCGACGTTGTCGAACAGTTCGAGCGCTTCGTCGAGCATCTGAATCCAGGGGCGGTCCGACTCACCGAGACCCAGGGTCGACGGCTGGTTCCATGCCCATTCCATGGAGTCCAGCTTTTGCCTCGTGACCGATAACACCAGCTCTCCATTGCGGATGGCCGGCACGTTGTCCCTTTGAAGGCAAGCACGCACGTAGGATCCAAGCGCGGCCGCGTCGTGCAAGGGCCCGTTGATCCGCTCCCAGTACGCCCGGAAGTCCGGTCGCGCCATGGCGTTCCGGGCACCGTCGAGAGACAAAGCCCCACCCTTGCTCGCGAAGAGGTAAAGAAGAGCAAGTGCCCGCCCCGAGGTCGATCGTTCCAGGTTTGCATCGCCGCGGCGCTCTTCCTGCTGCGAGGAGGCTCGATCGTGCAGAGACAGCGATACCAACGTCGCGGCGCGGAGAAGCTCGAAATCGTCGCCGAGCGATCTAATGGTGTGCGATGCAAGGGCACGGATGCTTTGCTGCATAACATCAAGCGCCAGGCCACTATCCTCGGTATCGACCAACTGCGATCGAAGACCGTTCAGGCCTGCCGTCGCAAGCGCCTCGCTCAGCGGCACGACAGCAGCTTTTTCAGACAATACGTTGATGTAGCTGCACACGTGGCACCGGTATATGCGCCAGGGTGGGGAATCCTGGCCTTCATCAGCGAACGGCTCGTCGCATCGCCTGCACTTGCATGGGGGTTTGGGGCTTGTGGTCTTCACGTGCGTTTGCTCCTCGTCTTCCGCGGGCACCACGAAGTCCGATGGTGACTAACACTTCCACAAGTCGTGCTGCAGCACATTGAGACGCATCGTTTGCGCTGGCATGGGCGTCCGCTCGATGGAATGAATCGAAAGACGCCACGTGTCCTCGATGCCCTCATCCGCCTGGGCGAAAGCGCCGCTGCCCCCCGAGGTCGACCGCCCACCGCAGGGCTTCCGTCGCCGACGCGGGCGCGCCCCGCGCGACCGCCGACTCGTCCATGGTGAGCACGTCAAGGTAGCCCCGCGCGCCGTCGCGCTCGCTCCAATACTCGGTATGGCTCAGCCACGAATGCGCGAGCAGCCCCTTCCACTTTCTGACAGTCACTGGCAGGTCGAGCACCCCGGCGCCCATCACCGGCGCGACAGGGCCGCCGACGATGTCGCCGAAGAGGCCTAAGCGGGCCGGGAAGTAGAGGTTGGTCCAGCGCGTGACCGCGAACGCCGCGGCGTGGTGCAGGTAGAGCGGCGAGAACCGTTTCCCACCGAGCATCACTGGGAATGGCGCACCGTAGGCGTAGCCTTTGTCGTCGCGCGTCGGCGGGCAGGCCGGGACCTCGCGGCGATCCAGCCGACGCGCGAAGTCATGCGCGCTGCGCCCGAGCAACAGGCTGGCATGCGCCATCGGGCTGCCGACAGTGACGAGATCCGTGATGCGCCAGGCGTTGCCGAGCGAGCGCTGTTCAACGAACGCCGCCACCTGCTGCTCGCGGAACTTGAGGACGCTTGCGAGCGTACCGTCCAGCGCCTTTCCCGCGGCCGGCAGTGTGTCGCGGACGACTGGCTGTAGCGGCTCGTTCTTCGCGTAGCGGGCGGCGAGCGCCGGGTCGTTGCCGGTCACCTTGGCCAGCCGGTCGTGGTGCTCATGCCAGAGGTAGCCAACGATGTCGTAGGCGATCACGCTGCCCAGGCTGTGGCCGACGACGACAATGCGATCGTAGCCGCGACGGTGCAGCGCACGCAGCAGCTCGACGCCATCGGCGCGGATACGGTCGCGCACTGCCACGTTCTGCGGGTTCGCGCTAAGGTAGCGCGCGGCATCGCCAAGGTAGGACAGCGCAGCGAACTGAAGCGCGATGCCGGCGCCGGCAAGCAACACCGATACGAGCGCCAACGGGTTATGGTGGGGATCGAGGCTTTCGTAAGCCGTCGCCAACCCGCCGCTGGCCACCAGCAGGACGATGAGCAGCAGCGTCCAGCGCGCCGTGCCCCAGATCGGCACCAGCGCGTCGGGGATATCCGCGCGCGTGCGCTTGACTAAATCCCACAGCCATCCGAGCAGGTGGCCGAACTTGGTGCCGCGCATCTTGTGCGCCCAGTAGTACTCATAGAAATCGGTGGTGTTGCGGCCCATCGACTTCAGCACGCGCAGCTCGAAGGTGCGCGACAGCGGGTCGGGCTTGCTCCAGTAGGCGTCCTTTCCGGCCGCCGTGGCGGGCTTTGTCATCGCCTCGACAAAGCCGCGCAGGGTGTCCATCGGTCGCTGCTCGCCGATGCCGTGGATGACGACGACCGCCTGCTTCATGGCGTGGCCGCCTCGTCGCCGTCGGGCTCCAGAAACGCCCAGTGCCCCTCGAGCACCGCTCGCCTGACCGGGTCGTTGTCGCGTCGCTCGTCGAGCCCGAGCGGCCCGCGCAACAAATAGTTCAGGATCTGTTCGTAGAGCATTGGGGCATGATCGTCGAAGAGCGGTCGCGGCGGAAGGTCGACGTCGATCAAGCTGCCCCTCTCGGTGCGCCAGCGGTCTGGCGCCTCGCGCGACGAGTGATTGATGAACCGGAAGGCGACCCTCTCGTCGACCTTCATTTGCACCGGCTGCGGGAAGGGGATGACCTTGCCGATATTGACGTCACTACAAATGCACTCCCGGTACCGCAGTGCGCCGTGCCCCTTCCACTTCACGCCGCACTGGCGGAAGAGTTTGGACTAGGGATCGAGCTTGTCAATCGGAACGAGGACGATGAAGCCGTCGACGTAGTGGCTCATGGCGATCTCCGGGACGAGGCGCCGATATCCCGAACACGTCCCCGCGCTCCGCGGTGGACATCTAGCTTTCGAGGATAGACGAAGGATGCGCGACGTTCGGCCCGTCCACTTCGGCGGTGTTCGCCCAGGCGCCGGACAGCGGTCGTTCGCGAAATTCGGCTTCTGGCCGGGTACTGCCGCCGAACACCCTCAGCCGACGGTCAGCTTAGTGCCGCACTACTGGCCTTCCCGTTGGCAGTCCGAACGCTCGCCACAGTGGAGAGCAGCACAGGCCTGTCACCGTTACCCACGCGATTGCGGTTGGCAGGCCCGAGGCGCGTCTACTCACAGGAACCCCGCGCTCAACGCCGCTGCAGCGAGAGCACCGTGAACGTGTCCTTGAAGTAGGTGTTCGGGTAGTAGGGCGCCACGTCGCTGCCGAACTTCTTGTTCGGATCGACCGTGCCTTCGGCGGCGACGAGATAGACGGTCTTGGTCCGTGGGTCGAGCGCCATCGTGCGCGCGTACGGGCGTGTCGTCGGCACTTCGGCGACCTTGTAGGTGTCGGCGTCGACCTGGTCGATCACCGTCAGGTTGGCGTCCACGCCGTTGGCGGTGTAGATCTTGCGCTGCTCGGCGTCGAAGACCATCACGTCGCTGCCGCGACCGATGGGCACCGTCGAAACGACCCTGCCGTTGTCGGCGTTCATCGCCGCGAGCACGGGGCTGGCGCCGCGGCAGGCGACGAGCACGCGCTTGTTCGCCGCATCGAACGCCACGCCGTTGGGTTGCTCGCAGCCCGGGGTCGGCCATTCGGCGGTGACCTCGCGACGCTTCATGTCGATGCGCAGGACCTTGTTGCGATCGCGCAGGGCCATGAACATGTTGCCCTTGCCGTCGGGCGCCGTTCCCTCGAGCTTGCTGCTGTCCACGCGCATGCGGCCAAGCACTTCGCCGCTCTTCGGATCGAGGAAGACGGCCTCGTGCGCGCCGCCCGTCGTCACCAGCAGCTGCTGGGTCACCGGGTCGTAAAAGCCGTTGTCGGCCTCCTCGGCGAACTTCACGCGCTTCAGCGTCTTGTGCGTCGCCAGCTCGAACACGGTGGCCGATCCATCCTGATTGATCACGAAGCCGCGGTCGACCGCCGGCAGCAGCACGAAGGCGTTCGCGCCCTTCGTGTCGTCCAGCGTGCGCACCACCTTCTTCGCCTTCGTGTCGAAGACCAGCGCGCCGTCGGCACGCAAGGAGACGTAGAGCAGCGAGCTCGCCGGGTCGAACGCGAGGTAGTCCCAACTGGGGGACGCCTGCCCCTTGACGGTCACGGCCGAATCGATCTGGTACAGCGGCCCGGCATCGGCGGCGAACACGGCGAACGCAGCCGCGACGGTGGCCATGCCGCGGGAAAGGGTGTGTTGACGGTAGGTCATGTGTGGGTCGCCTTTACAGGTCGAGTGCTGCGAGGGAATCTGCGGATGCTCTGCTTTCGATCAGCTTGCGCACGGCGAGCGCGCGGGCCACCAGTGCCTGGATGTCGTCGCCGTTGCGGTACGCATAGCCGACGGTCAGGGTGCCCATCGGCTTGCCCGCCGGGTCGCGCAACGACAGGTCGACATTCAAGCGCCTGCCTTCGGCATGAAGGCCCGTTTCAGGCTCGGTGCTGTTGAGCACCTTGATGTCCTCCTCTCCTGCCTTCTTGCCGTGGCGGCCGAAATTCGAGCCGAGGATCATGAGCTGGCCGCCGCTGAAGCCGCGCAGGGTCAGGGCACGCAGGTCGGCCCGCTCGCTGGCCATGATCTCGTCGACGAGCCTTTGGGCCTTCGTCCGGGTGGCCACGCGCGGCACGAACGGATAGGGTTCGGACAGGTTGCGTGCATTGAGGATCCTGCGCGCCAGCTGGTCGCGCAGGGCGACCGAATCGCGTTGCCGTGCGGCTTCGCTCACGCCGGGACCGCCTTGCCACGACAGGCCGAGGCTACCCACCACGATGCCTGTCGTGTCGAGCAACGGCAACACAACGTTCACCTGGCCGCGGTCGATGTTCGACGTGGGCGCGCCGATCGTCGACGCGATCATCACCGGGCCGCTGCCGCCATCCGGCGCCGCCTGCAGCGTCATGCCGAGCAGGCCGGGAACGCGCGGCGCGGTCCTGTCGACCAGTTCCTGCGCGTACGCCTTGCTCGGCACTTGAGCGACGACCGGCCCGCAGAGCAGGGCGCTCAGCAGCAGCGGGAGCAGGTATCGGGAAGGTTTGAAAGAGCTCATGTTTCAGGTCAGAAGTCGAACTTGGCGTTGAACTTGATGCTGCGGTCCATGCCGATGCCGTACGTGCCGGTCTGCACAGAGTTCCAGTAGCGCTTGTTGGCGAGGTTGTCGATGCTCAGCCCGAACGATGCGCGGCGGCCCGCGATGCGAGTGGCATAGCTCAAGCCCGCGTCGTACAGCGTGTAGCCCGGTATGTAGCCCTGGTTCTCGGGGTTCACCGGCCGCTTGTCGATGAACTTCGCGCCCGCCCTCACGGTCAGCCCCGCGACCGCCGGCACCTTGTAGCTGACGCCAAAGTTCGCGTTCCACTTCGGCGTGTTCTCCGGCACCTTGCCGTCGATCAGCGGCTGCGTCGGCGAGTCCTGCCTGGCGTTGAGCCGCAGCACCGCGGCGTTGAGCTTCAGGTCACGCGTCAAGTCGTAGCTGATCGTCGCCTCGAAGCCGCGGTACGACAGGTCGCCGAGGTACTTGAAGACGTTGTCGGACGGATCGGTCACCGCATTGCCGCGCCTGATGTCGAAGTACGACGCGCTGGTCGACAGGCCCTTGAAGTAGGAGTCGCGGATGCCGATCTCCTTCTGCTTGGACACCTGCGGCGCCAGGATCTCGTTGGCGTTGACGACGTTTGCCGGTGCGGTGGCGCCCGCCTCCAATCCCTCCATGTAGCTCGCGAACAGCGTCGTCGTCGGCAGGATGTCGTACATCACCCCATAGGCGGGTGAGGTGACGTAGCTCGTGGTCGAGACCGGACCGTTGACTTCCTTGTCCTGCACGCGGCGCACGCCGAGCAGCAGCTTGAGCTTGGGCGTGATTCCGATCGTGTCGTAGGTGTAGAGCCCGGTGTCCGTGCTGGTCTGCTCGGGGTTGCGCCTGCCGGGCTGGGCGAACACCGGCGGATCCAGCACGATCGGGTCGAAGATGTTCTGCTTCTGCGGCAGCGTGATGTTCTGGACGTCGTACGCGACCGAGAAGCGCTCGCTTGTCGACAGGCCGACGGTCAAGTCGTGGCTGATGCCCCAGGTGGTGAACTTGCCGAGCAGCTCGGTGCGGGCGAACGTGTTGCGGTAGTCGTGCGTCACCGGCTGCACCGCCACCGTGCCGTTGGCGCCGGTGTCGGGGTCGTAGTTGCGGATGCGCACCGTGTTGCGGTGGCGGTGCGACTGCGACTGCCCCGCCTGCGCCAGCACCTTCCAGCTGTCTGTGAGGGCATAGTCGGCGCGCAGCTGAACGTTGGTGGTGCGCGGCGTGTACAGGTTCCAGGTGCCCGACAGCAGGTTGCGCGGCTCCGGAACGCGGGTGATCGGCACCACCCCATTCACCGCCGGCAGCAGGCCGATGCCGGCCTGCTCGGGCACGTTGCGCTTGTAGTGCTCGATGTCCCCCTGCAGCGTCAGCCGCGAGGTCGCGCGCAGGTCGACGCCGACGCTGGCGAAATAGCCCTCGCCCGACAGGTCGCGCACGCCGTTCTCGAGGTGCGTGCCCGACGCGTTGAAGCGTACGCCGACCTGCTTGTCGGGCCCGAAGCGCCGGCCGATGTCGACCGAGGCGCCGTACTGGCCGAACAAATTGCCCGCCAGGCCCGCGCTGGTCACGTCGCGCTCGCCCGCCCGCTTGTTCACGAAGTTGATGATGCCCGCCGGACTCGCCACGCCGAACATCAGCGCGTTCGCACCCTTGAGCGTCTCGACGCGCGCCTTGTTCTCGGTCGGGTTGGTGATGACGCCGGTGACAGGCAGGCCGCCGTCGAGCCGGTAGTTCGAGAACAGGTTGAGCTTGATGCCGCGGACGGCGAACGCGTCGTTCGAGCTGCCGGCGGAGTTGGTCGCCTGCACGCCGGCCTGGTTCTTGATGGCATCGGAATAGCCTTCCTGCGTCTGGCCGAGCGCAGCGCCGGAAGCCACCTCCTTGGTCATGGGCAACGACTGCTTGTTGCCGAGCGCACTCTTGCTTTCCTCTTCCTCGACGGCCTTGGTGATCGTGGGGCCAGCAGCCGCTGGCCGCGGCGCGGCGACCTTGTCTGCCGGCTCGAACAGGCTCGCCAGTTGCGGGATCTGTTGGGCCAGTTCGTCCCGCACGATCTCGGCCGCCTTTCGCAGTTGGTCCGTGTTGAGACCCGAGCCCGTCGGATAGGCAAACTTCACCTCCACCGATCCGAGCGTTCTGCCCGCCGCGTCCAGGAGCGGGATCTGCACTTCGACGTTCGCGTCACCGGTCTTGTTGATCTCGACGAAGCCGACCCCGGTGCGCGCCACCTCGATTTCGGAGGCGCGTGTCTTGCGGCCGATGCGCGCGGGCCGCTTGCCGGCGACGATGGTGCTTTCGGTCGCACCCGGACGCACTGCATGCAGTTCGACGTCCAGCAAATCCGGGTGGCGTTCGAGCGTGCGGTCGACCAGCTCCTGCGCGTAAGGCTTCGCCTCGCTTTGCGTGGCCGTGGCTTCGGTCGCGGCCGGCTCTCCGGTCTGCGCCTGGGTCATCGGGAACGCGGCGAGCATTGCCACTGCCAGCGCTGTCTTCGTCCTCTTCATCTTGTCTCCAAATAGGGTGTGGTCAGGCAACGATAGGGAGCACGGCTGAACCCATCCTGTAGCGCGCCTGAACGTTGCTTCAGGTGCCCAGCGCCCAGGCGAGCGCGTTGTCGACCAGCTTGATGCCGGCAGGGGTGAGGTGGCTCCAGGCGTTGTAGTCGATCGGCAAGTACACACGGCGCGCGGGGGCGAGCGCCTCGTGGTCCATCGTCGCGCCCTTCTCGTAGGCGAAGATCGTCGCCTTGTCGGGTGCGCCGTGCAGCGTCGCGATCGTCGTCGCGCCGCGCGCGGGCACGCCCCAGCCCATGCCGACCGCGCTCTTGAACAGGTCGACCGTGCCGGCGGGCAGGCCGGCGGCCAGCGGATGCGGCGCGTTCACGAGCTTCACGTAATGCTGGTCCTCGACATCGCCGAAGTCGACGCCGCGCCGCTTGGCCGACATGCCCATGTCGTCGAGCACATCGTTCTCCAGGCTGACCACCGGCACCTTCACGTCCTTGTAGCGGCCGCCCAGAATGTTGGCCTTGACGGTGGCGGAGATGACGACCATGTCCTTGCCGTCGGCCGCCGAGGCCGGTTCCCGGTGGTCGGCCACGCTCACGTCGAAGCCGAGCGACTTGAAGTGCTCGGCCATCGAGGCGTTGGAGCGCTCGACCGCGGCGCGCACCTCGGCCTTCGGATGCTCGGGCACCTTCTGCACCACCAGCAGCAGCTTCTTGCCCTGGACGGCCGAGGCCTGCGGGGCCGTGGCCGCCGCGCCGGTCGACCAACGCAGCGCCGCATCGAACAGCGCGAGCGTGGCCGGCGTCGGTTGCGACTTCTCGAACCCGTCGCCGCCGAGGTAGAAGCTGGCCCGGCGGGCCGGCGCCACTTCGCCCTGCTCCATCGTCGCACCCTTCTCGTAGCCGAACAGCACCGGCGTGTCGAACCAGCCCGGCGGCGTGACGGCAACGCTGGCGGCGAGCGATGGCTTGCCCCAGTTCATCGGCACGTTCTTCGCCGACGACACGAACGTGCCCGCCGGCAGCCCGGCAGCGAGCGGATGCGGCGCGTTGACGACGTACAGGTAGTGGTCCTTCTTGTCGATCACGCCGTAGTCGGCGTCCTGCTTCGGGCCCGTCATGGCCAGGTCGCCGAGCAGCTCCGGCTGACAGGTGAGCACCGGCACCGGCAGCTTGCGCAGCCGCTCGCCGATCGAGTGCGCGCTGGCGCTGCCGGAGATCAGCACGAGGTCCTGGTACGGGGCCTTGCCGGCGGCATCGGTGTGATCGGCCTGCGTGACGACGAGGCCACGCGACTCGAGCAGCTTGCGCAACTGCTCGTCGGCGGCCTTCTCCTTGGCCTGCCCCTTCGCCTGCGCCTGCACGACCATCAGGACCTTCTTGCCTTGCAGCGCAGGATCGGTCGCGCCGGCCGTGGGGGCGGCGAGGAGGCAGGCCAGCGCGGCAGCGGCCAGGGTGGAGGGGACGAATGTCTTCATGTTCACTTCCTTCAGTCGAGCTTGGCGAGTTCCTGGGCGGCCTCGGCCGCCGTCAGCGGCACATAGGGTTCGTCGGCGGGCGGCAGCGCGGCGATGATGGCCTGCCCCTCGCGCGACAGTGCCAGCCGCAAGTACTCCTTGACCAGCGGATCGAGCGGCTTGCCCGGAGCGCGGTTGACATAGACGTGCAGGTGCGGCGCCATCGGATAGCGGCCGGCCTGCACGTTCTCGGGCGTCGGCAGCGCGAACGCGGTGCCGTCCTTCGGCGCGAGCGGCAGCAGCTTGACGTTCGGCGCCAGCGGACCCGGGTCGCCCCACTGCCCGAGCGCGATGCCGTACGGGTCGGCGGCCACCGCCTTCATCGTCTCGGCGAACTTGGGGCTGGGCTCGTAGCGCGGCGTGAACGTGCGCCCGCCGAGCAGCGCGACACGTGTCGAGGTTGCGAAGCCGCCGTCGTCGCGCGGGCCGTAGACGTGGATCGCGCGCTGCGCCCACTCGCCACCGAGCCCCAGGCTGCGCCATTGGGTGATGTCGCCGCCCGGCGCGCCTTGCGTGAACAGCCGCATCACCTGGCTCATGTTCAGTCCGGCGAGCGGATTCTTGGCGTTGACGTAGATCGCCGGCGGGTTCTTCTGGCCGATGCCGCGCGCATAACCGTCGTAGCCGATGCGGATGTCGGTCGGCTGGTAGCCGTAGGCCTCCTTGAAGCCGCCGAGGTCGGTCGGCCACGCTTCGCGGCCCATCGGCGCGAAGGCCGATACGCCGGCGGTCAGGCCGCCGATGCCGGTCGACGAGCCTTCGAGCAGCATCGTGAAGCGCACACCCGGATGCGTCTTCGTGAACAGCGTGTTCAGCTGCCCGAGCATCTCCTTCATGCCGTCGTTGCCGACGATGTAGACCGAGCCGTCGGGCAGCCGGTACGGCGCGTCCTTCGCGACCGTGACAGGCTTCGGTTGGTACGCCGGCAGCGCCGGATCGGCAGCGATCGGGCCGGCGTGCGCGGCGCCGGCCAGCAGCGCGGCCGCAGCGGTGATCCGCAGATTTTTCATTGCAGTTTCTCCAGTTCGGCCGCGGCCTCGGCGGCGTTCAGCGGCAGGTAGCTCTCGGCGTCGGCGGCGATGATCTGCTGGCCCTGTTGGGACAGCACCAGCTTCAGGTACTCCTTGGCGACCGGGTCGACCGGCTGCCCGGGCAGCTTGCGCACGAAGAAGTAAAGGTAGCGCCCGAGCGGGTACTCGCCGGCCATCGCTTCCTCGGGCGTACCCGTCGCCACCTTGCCCCTGGCGTCGACGACCGGCACCACTTTCAGCTCGGCCGAAGCGAACGCCAGCGACGCAATGCCGATGCCGCTCGCGTCGCCGGCGATGCCCTTGGTGATCTGCGGCGAGTTCGGGTAGACGTGCTGGGTCGCCTTCAACGGCATGCCGTTGAAGTGGGTGCGCTGCATGTACTGGCCGAAACCGGTGTACTCGGGCGTACCGTAGGTGTGGATCGCGCGGCGTGACCATTCCTTGTCGAGGCCGAGCTGGCCCCAATCGTTCAGTTCGCCCTTCGAGTGGCCCGCGGTGAAGACGCGTTGGAGTTGCTCGATCGTGAGCTTGTCGATCGGATTCGACTTGTGCACGAACACCGCGAGCGACTGGCTCGCCTTGCTCGACACGTGCGAGGAATGCGCGACACGGATCGCGAGCGGCTCGGTGCCGACGATCTTCTTGTACGGCACCACCTCGACCGCGCTGGCGTCGCGCCCGCTCGGGCCGAACAGCGTGACGCCGTGCGTCAGCGCCGGCATCGCGGTCGACGTGCCGCGCAGCACCGGCGTGAACCGAATGCCGGGATGCGTCTGCGTGAACAGCGCGTCGAAGCGCTCGATCATGGCTTCTGCGTGCTCGGCGCCGACGATGCGGATCGAGCCGTCGGGCGCCCGGTAGCGTGCGTCCTTCGGAACCTGCACGGCCTGGGGCGTGTATGCCGGCAACGCCGGGTCGACGGTGGGGGCCGCGCCGGCGGGCGCGGCAGACGCAAGGGCGAGCAACGCCCCGACGAGGTTTCTCATCGATTGTCTCCTTGGGGGAAAAATTTCTAGAGGTCCAGCACCAGCCGGCCGGGGGCGCGCGACACGCAGACCAGGATGCGGTCGCCGGCGGCGCGCTCCTTGTCGCTGAGGAACGCATCGCGGTGGTCGCACCGGCCTTCGACGACCCGCGTCACGCAAGTGCCACACAGGCCTTCACGGCACGACGTGGGCACCGGGACGCCCGTATCGCACAGCACTTCGGCGATGGTCTTGTGCGCCGGGACTTCCAGCGTGCGGCCCGAGCGCGCCAGTTGCAGCTCGAAGGGCTCGCGCGGTGCGCCGAGCAAGCCCGGGTCGGCGCTGAAGTGCTCGAGATGGATCGCCTCGGCCGGCCAACTCGCGGCGGCCACCTGCTGCACCACGTCCATGAAGCGGCGCGGCCCGCACAGGTACAGGTGGTGGTCGTTGGGGCGCTTGGCCAGCATGCCGGCCATCATCTCGCGCAGCCGCTGCGGACCCATCGAATGGTGGATGTGCACCTTGCCGTCGAAGCGCGGCTGCCGCAGCAGTTCCCCGAAAGCGACGTGTCCGGGCGAGCGGCTGAAGTAGTGCAGCTCGAACGAGCGGCCCTGGCTCTGCAGCCGCTGCGCCATGCTCACCAGCGGCGTGATGCCGATGCCCGCGGCCAGCAGCACATGGTGTCTGGCGCCGCGCTCGATCGGAAAGTGGTTGCGCGGCCCTTCAATGGTGAGTTCGTCGCCCACCTGGACACGCTGGTGCAAGCCGATCGAGCCGCCGCGCGATTCGTCGCTGAGCTTGACGGCGATCAGGTAGCGGCCGCGCTCGCTCGGGTCGTTGCACAGCGAGTACTGCCGCACCGTGCGCTCGTCGACGCGAACGTCGATGTGGGCGCCGCCGGTGAACGCCGGCAGCCCCTTGCCGTCGGCGCTGACGA
Source organism: Piscinibacter sp. (assembly GCA_036507085.1). Classification (GTDB taxonomy): domain Bacteria; phylum Pseudomonadota; class Gammaproteobacteria; order Burkholderiales; family Burkholderiaceae_C; genus Albitalea. The sequence goes on along the minus strand of DASXQQ010000090.1, from coordinate 40,028 downwards.
GCTCAAACGACTTGATGCCGATCGCCTCGTCGCGGATCGCCCGCACCTTGACCTTCAGCGCGCCCGTGGCCTTGCGGCGACCGCGCACGAAGCTGCTCACGCCCGTCCAGGCCAGCACGGGAATGGCCAGCGCGCCGAGGAGCTGTAGAAGTTGCAGCGCCAGCCCGTATTCACCTGAATGGATCGCCGCCGAGGTGCGGTAGATCTTGTTGCCCAGGCTGCTTGCGGCGTACGGCTCGCTGCGCAGCAACTCGCCGCTGTAGGCGTCGAAGTGCGCGTAGCTGCGCGCCTGGGCGTGCGCCGCACCGCGCTGGATGGCGTAGATCTCGATCGAGTCGGTCTTCTTCTTCGGGTACGTGATCACGACCTTGCTCGGATGGTCGAACTCGGCTTGCGCGCGCTCCCACAGCGCACCCATCTTTATCGGCTTCGCCTCAGGCGTGGGCAGCGTCGACTTCGGCCTGGGCGCCGGCTCGGGCGAGCCGACCGCGACGTTGACCGCGCTGCGCGCCCACTTGAACGCCAGTGGCAGCGAGGTGAGCGCCACCGCCAGCAGCACGATGCCGGCGTACAGCCCCGTGACGCGGTGCAGGTTAAGGCTGAACGCGCGCCCCTTGAGGTGCGGGCGCAGCGTGGACGAGGACTTCAGCGTCTGGCGCGACGACGGCCACCACAGCGCGATGCCGCCGCCCACCAGTAGCACGGCGAGCACGATCGAGGTGCTACCGGTGAAGAAGTTGGCGACCTCGTTGTCGTCGAGGAAGCGAAAGCGGTGCAGCTGCTCGATGCGGCCGAACAGCCCGCCCCAGCGCGCCTGCTGTTCGACGACCTTGGCGCTGCACGGGTCGACGAACAGTTGCGCGTTGTCGGAGAAGCGCACCAGCGTCGGCTCGGTGCGCTCGCCGCTCAGGATCAGGGCCTCGTACTTGCCGGTCGTGTGCGCCGCGCGCGCGCCGGCGATCTGCTTGTCCAGCGGCAGCGGGTTGTCGCAGCCGGCCAGGTGCATCGAGGCCGGCTCGGCAAACCGCTCCAACTGGTCGCGGAACACCAGTCCTACGCCGGTGAGCGCGAGGAACAGCAGCAGCAGCCCGACGGACAGCGCGGTCCAGCGGTGGATCTGAAGCAGGCGAAGGCGTGTGGTGGATGTCACGTCTTGTCTCCTTGTCAGTGTGCGGCAATCAGCGCCGTCTTCCAGTTCACGATGAGCTCGCGCTGCCGATCGGGCTCGAGTGAGGCGGCGATCTTCGGGTCGATGGGGATCGGCCGGGCTGCCGCGCCGATGCGGTCGCGCAGCTTGGCGGCGGTGTATTCGGCATCGACGTCGTTGCGCACCGCGAACAGCTCCAGCGCGTCGCCGATGACCTTCTGCCCGCGCTGCGACAGCACGTAGTCGGCCCACAGCCTGGCGGCGTTCGGATGCTTCGCGTGCTTGCTGATGAACATCACGCGCGACAGCACCAGCGTGTAGTCGCGCGGCAGCACGACGCCCAGCGACGGCAGATCCTTCTTGCTGCGCACGAGCGCGTAGGCGCCCATCACGTTGTAGCCGAGCAGGTACTCGCCCGAGTTCACCTTGGTCAGCATCTCGCCGGTGCCGCCCGACTCCTGCACGCCGGCGCGGCCCAACGAGCGCAGCAGCTCAGGCAGACCACGGCCCTGGCTGTCGTCCTGCGCGGCGAACATGTAGCCGACACCGCTCTTGGCAATGTCGAACATCGTCACCTTGCCGGCGAACTTGTCGGCGCGGTCGACCAGCAGTTTGGCCAGGCCTGCGCGGTCGCGAGGCACCTCGTTGTCGGCGACGAGGTTCTTGTTGTAGACGAACACCACCGGCTCGAACGTCGTGCCCCACGCCTGATCGCGCCACCGCGCCCACGCCGGCAGCTGCCGGGCTTCGGGCGAGGCGTAGTCGGCCGCGTGACCGTCGCGCACCAGCATCATCTGCAGGTCCATCGCCGAGCTCCACATCACGTCGGCAGACGGCTTGCCCTGCTTCACCTCGCCGAGGAAGCGCCCGGTGACCTCGTTGGAGCCGCTCTCGCCGTCGTACTCGACGTCGATGCCGGGGTACAGCGCCTTGAAGCCGGCCACCAGCGGCGCGGCCGCCTTGTTGCTGAGCACGCTGTAGACCACCACCTTGCCTTCCTTGCGGCCGGCCTCGACGACCTTGGCGTAGTCGGGCGGATAGCCGGCGGGAACCTGGGCGAAGGTCGAGGCGGCACAGGCCGTCAGCGAGAGCGCGATCGTGCGAAGCAGCGTCATCATGAAGGGTGTCTCCTGGTGTGGCGAATGTCGGGCTCAACGCACGGCGCTGCCGCCGTAGGGCTCGAACCACTTGGCGTAGAGCCGGTCGTATTCGCCGCTGGCGCGGATGTCGTGCAGCGCGGCGTTGAGCGCGGTGATGAGCGGCGCGTTGCCCTTGGGCACCAGGATCGCGTAGGGCTTGGCGGTGAAGCGGTGGACCAGCACGTAGTCGGGGTCGGCCATTGCCGCGCGATACAGATGCGTCACGACCTGGGTGAAGACGTCGCCACGGCCGGCCTTCAGCGCCGCGAAGGCTTCCTTGCTGTTGTCGAACTCCAGGTAGGTGGCTGCTGGCGCCTTGGCCTTGATGTGCTCGATGTCCGGATTGGCCTTGACGTAGATGACGCGCGTGCCCTTGGCGATGTCGGCCAGGCTCTTGATCGGGCTGCCACGCTTGACGAGCAGGCCGGAGCCGGAGCGGAAGATCTCGTCGGAGAAGTCGACCACCTTCGCCTTCTCGGCGCTTGCGCCCGTGGTGTCGAACACCATGTCGAGCTTGGCGCTCGCCACGTCGGGCACGCGATGCTCGTCGTCGACCTGCACCCATTCGAGCTTGCGCTCGTCGCCGAGCACGCGCTTGGCCACCGCGCGCGCCAGGTCGGCCATGAAGCCCTCGTTGCGCCCGCTGGCCGGGTCCTTGACATTCATCGTCGGGAATTTCATCTCGCTGCCGACGACGATGCGCTGGCGCTCGCGGATGCGCTCGAGCACGTCGGTGCCGGTTGCGAAGGCGGAGCCGGCGAACGCCAGCGTCAGTGCGGCGAGCGCGATGCGGGTGGGGGTCATGGCTGTCTCCTGGCGGGCCGTGTTTGTGGGGACGGAGATTGGCGGCGCTGCCTGAACCGATCCTGTAGCGATCGTGAATTCGCGTTCAGGATCGTTCGGGTGCCCGCCTTCAACGCCGCGACAGCGTCAGCAACGTGAACGTGTTCTTGAAGTAGGTGTTCGGATACAAGGGCGCGACGGCGGTGTTCCACTTCTTGCTCGCGTCGACCGCACCCTCGGCGCTGACCAGATAAACGTTCTTGGTCTTGGGGTCGAGCGCCATCGTCCTGGCGTTGGGCCGGGTGTTCGTCGCCTCGACGAGCCGGTAGGTGTCGGCATCGAGCTGGTCGATCACCACCAGGTTGGCGTCGACGCCGTTGGAGGTGTAGATGCGGCGCTGCGACGGGTCGAAGACGACGATGTCGTTGCCCCGCCCGATCGTCGTGGTCGCGACGATGCGGCCGTTGTCGGCATCCATCGCGGCCAGCACCGGGCTCGAACCCCGGCAGCCGATGAACACCCGATGCGTCAGCGGGTCGACCGCAATCCCGTTCGGCAGCTCGCAGCTCGGGCCGGTGGGGAATTCGGCTGTGAGCTTGCGCTCCTTGAGGTCGATGCGAACCACCCTGTCGCGGTCGCGCAGCGCGATGAACAGGCCGCCCTTGCCGTCGGGCGCGGCGCCCTCGATTTTCTGGCTGTCGAGTCGAAGCTTGCCGATCAGCGCGCCGGTCTTGGCGTCGAGGAATGCGATCTGCTGGCTGTCGCCCATCGTCACGACGATCTGCTGGGTGACCGGGTCGTAGGTCCCGTTGTCGGCATCCTCGCCGAACTTGATGCGCTGCAGGGTCTTGCGTGTCGACAGCCGGAATGCGGTCGTCGAGCCGTCGAGGTTGATCGTGTAGCCCCGGTCGAACTCCGGCACGAGCACGGTCGCGTTGCCGCCCTTGGTGTCGGCCAGCGCGCCGCGCAGCTTCTTCGCCTTCGCGTCGTAGACGAGGATCCCGTCCTCGCGCCGCGAGATGTACAGCATCGAACGTGCGTCGTCGAACGCGAGGTAGTCCCAGTTCGGGGTGTTCCGGCTCTTGATCGTCTGTGCCGATTCGATGCGGTAGAGGGAGCCTGCGTCGGCGGTGATGGTGCAAAGCGCGGCCGCCAGTGCGACGAGGGCCGACAGCGGTCGTTGGAAGGGTTTCACGGGACATCTCCTGGGAATCTGACTCGGGCTCGAACGGTAGGCGCGCAAGCTGAAGTCGACCTGTACCGTTTCTGAAAGCGGCGTCAGGTTGGTGGAGAGGACCCCTGGCAGCGGCGGCTGAACCGAAGCTGTCGCCAACCTGAAAAGCCGTTCAGAAAGGGCACCTGGACGGTCATCGCATCTCCCAATGGCGCAGCCGCCGCGCGCGCGCCAAAGTAGGCCCTGAAGGTGGTACTCCCCATGAAAGTGCTGATCGTCGAAGACCAGGAGCGCCTGGGCCATTTCCTGAAGCAAGGCCTGTCCGAATCTCGCTATACGGTGTCGTGGGTGCGCAGCTGCGCCGAGGCCAACGACGCGATGGCGGAGACGACCTTCGATGTGATCGTGCTCGACCTCGGCCTGCCCGACGGCGACGGACTGGATCTGCTGCGCACATGGCGGCGCGGCGGCTTCACCGAGCCGGTGCTGATCCTGTCGGCGCGCGACACGGTGGAAGACCGCATCAAGGGCCTGGACATCGGCGCCGACGACTACCTGCCCAAGCCCTTCAGCCTCGAGGAGCTGCAGGCGCGCGTGCGCTCGCTGGTGCGGCGCCAGGCGGCGGTGAAAAACGCCGTGCTCGAGCACAACGGCGTCGAGCTCGACCTGCTGTCGCACACCGTCAGGCTCGAAGGCAAGCCCATCGAGCTGACCAACCGCGAATACGCACTCCTCGAGGTCTTCATGCACAACCAGGGCCGGATCCTGCCGCGCACCCTCATCGCGGAGAAGATCTGGTCGTCGCACTACGACGTGGACACCAACCTGCTCGACGTCTACATGAGCCGGCTGCGCAACAAGCTCGAAACCGCCTCGGGCCGCACGCTGTTCAAGACCGTGCGCGGCGTGGGCTACCAGCTGTTATGAGGTCGATCGGTGCGCGCATCGCCGTCTGGTATGCGTGCGCTGCGACGGCGACCCTGGCGGTGCTGTTCGCCGCCGGCTACGTCCTGCTCGAGCGCCACCTGCTGCACGGCCTGGACCTGCTCAACGAGTCGGAGTTCCAGCAGATCGAGGCGCGCCTGGGACCGGATTACTCGACGCTGAGCGCGCCGTTCATCGAGATGCGCATCCGCGAGACCACCGACTACGCCTCGACGCTGTTCTACATCGACATCCACCGGCACGGCACGGGCGCCATCTTCCGCTCGACGAACCTCAACGGCGCGGACATTCCCGACGTGACGGGGCAGCGCCATTTCAGCGTGGCGGTCCCCGGCGTGGGCGAGGTGCGCGCCGCCGAGTTCCAGATGGCGCCCTTCGACGTGATGATCGCGACGCCGCTGAAACCGGTGCGCGAGGTGATGGACACCTACGTAGAGGTCTGCGCAGCGCTGATGGTGGCGATGCTGCTCGCCAGCCTGCTGATCGGCTTCGGCTTGAGCCGCCTGGTGCTGCGGCCGGTGCGAATCATCCGCGACACCGCCAATCGCATCCGCTCGGACAACCTGAGTGAACGGATCCCGGTCGGTGACGTGCGCGACGAGATCGCCGACCTCGCCCGCCTGCTGAACCAGATGTTCGATCGGCTGGAGTCGTCGTTCGAGCAGATTCGGCGCTTCACGTCGGACGCCTCGCATGAGCTCAAGACGCCGCTGTCGCTGATCCGGTTGCATGCCGAGAAGCTGCTCACGGATGCGGCATTGCCAGCCGTGCACCGCGAAGGCCTGCAGGACCTGCTGGAGGAGGTGGACGGCCTGAACCGCGTGATCGAGGATCTGCTCTTCCTCTCACGGGCCGATGCCCATGCGATCGCGCTTCAGTTGGAGACGCAGGACCCGCAGCCCTTCCTGCAGGGCTTCGGGCAGGACGCCGAGGCGCTCGCCGAGCACCACGGCATGCGCTTCGTGCTCGAGCATTCGGGCAGCGGAGAGGCGGCGTTCGAGCCCAAGTGGATGCGGCAGGTGCTGCTGAATCTGCTGATCAACGCCATCCGCGTCTCGCCACCCGGCGGGCTGATTCGGCTGCGCTCCGCGCTCGACGAGGGCGCATGGCGGCTCAGCCTGGAGGACCAGGGGCCGGGGCTGACCGAGGAAGAGCGCGACCGCATGTTCGAGCGTTTCGTGCGCTTCGCCGCGACCGGCGCCGAGAAGCTTCCCGGCACCGGACTCGGGCTCGCGATCTGCCGCAGCATCGTGGGACTGCACGGCGGACAGATCCAGGCCTGCCCGGCGGAGGCGGGCACGGGGCTCGACGTAGAAATCAGGATCCCGGCGGCTGTGGCGGCGTGACTACTGGGCGTTGCGCGCGTACAGGCTCCAGATGCGCGCGAGGTCGGCGGCGCCGTGCCGGCCGCCAACTTTCCCGAACGTGTCGGTCGCCTTTGCGCCCTGGCCGGCCATCAGGTAGCCGATGCCCAGGTGCAGCTTCGCGTCCTGCGGCTTGGCCAGGCCGCCTTTGCGGAGGCCTTGCTCCATGAGCGCCAGGCCCTTCGAGTGATCACCCAGCGTCGCATGGGCCCATCCGAGATTGAACAGCTCGATGCCGTCCGCCGCCCGCTCGGCCTCGGCCTCGACGTCCCGCTGGTTGACGTGCCGCTGCTGTGCAAGCGTTTCCGCCGCCAGCTGGCGCTGCAGCTGCCGATGCCGCTGGGCATCCGCACCGGTTCCCAGCACCCCCGTGGCGAATCCGTGGTCCACCACCCGCTTGGCCTCCGCGGGAAAGCCGGCCTGCCGGGCCTGCATCGCCATGGTGATGAAGTCCGCTGCGCCCCCCAGCGTGCCGGTGAGCAGGCGCAAGCGGTTGACGTCGAGCGACAGCCGCTCACCGAAATCCGGCCGCTTCTGGGTTCGCTCCAGCAATTCGGCCCAGTACTCGCGCTTCGGGTAGTACGTCACCAGCTTCTCGAGACCCCAGGCATACGCGTTGGCATCGTTGAGCTTGGCGTAGCAGCTTTGCAGCATCAGCAGCCGGTCCTCACCCGGCGGGCGTCCGGCGCGATCGGCAGCCTGGATTTCCCATTGCAGCTCGCGCGCGGCATTGGCGTAGTCGCGCAGCTCGTAGTGGGCCTCTGCAAGCAGGGGCCGCACGTCGGCCTCTGCACCGCCCGCCTTGATGTACCGTTCGGCCCACATGATGGTGTTGGGATAGTCCTTGCGCTGCAGATGCGCCTGCGCGACGGACCGGATCGTCGACAGCTGCTCGGGCGGGGTCAGTCCGCCACGGGCCAACGCTTGCTCCGACGCTTCGGGGTCGCGGGCGGTGACGGTTGACGCGGAAGGTGGCCTGGTGGCTTGAGCGATGGCGAGGCCGGCGCCGAGCCCTGCTGAAAACAGCAAAGCCAGCATGACCGGGGACCGCGTCGGAAACTTCATGCGTCCAAGATAGCAGCGCAAGCTAAACGCTACCTGAATTCGACAGTCATGCGGCCGACGGATCGGGCAAGCGGAGCTCGGCCTCGGATATCGCTCGCGCCACGCAAGGCAGGATCCAGCCCTCGGCCTTTTCTTCGCGGCTGAGGCCGGGCCATTCGATCGTGTGCACCACCTCGCCGCGCAGCACGAGGCAGCGGCAGGCACGGCATGTTCCGTTGCGGCAGGAGCTCGGCAACCGGATGCCCGCGGCAAGCGCAGCCTGCAGCAGGGTCTGCGACTCCGCCGCTTCGTAGGACCTGCCAAAGGGGTAAACGGTGATGCGGGGCATGCGGCACTGTACGACGGCGCTCAATACCTCCCGGAGAGCAGCTATGGGCGCTCGCCCATGGCCCTCCTGGCCCGGGTGCGGGGCGCGCCGGCAGCGGGCAAGCCCATCACGCTGCGAGCTCCCGCGGCGGTCGAGCGCATCACGCGGCACCCGTTCTTCGTCGGCTTGGCGCTGCACGTCGCGCAACCGCAGTCGCGATGCGGTGATCACTGTCTGGCCTTGACCTCAAAGACCCGTGGCGCGGGCCGGTCGCGGCCAGCCGCTAGACCATCACATCCCACGGCTGCGACAGGCGCACGGCGCCGTTGATCACGCCCACCATCGAATAGGTCTGCGGGAAGTTGCCCCACAGCTCACCGCTGTCGACCTTCAGGTCCTCCGACAGCAGGCCAACGTGGTTGCGGCGCGCCATCAAGGCTTCGAAGATCTCGCGCGCTTGCGCCGTGCGGCCGATGCGCGCCAGCGCGTCGATGCGCCAGAACGAGCAGACGTTGAACGCCGTCTCCGGCTTGCCGAAATCGTCGGGCGCCTCATAGCGGCGCATGAACGGGCCGTCGCACAAGGTGTCCTCCAGCGCCTGCACCGTCTTCACGAAGCGCGGGTCGCGCGGTTCGATGAAGCCCACCTCGGCCATCAGCAGCACGCTCGCATCCAGGTCCTTGCCGCCGAAGCTTTCGACGAAGGCCTGGCGCTGTTCGCTCCATGACTGTTCGAGGATCTTGCTGCGGATCGCGTCCGCCCGGGCGCGCCAGAACGCGTTGCGCTCGCTCTTGCCGAACACGGTCGCGATCTTCGCGAGCCGGTCACAGGCGGCCCAGCACATCAGCGACGACGAGGTGTGCACCCGCGCGCGCGTGCGCAGCTCCCACATGCCGGCGTCGGGCTGGTCGTGGAAGCGCCAGGCCTGCTCGCCCATGCCCTCGAGTTCGATGAAGTCGCGCAGGTCGGCGCGGCGCAGCAGGCGATGGTCGAAGAAGGCCTGCGACGCGCCGAGCACGACGTTGCCGTAGACGTCGTACTGGAAGTGCTCGAAGGCCTGGTTGCCCACCCGCACCGGGCCCATGCCGCGGTAGCCCGACAGGTTGGGCACGAAGCGCTCGGTGAGTGTCTTCTCGAGGCCGATGCCGTACAGTGGCTGCACATGCCCGCCGCGCGCGCCGCGCACCACGTCGTTGAGCCAGCGCAGGTAGTCTTCCATCGTGCCGACTTCAGACAGGCTGTTCAGCGCCCGCACGACGAAGAACGCGTCGCGCAGCCAGCAATAGCGGTAGTCCCAGTTGCGCTGCGTGTTCGGCGCTTCGGGGATGCTGGTGGTCATGGCCGCGACGATCGCGCCGGTTTCCTCGAACTGGCACAGCTTGAGCGTGATGGCCGAGCGGATCACCGCGTCCTGCCACTCCAGCGGCAGCGCGAGGCGCCGCGTCCAGTGGCGCCAGTACAGCGTGGTCTGCTCCTCGAACTCGCGCGCGGTTTCTTCGATGCCGGCGGACAGCGTCTCGTCGGCCCCGAGCAGCAGGCTCACCGGCACCTGCAGCGAGAACCAGGTGCCGTCGAGCACGTAAGTCAGGGGCGCGTTGGTGTTCAGCCGCAGCACGCCGGCGGGCAGCACGAAGCGCAGGTGGTTGCTGCCGCGCGTGATCTGCGGCGCCGCCGTTCCCCATTCGCCACGCGGCCGCACGATGCAGCGAACCCGCGGATGGCCCACCAGTGGCCGCACGCGGCGCACGATCTGCGTCGGCCGGAAGGCGCGGTCGCGAGTGAAGAAGCGCGGGCAGAAGTCGACGATTTCGATGCCTTCGCCGGCCGCGTCGTACAGCCGCGTGCGCAGCACCGCGGTGCCCGGATCGTAGGCCTGCTCGGATCGCGCAAAGCCTTCCAGTTCGACGCACAGGATCCCGTCTTGCGGCAACCCTTGCGCGCTGTCGAGCAGCGCATGGAAGATCGGGTCGCCGTCGAAGCGCGGCATGCAGCACCAGACGACGGCGCCGCGTTGGTCCACCAGCGCGCTGATGGCGCAGTTGCCGATCAAGGCGGCGTCGAGGCTGGCGGTGGGCACGCTCATGGAAACGATCGATTCAATGCGGAAAAATATACAGGGCCCGGGCGGCGCTTCGATGTCGTTTGTGGCATCTATTGCAACCGTTGGTAGAGGCGGGAGCGATATTTGCTCTCGATGCTCAGTGCCCTGCGGGGTTCCGATGTGGCGGACCCGTGAAAACCCTCCGGCTGCAACTCCGATTTCTCGTTCCCCTGCTTCTCACCGTGATCGCGACCGCCTATCTGGCGCTGCCGCTGATGGATCAGTTGACGCTGCGGTGGTTCGCGCGCGACCTCAATATTCGTGGCGAGCTCGTGGCCAATACGCTGGCCGAGGCCATCGTCGAGGCGACCGTCCAACACAACGACAAGCGCGTGCGCACGCTGCTCGAGAGGGCCACCCTGGACGAGCGCATGGTTGCCATCGGCCTGTGCTCGCCCGACGGCGAGGTGCTGCATCGCACGGCCGCGTTCCCGAAAGGGCTCGGTTGCGCCGAGGCGGCGCAGCTCGCATTGCAGCCCGATCCGCGGCTGCGCATCGAGGGCGGGCCGGTGCACGTGGGCGTCCACCCGATCGACTCCGATGCCGGCAAGGTGGTGGACGTGGTGCTGCTGCACGACCTGAGCTTCGTCGACCGGCGCAGCCAGGACACACGGCGCTACCTGATCGTGCTGATCGCGGGCCTGGGCCTCGCGATGGCGCTGATCACGGTGGCCGTCGCGCAGCTGAGCTGGCGCGGCTGGGTGTCGGGCGTGCGGGCGATCATGCGCGGCGAGGGCTTGCTGACGCCGATGCTGATGCCCACGCCGCCGCCCGAGCTGGCACCGTTCGCCGCCGACCTGCGTGCGCGATTGCGCGACCTGGAAGACGAATACCGCCGCGCGCAGGGACCCGAAACCGAGTGGAACCCCGAGCGCCTGCGCGCGCTGTTGAAGACCCAGCTGCGCGGCGACCAGGTCATCGTCGTCTCCAACCGCGAGCCGTACATCCACGAGAAGTCTGGCGACGAGATCGTCGTCAAGCGCCCGGCCAGCGGCCTGGTCACTGCGGTCGAGCCGGTGATGCGCGCCTGCTCCGGCACGTGGATCGCGCACGGCAGCGGCAGCGCAGACCGGCTGGTGGTCGACGCGCACGACCGTGTCGGGCTCCCGCCCGGTCACGACGACTACACGCTGCGCCGCGTCTGGCTCACCGAGGAGGAGGAGAAAGGCTACTACTATGGCTTCGCCAACGAAGGCCTGTGGCCGCTGTGCCATGTGGCGCATGTGCGGCCGGTGTTCCGCGAGGGCGACTGGCAGTGCTACCGCCAGGTGAACCAGCGATTCGCCGATGCGGTCGTGGCCGAGGCGCGCAGCGACGACCCGGTGGTGCTGGCGCAGGACTATCACTTCGCGCTGCTGCCCGCGATGATCCGTGCGCGGCTGCCGCGCGCCACGATCCTGACCTTCTGGCACATCCCGTGGCCCAACCCCGAGTCGTTCGGCATCTGCCCCTGGCGGCGCGAGATCCTGCAAGGCATGCTGGGCAGCACCATCCTCGGCTTCCACACGCGCTATCACTGCAAGAACTTCATGGAGACCGTGGACCGCTACCTGGAGGCGCGCATCGAGCAGGAGCATTCGACGATCTCCTACCAGGACGACATGACCTTTGTCCAGGCCTACCCGATCTCGATCGAGTGGCCGACCGAGGAGGTGGTCGCCACCTGGCCGTCGATCGAGGATTGCCGGCACAAGCTGTTCGAGCGCCTGGGCCTCCCCGCCGAGCACCGCGTCGCGCTCGGCGTCGACCGCTTCGACTACACCAAGGGCATCCTCGAGCGGCTGCATGCGGTGGAGCGCATGCTGGAGAAGCATCCGGAGTGGATCGGCCGCTTCAGCTTCGTGCAGGTGGCCGCGCCCTCACGCGGCTCGCTGGAGGAGTACCGCGCCTTCCAGGACCGCATTCACCAGGTGACCGGGCGCATCAACGAGCGCTTCGGCCGCGCCGGCTACCTGCCGGTGCACCTACTCGCGCAGCATTTCCCGCAGGAGGCGGTGTACGAGCTGTATCGTGCGGCCGACGTCTGCGTCGTGACCAGCCTGCACGACGGCATGAACCTCGTCTGCAAGGAGTTCGTCGCGGCGCGCGACGACCAGCAGGGTGTGCTGATCCTGAGCCGCTTCGCCGGTGCGGCGCGCGAGATGCCGGAGGCGCTGATCGTCAACCCGTACCACGTCGAGGAAACAGCCGATGCGCTGCTGCGCGCGATCACGATGCAGCCGGCGGAACAACGCGAACGCATGGCCAGCCTGCGCATGACGGTGCGCGAGTTCAACGTCTACCGCTGGGCCGGCCGCATGCTGGCCGATGGAGGCCGCACGCGGCAGCGCGAGCGGATCGAGGCGCGGGTGCAGCGGCACCAGGGCAACAATGGAAAATGAACCGTGAGGCACTTGTTCACGCCTGACGGCGAGCAGGCACTGCAAGCGGTGATGCGGCTGCATCCCATCCTCGCGTTCGACTTCGACGGCACGCTGGCGCCCATCGTCGCCCGGCCCGACGAGGCTGTGGTGCCCGAAGCGGTGTCGCGCGGCCTTGCGCAGCTCGCGCGCTGGCTGCCGGTGGCGGTCATCACCGGGCGCAGCGTCGCCGACGTGCGGCCGCGCCTGGGGTTCGACCCGCACTGCGTGATCGGCAACCACGGCGCCGAAGACCCGCTCGTCGGCCCGCCGCCGGCCGCGAGCCAGGCGCTGGACGCGCTGCGCCGTCGCATCGTGGCCCGGGCCCAGGCCTTGACCGACGCCGGTGTGGAGGTCGAGGATAAGCAGCTCTCGCTCGCGTTGCACTACCGCGAGGCGAGCGACGCGGGCGCGGCGCTGGTGTGCATCGAGTCGCTGCTGCAGGGCATCGAGCCGGCGCTGAAGCGCTTCGGTGGCAAATGCGTGGTCAACGTCGTCGAGACCGCCGCGCCGGACAAGGGCGCCGCGCTTGCCGCGCTGGTGCGCCGCTCGAGCGCTGGCGCGGCGGTGTTCGTCGGCGACGACGTCAACGACGAAGCGGTGTTCCTGCGCGCCGAGCCGCACTGGCTCACGGTCCGCATCGGGCGCGACGACCCGCTGTCGCGGGCGATGTTCTTCCTGGACAGCGACGCGGAACTCGTGCTGGTGCTCCAGCGGATGCTGGCGCTGCGGGCGGCAGAAGATTCGTAGGGTGGGCGTAGGGTGGGCTTCAGCCCACGCGGCCCGCGCGCGAGCAACGAGACGCGTGGGCTGAAGCCCACCCTACGCTCACCCTACGAGACTAGGACTAGGCGACAGCTAGGCGTACTTCAGCTCGCTCGCCTTGCCGCTGAACACGCGATACGCGAGCACGGTGTACGCGGCGATCGGCGGCACCGAGATGACGACGCCGATCAGGATCACCTTCAGCGCGGCCGGGCTGCTCGCCGCCTGCCAGATCGTCAGCTTGTCCATCACGACGTAGGGGAACAGGCTGTAGGCGAGGCCGAAGAAGCCGAGGATGAAGACGGTGATGACCAGCGCGAACGGCAGCCAGCACAGCTTGCCGAGCACGCGGTGCGAATTGAGCATGCCGCGCGCGCCGAGCAGCGCGACCACCGTCATCAGCGGGATCGGAAACAGCGCGATGAAAGCCGGCATGCTGAACCACTTGTCGCGCACCGTGGGGCTGATCCAGGGCGTGGCGATCGAGATCAGGCCCATGCCGATGACCACCAGCGGCCAGGCGCGCTTGGCCCAGTGGACGGCCTTGCGCTGCAGCTCGCCCTCGGTCTTGAGAATCAGCCAGCAGGCGCCGAGCAGCAGATAGGCCGCGGGCAGCGCGAGCGCGATGACGGCGGAAAAGACCTGGTACTCCCAACCGGTCTCGAGCCCGGTGATGTAGCGCCCGAGCATCCAGCCCTGCGACACCGCGGCGAGGGCCGAGCCGGCGAAGAACGCGCGGTTCCACAGCGGCTTGTGCGCGTCCTGCGCCTTGACGCGAAAGTCGAACGCGACGCCGCGCAGGATCAGGCCGACGAGCATCAGCGCGACCGGCAGGTACAGGGCGGTGAGCACCATGCCGTGCGCCTTCGGGAAGGCGATCAGCAGGATGCCCACGCCGAGCACCAGCCAGGTCTCGTTGGCGTCCCAGAACGGGCCGATGCTCGCGACCATCATGTCCTTCTGCGCGTCGGTGGCACGCGGCATCAGCAGGCCGACGCCGAGGTCGTAGCCGTCGAGCACGACGTAGACGAGCATCGCCAGGCCCATGATGGCCATGAAGATCAGCGGCAGCGCCTGGTCGAAGCTCATGTCGGCCTCCTTGCCGCGGTGCCGCTTTGAGGCGCATCGGAAGCCGTGTCGAGTGGTTTCTCCGCCATGTATTTCACGACACCGACATAGGACACGATCAATGCGATGTAGACGCTGAGGTAGAGCGCCAGTGTGAAGGCGATCATCGGCGGCGCCACGTTCGACGCGACCTCGGCGGTGCGCAGCAGGCCGAACACGATGAAGGGCTGGCGGCCGATCTCGGTGACGTACCAGCCGGCCAGCATCGCAAGCCAGCCGGAGAAGGTCATCACCGTCAGTGTCCACAGCAGCGGCCGCGGCAAGGCGCTCGCGATCCAGCCGCGGCGCCGGTAGATCCACCAGCCGTACCAACTCGCGAGCAGCATCAGCACCCCGGTGCCCACCATCACCCGAAAGCCGAAGAACAGCGGCGCGACCGGCGGGTGCACGCCCTTGAAGTCGTTGAGGCCCTTGATCTCGCCGTCGGACTCGTGGGTGAGGACGAGGCTCGCGCCACGCGGAATCGCGACGGCGTAGCGGTTGCTGCGCGAGGCTTCGTCGGGCCAGGCGAAGAGCAGCAGCGGCGCACCGCGCTCGGTCTCCCACACCGCTTCCATCGCGGCGATCTTTTGCGGCTGGTGGCGCAGGGTGTTGAGGCCATGCAGGTCACCGACCAGGATCTGCAGCGGCACCAGCACCGCCGCCGTCGTCAGCCCGACGCGCAGAACGATCGCGGTCGACACGTTGGTCGCGCCGCGCAGCAGCTGCCAGGCGCTGACGCCGCTCAGAAAGAACGCCACCGTCAGTGCCGACGCGAGCAGCATGTGGGTGAGGCGGTAGAGGAACGAGGGGTTGAACAGCACCTCGAGCCAGCTGGTGACGTGGAACTCGCCGTCGATGATCTGGTAGCCGGTGGGCGTCTGCATCCAGGAGTTGAGGCTCAGGATCCAGAACGCGCTCAGCGTGGTGCCGAATGCCACCAGGAAGGTCGCGGTGAGGTGCACCCGCTCGCTGACCCGGCCGTGCCCGAACAGCATCACGCCGAGGAAGGTGCCTTCGAGGAAGAACGCGGTCAGCACCTCGTAGCCGAGCAGCGGGCCCGCGATGTTGCCCACGCGGATCATGAAGCCCGGCCAGTTGGTGCCGAACTGGAAGCTCATCGTGATGCCGCTGACGACGCCGAGCGCGAAGGTCAGCGCGAACACCTTGGTCCAGAAGCGATACGCCGCGAGCCAGGCGCCGTCGTGCGTCTTCAGCCAGCGCCAGCGAAAGAACAGCAGCATCCAGCCGAGCGCAATGCTGATCGTCGGGAACAGGATGTGGAAACTCATGTTGGCCGCGAACTGGGCGCGGGCCAGGTGCAGGGCGTCCATCCGCTGTCGCCTCAGGCTTCGGCCCAGAACACCGCGAACGCGTCGTCGGGGGCACGCCAGCAGTGGGTGCTGCGAAAGCCGGCGCGCGCGAGCAGGGCGTCGAACGAGCCGACGCTGTACTTGTAGGAGTTCTCGGTGTGGATGCGTTCGCCGGTGCCGAAGCGGCGCATGCCGCCGCTCCAGTGCACTGCCACGTCCACGCGCGCCTCCAGGTGCATCTCGATGCGCGATTCGGCCGTGTCGAACAGCGCCACATGGCGCCACTGCCGCGGGTCGAAGTCGCTGCCGATCAAGCGGTTCAGGTGGCGCAGCAGGTTCAGGTTGAACGCCGCGGTCACGCCGATCGCGTCGTCGTACGCCGCTTCGAGTACGGCCACCGGCTTGACCAGGTCGACGCCGATCAGCAACCCGCCGCCACTGGCCTGCGCGTGGATGCCCGCGAGGAACGCCTCGGCCTCGCCCGGCGTGAAGTTGCCGATGCTCGAGCCGGGGTAGAAGAACAACGGCCGCGCGCGTTCGGACAGCAGCCCCGCGGGCAGCACCGGCGATTGCGAGAAGTCCATGCCGACGCCGATGATGTCGAGCCCGCGGTGCTCGCGCTGCAAGCGGCGCAGCGCCTCCTGCAGGTAGTCGGCCGAGATGTCGACCGCGATGTAGCGCACCGGGTCGAGCAGCGGCAGCAGCCGCGCCGCCTTGGCGCAGCTGCCGGCACCGAGGTCGATCAGGGTCGAGCCCGCGCCGATGCGCTGCGCCATCTCGGCACCGTGGTCGGCGAACAGGACTGCCTCGGTGCGGGTGGGGTAGTACTCGGGCAGCTCGGTG
Organism: Piscinibacter sp.; assembly: GCA_036507085.1. Lineage (GTDB taxonomy): Bacteria > Pseudomonadota > Gammaproteobacteria > Burkholderiales > Burkholderiaceae_C > Albitalea. Next base: position 23,576 of record DASXQQ010000090.1, on the reverse strand, counting down.
ATGGCGTCGAACAGGTGCGAGCCGAGCTTGTCGTAGAAGAATTTCGGGGCGATGCGCGCCGGCTCGCCCGCCAGCTGGGCGATGGCGATGGAACGTTCGGCGCTGGAGTCGCTCTGATGCGTCTGGATGAATCGCGGCGTTCTGTGCGTCATGACCGTCCCTGGCAGAGTGGCAGGGCATCTTGCACCAAGGCCCGAGCGCCTGTCCATTGCGCTTGCGGAAAGCCCTGATAATCGCCGCTGCGCCTCTCGAACGCTGCACCGGAGAGCTTGAATGCAGTCCCTTCAAATCGGCTTCTCGATCAACGAGATCCTGTTCCTCGCGACGCTCGCCACCGGGCTGTGCTGGGTGGCTTGGCGGCACCGGCTGCGCCGCCTGGCCGAGCTGCCGGCGCGCAAGCCGCTGTGGGTGAGCTTCGGCGCCGAGCTGTTCGTGGTGGTGTCGCTGATGTTCACCTGCCGCGTCGCGGTGGCCGACTGGCCGAAGGTGCCGTCGGGCTCGATGGAGCCGACGCTGCGCGTCGGCGACTACCTGCTCGTCAACCACCTCGCCTACGGCCCGCGCCTGCCGTTCACCAACACCGCGCTCGAGTTCGGCCAGCCGCAGCGCGGCGACGTGGTGGTGTTCCGCTACCCGCTCGACGTGTCGCAGTTCTACGTCAAGCGCCTGGTCGGCCTGCCCGGCGACAAGGTGGCGTTTAGCAACGGCGTGGTCCGCATCAACGGCGCGCCCTTCGACGTCGAGCCGGTCGGCGACAGCCGGGCCGACGAAGACCGCGGCCAGTGGATGGTGCGCGAGACCGCGGCGGCCACCAGCCGCACGCTGAAGATCAACCCCTTCGTGCAAGGCCGCCTGCCGCTGAACCTGCAGGACCCGGGGCTGGCGGCGAACTGCCAGGCCGCGTCGGCAAGCGCCTGGGAGTGCACGGTGCCGGCCGGCCACTACCTGATGCTCGGCGACAACCGCGACAACTCGGCCGACTCGCGCGTCTGGGGCTTCCTGCCGCACGAGCAGGTCTACGGCAAGGCGGTGCGCGTGCTGATCAACTTCGCCGACCTGAAGCGAGCATGGACGGCGCTGTGAGCGAGCGCCTCGACCTCGCGGGCAAGCACCTCGTGCTTGGCCTGTCGGGCGGCATCGCCTGCTACAAGGCGGCCGAGCTGACGCGCGCGCTGGTGAAGGCCGGCGCCACGGTGCAGGTGGTGATGACCGAGGCGGCGGCGCAGTTCATCACGCCGGTGACCTTGCAGGCGCTGTCCAACCGCAGCGTCTACACCAGCCAGTGGGACGCGCGCGAGCCCAACAACATGGCGCACATCAACCTGACGCGCGAGGCCGACGCGGTGCTGGTGGCCCCGGCCAGCGCCGACTTCATGGCCAAGCTGCTGCACGGCCGCGCCGACGATCTGCTGAGCCTCATGTGCCTGGCGCGCCCGATCGAGCGCTGCCCGTTGCTGCTCGCCCCGGCGATGAACCGCGAGATGTGGGCCCATCCCGCCACGCAGCGCAACGTGGCGCAGCTGCGCGCCGACGGCGCCACCGTGCTCGGCCCCGACACGGGCGAGCAGGCCTGTCGCGAGTTTGGTGAAGGCCGCATGCTCGAACCCGAGGACCTGCTCGAAGAGGTGGTCGCGTTCTTCCAGCCCAAGTCGCTGGTCGGCCGGCGCGTGCTGATCACCGCCGGACCGACCTTCGAGGCCATCGACCCGGTGCGCGGCATCACCAACCTGTCGAGCGGCAAGATGGGCTTCGCGATCGCACGCGCGGCGCGCGAGGCCGGCGCGCAGGTCACGCTGGTCGCCGGCCCGGTGCACCTGCCCACGCCGCGCGGCGTGCAGCGCGTCGACGTGCGCACCGCGCAGCAGATGTTCGACGCGGTGTTGCCGGCCGTGCCGCAGCACGATGTGTTCGTCGCCACCGCGGCGGTCGCCGACTGGCGGCCGGCGAGCCTGTCGGAGCAGAAGATCAAGAAGAACGGCAGCAAGGTCGCGCCGAGCTTTGAGCTGACCGAGAACCCCGACATCCTCGCCGCCGTCGCGCGCTTGCCGCGCCGGCCGTTTTGCGTCGGCTTCGCCGCCGAGAGCCACGACCTGCTGAAGCACGCGCGCGAAAAGCTCGTCCGCAAGAACGTGCCGCTGATCGTCGGCAACCTCGGGCCGGCGACCTTCGGCCGCGACGACAACGCGCTGCTGCTGGTCGACGCCCACAGCCAGCGCGAACTGCCCCAGGCCGACAAGCTGACGCTCGCGCGCCAGCTCGTCGCCGAGATCGCCTCGCGCATCACTGCCATGACCACGTAGGGTGGTCGTAGGGTGGGCTTCAGCCCACGCGTCCCGCGCGCGAGCAAACGCGTGGGCTGAAGCCCACCCTACGCCCACCGTATCCGACCTTCCGACTCAGTCCCCATTCCGCATGACTCCCATCGACGTGAAAGTGCTCGACCCGCGCATGGCCGAGCAGATGCCCGCCTACGCCACGCCCGGCAGCGCCGGTCTCGACCTGCGCGCCTGTCTCGATGCGCCGCTGTTGCTCGAACCGGGCCAGACCCGGCTCATTCCCACCGGTCTCGCGATCCACATCGCCGACCCCGGCATGGCAGCGATGATCCTGCCGCGCTCGGGCCTCGGCCACAAGCACGGCATCGTGCTCGGCAACCTGGTCGGACTGATCGATTCCGACTATCAGGGGCCGCTGATGGTGAGCTGCTGGAATCGCGGCAGCACTGCCTTCACCGTGCAGCCGATGGAGCGCATTGCCCAGCTCGTGATCGTGCCGGTGGTGCAAGCGAGCTTTCGCGTCGTCGCCGAGTTCGATGCCTCGGATCGCGGTGACGGCGGCTTCGGGTCCACGGGCAAGCACTGAGCGCGTGTGCCGGCGGCGTTGCGCAACAATGCAGCAACACCGCCGGCCGATCATCGGCGGTCGCTCTCTCAAGGAAACGCCGGGCCGCCCAAGTTCCTTGACCCCCTCGGGGGCGGCCGCCGCAAGGCGGCCGCCTGGGGGCACTATGTACCGAATGACTCGACGCCGGACATCCGCATGAACAAGAACATCGTGGGGGCCGTACTGACCCTCGTCGTCGTGGCGGGCTGCGGCAAGAGCGATCCGCCAGTCGGCGCCGGCGCGGCATCCGCGCCGGTGTCGGCCGCGTCCGGCGCCGGCGCGCCGGTCAGCGTCGCCAGCGTGCGTGCCGAGAAGCGCGACTACGACGTGCAGCTCGAAGCGACCGGCACCGTCACGCCGCTCAACAGCGTCGACGTGAAGCCCCAGGTCGCCAGCGTGGTGACCAAGGTGCACATCCGCGAAGGCCAGTTCGTGAAAGCGGGCGAACCCTTGTTCACACTCGATGCGCGCGCCGACGAGGCCAACGTCAGCAAGGCGCAGGCGCAATTGCAGAAGGACCTGGCGTCGCTCGCCGACGCGCAGCGCCAGCTCACCCGCAGTCAAGAACTGTTCGCGCAGAACTTCATCTCGCAAGGCGCGGTGGACACCAACCAGGCGCTGGTCGATTCGCAAAAGGCGGTCGTCGCGGCCGACCGCGCCGCGATCGAGGCGGCGCGCGTCGGCCTGTCGTTCAGCCGCATCGTCGCGCCCAGCGCCGGTCGTGCCGGCGCGATCGGCATTTTCCCGGGCAGCTCGGTCCAGCCGGGCGGGGCGCCGCTGGTCACCATTACCCAGCTCGACCCGATTGCCGTCAGCTTCAACCTGCCGCAGCGCAACCTCGACGACGCCTTGCAGGCGCTGCGCAGCGGCGGCGGCAGCGTCAACGCCGTCCTGCCCGAAGGCCGCGGCAAGCTCACCGGCAAGCTGCAGTTCGTCGACAACAGCGTCGACGCAAGCTCGGGCACGGTGAAGGTGAAGGCGGTGTTCGACAACAAGGATCAGCAGCTGTGGCCGGGCGCCTTCGTCAACGTGCGGCTCGCGGTGCAGACGTTGAAGGACGCGATCGTCGTGCCGCAGGCGGCCATCGTGCAGGGCTTGCGCGGCAAGGTCGTGTTCGTCGTCGAGCCCGGCAACACGGCCGGCGTGCGCCCGGTCGAGGTGGTCACCGCGGCGGGCACCGAAGCGGTGGTGACCGGGGTGCGCGCCGGTGAGCGCGTGGTGACCGACGGGCGCCAGAACCTGCGGCCCGGCGTGGCCGTGATCGAGCGGGCCGCGGAAGCGGCCGGCGGCACGGGCCGGCGCGGCGCGTCGGCGCCGATCGAGGGCGGGGCCGTCGCCGCGAAGGCGCCGGCCGCGTCCGGGGGATTGCCATGAACCTGTCGGAACTGTTCATTCGCCGCCCGGTGATGACGGTGCTGCTGAACGCGGCAATCATCGTCGGCGGCGTGCTGGCGGTGGGCCGCATTCCGGTGGCCGCGCTGCCGAGCTACAACACGCCGGTGATCAACGTCTCGGCCTCGCTGCCGGGCGCGAGCCCGGAGACGATGGCCACCTCGGTGGCGCTGCAGCTCGAAAAACAGTTCCAGACCATCCCCGGGCTCAACGTCATCAGCTCGACCAACACCCTCGGGAACACCTCGGTGACGCTGGAGTTCGACGAGGGCCGCGACATCGATGCCGCGGCCGTCGACGTGCAGGCCGCGCTGCTGCGCGCCCAGCGCTCGCTGCCGCAGGACATGACGCAGCTGCCGGCCTACCGCAAGGTCAACCCGGCCGACGCGCCGGTGCTGCTGCTCGCGCTGACCTCGCCGTCGCTGAACCTGTCGGACCTGAACGATTTCGCCGAGCACCTGATCTCGCCGACACTCTCGACGCTCGACGGCGTGGCGCAGGTCAACGTGTTCGGGCAGAAGCGCTTCGCGGTGCGGGTGCGCGTGCTGCCCGACGCGCTGTCGGCGCGCAACATCAGCCTCGACGAGCTCAACGCGGCGCTGAAATCGGCCAACGCGAACACGCCGGTCGGCACGCTCGAAGGCCCGAAGCAGACGCTGACCCTGCAGGCCAACCGGCAGTTGCGCAACGCCGCCGAATTCGCCGACCTGATCGTCAGCACGCGCAACGGCAGCCCGGTGCGGCTGCGCGACGTGGCCCAGGTGGAAGACAGCTTCGAGACCGTCAAAACCTCGGCGAGCTTCAACGGCGAAACCTCGATCACGCTGGCGGTGTTTCGCCAACCTGCCGCCAACACGGTGAAGGTGGTCGACGCGGTGCGCGCCGCGCTGCCCAACTTCCAGTCGCAGCTGCCGCAGTCGGTGCGGATGTCGGCGGTCAACGACCGGTCGGTCTCGATCCGCGCCGCGCTGCACGACGTGACGCTCACGATGATGGGCACGATCGCGCTCGTCGTGCTGGTGATCTTCCTGTTCCTGCGCCGCTTCGTCGCGACGGCGATTCCGACGCTGTCGCTGCCGGTGTCGCTGATCGGGGCGATCGGGCTGCTGTGGGGCTTTGGCTACACGCTGGACAACATCTCGGTGCTCGGCCTGACGCTCGCGGTCGGCCTGGTGGTCGACGACGCGATCGTGATGCTCGAGAACATCATGCGTCACGTCGAGGAGGGCATGCCGCCGTTCCAGGCCGCGCTGCAAGGCTCGCGCGAAGTGGGCTTCACCATCATCTCGATCTCGACCTCGCTGATCGCGGTGTTCATCCCGATCTTCTTCATGCCCGGCGTGATCGGGCTGCTGTTCCACGAATTCGCCGTCATCGTGTCGCTCGCGATCGTGGCGTCGGCCTTCGTCTCGCTGACCCTGGTGCCGATGCTCGCGAGCCGCTTCCTCACCGACAACGCGCACAAGAAGCCGCCCGGCGCGCTGGTGCGTTCCTTCGAGCGCGCCTTCAACGCGACGCTTTCCGCCTACAAGCGCTCCCTCGACCTGGCGCTGCGCCACCGCGGCTTTGTGTTGGGCGTCGCCTTGCTAACCTTCGTGGCCACCGCCTATCTCTTCGCCGCCATCTCCAAGGGCTTCTTTCCGGAAGAGGACATCGGCCAGATTCAGGTCTCCACCGAAGCGTCGGAAGACACCTCGTTTGTCGAGATGGTGCGGCTGCAGGACCGCGTGGCCACGCTGTTTCGCAACGATCCGAGCGTGCTCACCGTCAGTTCGTTCAACGGCGGCGGCGGCGCGCAGAACACCGGACGCATGTTCATCAACCTGAGGCCGCGTGCGCAGCGCCCGCCGATGAAGCAGGTGGTCGAAAGCCTGCGCCGCAAGCTGCGCGAGGTGGCCGGCATCAGCGTGTTCCTGCGCCCGATCCAGAACCTGCAGCTCGGCGGACGGCCGAGCAAGGCGCAGTACCAGTACATCCTGCAAAGCGTGCAGGCCGGCGAGCTCAACGACTGGGCCGTCAAGCTGCAGGACAAGCTGCGCGCCGACCCGCTGTTCCGCGACGTCACCAGCGACTCGCAGCTGCGCGGCCTGCAGGCCACGTTGCGGATCGACCGCGACCGCGCCAACACGCTGGGCGTGTCGATCGACGCGTTGCGCTCCGCCCTGTTCAGTGCCTTCGGCGAACGCCAGGTGTCGACCATCTACACGCCCGTAGACAGCTACCAGGTGATCATGGAAGTGACGCCGAACGCCAAGCAGGACGAGAGCGCGTTCAACAGCGTCTACGTGCGCTCGTCCAGCGGTGCGCTGGTTCCGATGTCGAGCTTCGCGACGGTGCAGCGCACAGTGGGGCCGACCTCGATCAACCACGTCGGGCAGTTGCAGGCGGTGACGGTGTCGTTCAACCTCGCGCCCGGCACCGCGCTGGGCGACGCGACGACGCGGCTGGAGAAGTACCGCGACGAGATCCGGCTGCCGGCGTCGGTGATCACGAGCTACGGCGGCGACGCGAAGGTGTTCAAGAGTTCGCAGGGCAGCCAGGTGCTGCTGATCGTCGCCGCGCTGCTGGTGATCTATGTGCTGCTGGGTGTGCTCTACGAGAGCTACATCCACCCGCTGACGATACTCGCCGGCCTGCCCTCGGCGGCGGTCGGCGCGCTGCTGATGCTCGAGCTGTTCGGCATGGACCTCACGCTGATCGCGACCATCGGCATCCTGCTCTTGATCGGCATCGTCAAGAAGAACGCGATCATGATGATCGACTTCGCGCTCGACGCGCAGCGCACCCGCGGCATGGATGCGGTGCACGCGATCCGCGAGGCCTGCATCTTGCGGTTCCGCCCGATCATGATGACGACGCTGGCCGCGCTGATGGGCGCGATCCCGATCGCGCTCGGCCTGGGCGCCGGCGCCGAGTTGCGCCAGCCGCTCGGCCTCGCTGTGGTCGGCGGGCTGGTGTTCTCGCAGGCGATCACGCTCTACATCACGCCGGTGATCTACCTCGCGCTCGACCGCTTCAGCGGGAAGGGGCCGGTGACGACGGCGGAAGGGGCGACGACGTAGCCGTCCTTGGACGGCTACATCGCTTTTAACGCACGGCTCCCCCGCGCCCCCTCCGAGAGGGGGCTCCAGCAAGTTCGACGACACCACCCGGCCCTCCTCCGCGAGGAGGGCTCCAGCTTGTTTGACGAGCCGGCCTTGCGGCCGGCCACACCTCGCGTGTCGCACAGCCTCTTCGCCGCCACCCACTTCGCGAAGGTCGTCAAACTAGCTGGAGCCCCTCTCACGGAGAGGGGCTGGGGAGAGCCGTTCAACATGCCGGAGCCCCCTCTCGGAGGGGGCGCGGGGGAGCTGTGCGTTAAGGCATGCCGTCCGAAGGACGGCACATGAGCGCGGCAATCAATCCATCGATGTCGGCGTCGCTGTGCGCGGCCGACAGCGTGATGCGCAGCCGCGCGGTGCCAGCCGGCACGGTCGGCGGGCGGATCGCCGGCACCCACAGCCCACGCTCCCACAGGTGCGACATCAGCTCCAGCGCGGCGCGGTTGTCGCCGACGATCAGCGGCTGGATCGGCGTGTCCGAGGGCAGCAGCCGGCCGATGCGGCCGTCGCCGATGGCGTCGCGCAGGCGCGCGCCATGGGCGCGCAAACGCTCGCGGCGCCAGTCTTCCGATTCGATCAGGCGCAGGCTCGCGCGCACCGCCTCGGTCACCATCGCCGGCGCGCCGGTGGCGAAGATGTAGCTGCGGGCGCGCTGCATCACCGTCTCGACCAGCGTGGCGTCACCGGCCACATAGGCGCCCGCGGCACCCGCCGCCTTGCTCAGCGTGCCCATCACCAGCAGCCGCGGGGAGCGCAGGTCGAAGTGCGCCGCGCTGCCGCGGCCGCCTGCACCGAGCACGCCGAAGCCATGCGCGTCGTCGATCAGCAGCAGCGCATCGTGGCGCTCGGCCAGGCGCAGCAGGTCGGGCAGCGGGGCGAGGTCGCCGTCCATGCTGAACACGGCGTCGGTGGCGATCAGCTTGCGCGCCGCACCGCTCTCGGCGAGCAGGCGGTCGAGCGCGGCGACATCGTTGTGCGGATAGACGTGGATGTCGGCGCGCGACAGCCGGGCGCCGTCGATCAGGCAGGCGTGGTTGAGCGCGTCGCAGAACAGCGCATCGCCGCGCCCGACCAGTGCCGGCACCAAGCCGACGTTGGCGGCGAAACCGGCGTAGAAGTAGAGCGCGCGCGGCAGGTCGAGGAAGCGGGCGATTTCGTGCTCCAGCAGCTCGTGCGATTCGCTGTGGCCGCAGACCAGCGGCGACGCGGTCGCGCCGATGCCCCATTGCGCTGCGCCGCGCTGCGCCGCCTCGACGAGCGCCGGGTGTTGCGCGAGGCCGAGGTAGTCGTTGCTGCAAAAGGCCAGCATTTCGCGGTCGCCGACCGTGAGGCGCGTGCCGCGCATGGCCTGCACGCTGCGCCGTGTGCGCCGCAGGTGGGCGGCGTCCAGCGCGGCCAGGTCGCGCGCATAGCTGTCGAGAACGGTCATTCGAGAAACTCTTGAGGCAGTTGCAGGCAACGCGCGGCGAAACGCGCATCGGGCGGAGAACGGTAGGGCAGGTCGCCGAGGCAGGGCGCCTCCAAGCGCGCGGCCAGCAGCGCGAGGTTGGCGTCCTGCTCGGGCATGGCGGGATCGATGCGGTTGGCGATCCAGCCGGCGAGGCGCAGCCCGCGCGCGGCGATCGCCTCGGCGCCGAGCAGCGCGTGGCTCAGGCAACCGAGGCGCAGGCCGACCACCAGCACGACCGACAGGTCGAGCGCGACGGCGAGGTCGGCGCCGTCGAGCGTGTCGGTGAGCGGCACGCGAAAACCGCCGGCGCCTTCGACGACGAGCGCGTCGGCTTGCGAGCGCAACGCGTTGCAGGCCTGCACGATGCGATCGAGATCGATCGCCACGCCGTCGCGCCGCGCGGCGATGTGCGGCGACACCGCGGCACGAAGCAGGTAGGGATTGGTGAGCTGCGGTGGCGCAGTGATGGATGAAGCATGCTGCAGCGCCCGCACATCCTCGTGGCTCCAATGGCCGTCGGCCTGCATCTCGGCGCCGGCCGCGACCGGCTTCATGCCGACGACCCGCGCATGGCGCTCGCGCAAGCGAAGCAGCAGCGCTTGCGCCACCAGCGTCTTGCCAACACCGGTGTCGGTCCCGGTGACAAACCAGGCGCGCGCGCTCATGCGAGGGCGGGCGGTACGCCGTCGGCGATGCGGGTGCCGGCTTCGGCGAGCGTGCGCTCGAGCGCGGCCAGCGCACCGTTCACCAGGCATTCGATGCCCTCGTCGTCGATCACGTACGGCGGCATGAAATACAGCGTGCGGCCGATCGGCCGCAGCAGCAGGCCTTCGTCCAGCGCCGCGCGGTGGTAGCGGCGGGCGAACAGCGGGTCGTTGCTCAGCACATCCCAGGCCCAGATCATGCCCAGGCGGCGCGCCTGCACCAGCGACGGATGCGCGTCCAGCACGCGCGCCGCGGCGCTGAGCCGCGCCGCGGTTTCGCGGTTGCGCTGCAAGGCTGCGTCGTCGAGCAGGTCGAGCGTCGCGAGCGCGGCGCGGCACGCCAGCGCATTGCCGGTGTACGAATGCGAATGCAGGAAGCCGCGCGCGCTGTCGTCGTCGTAGAACGCCGCGTAGACCGCGTCGGTCGTCAGCACCGCCGACAGCGGCAGGTAGCCGCCGGTCAGGCCCTTCGACAGGCAGATGAAGTCGGGTCGCACGCCGGCCTGCTCGCAGGCGAAGCGCGTGCCGGTGCGGCCGAAGCCGGTGGCGATCTCGTCGGCGATCAGGTGCAGCCCGTAGCGGTCGCAAAGGGCGCGCGCGCGTCGCAGGTAATGCGGGTCGTACATCGCCATGCCGGCGGCGCATTGCACCAGCGGCTCGACGATCAACGCGGCGGTGTCGGCATGGTTCGCGTCCAGCCAGGCCTCCAGCGCCTGCGCACACTGCTCGGCATGCGCCGCCGCGTCGACACCGGCCGCGGCCGCGCGCGCGTCGGGGCTGGGCAGCACCGCCGACGGCCGCAGCAGCGGCGCGTAGGCGCTGCGAAACAGCGGGATGTCGGTGACGCCCAACGCGCCCACCGTCTCGCCGTGGTAGCCGTGGGCCAGGCTCGCGAAGCCGTTCTTGCCCGGCCGGCCGTGGTTGCGCCAAGCATGCGCGCTCATCTTCAGCGCGATCTCGATCGCGCTCGCGCCGTCGCTCGCATAGAACGCGTGGCCGAGGCCGGTCAACGCGGCGAGCCGCTCCGACAGTTCGATCACCGGCTCGTGCGTCAGCCCGGCCAGCATCACGTGCTCGATGCGCTCGAGCTGGTCGCGCAGCGCCGCCTTGATGTGCGGCTGGTTGTGGCCGAACAGGTTGACCCACCACGAACTCACCGCATCGAGCAGGCGGTGGCCGTCGGCATCGAACAGCCACGCGCCCTCGCCGCGCACGATCGGCAGCAGCGGCTGGGTTTCATGGTGTTTCATCTGCGTGCAGGGGTGCCAGACGGCGGCCCGGCTGCGCTGCAGGAGTTGCTGGTTGGCGGTGCTTCTGTTCATGGACAATCGCGCCCGTGCACATCGAGCAGCATGCCGCGCCGGTAGGTCTCGGCGATCACCATGCAGGGTCCGTCGGGGGTGACGATGCGGTAGGCGCGGGTGGCCTCGGCGTCGGGCGTGCCGACGGCACCCCACAGCCGCTCGCTGAGCGGCGGCGCAACCGGCAGCGGCTCGCGGCGCACCCACAGGCGGGCCAGCAGGTGGCCGATCGGGGCCGTGCCGGCTTCGAGATCGTGGCGCAGCGTGGCCTCGATTCCGTCGAGCGCGATGTAGGACAGGTTGTCCATCATCACTTCGCCGTGCGCGGCGAGGCAGGTGATGCGCTCGATGAACTGCCGGCCTGGCAGCAGCGCGCGCACGGCGGCGGGCAGCTCGCTGGTGACGGCCTGGTGCAGGACATGCAGCTCGACCGGCGCGCCGGCCACGGCCTCGCACAGGCGCGTGGTCGAGCCGTCCTGCGCGAGCAGCAGGGTCAGCGTGCGGCGGGCATGGGCGGCATCTCCGGCGCTGGCAGCGGGGTCGATGAACGCTTGGCGGCGCAGGGCTTCGTGAGAGTGTGAGGACATGACGGATATTCAGGTGAGCATCAGGCCGGTGGCGTTGCCAGACGGCCCGCGGGGCACGATGGCGCGCTTGCGCGGCGACGCGCACTATGCCTTGCTGGAGAGTGCGCTGGCGATGCCGGGGCAAGCCGAATGGTCTTACATCGCCGGGCCGTCGCTGGCCACACTGTACACAGACGAGGATTCCACCCGCCTGCGCCGGGCCGGCCACGAGGACGTGCAATGGGCCGATCCGTTCGAGGCCTTGCAGGCGGTGGCCGCGCCGGCGGGTCGGCGCGTGTGTGTCGACGGCGAACGCCTGCCGGGAATGAATTTCACCGGCGGCTGGGTCGGACTGCTGGGCTACGACCTCGCCCGCAGCGTGGAGCGACTGCCCACGCTCGCGCGCCACGATCCGCCGCTGCCGCGATCGTGGTGGATGGCGGTCGACCAGGTGCTCGCCTTCCATCACGCGAGCGGCCGGTGGTGGCACTGCACCGCTCGTGGACCGCAGGACCGCTGGCCGTGGACGACGCGCGATCGGCCCGCGGTCTGGACGCGCACGCTGGCGCGCGCTGCCGCGCCGCTTGGCGTCGCCGGCGCATGGAGCGCCGGGCCGCGCAAACTGCGAACCTCGCGTGCCGAGTTCGAGGCCGGCGTGCAGCGCATTCGAAATGCCATCGCTGCCGGCGAGGTGCTGCAGGTCAACCTGACGCGGCGTGAAGAGGCCGCGTTCAGCGGCGACGCCTGGTCGCTCTACGAGGATCTCGTTGCCGCTCATCCGGCACCTTTTGCGGCCTACCTCGACGGGCCGGGCTTCACGGTCGCCAGTTGTTCACCCGAGCGGTTCCTGCACCTGCGCGGCGACGAGGTGCAGGCCCGGCCGATCAAGGGCACCGCGGCACGCGGACGCGATGCGCGCGAAGACGCGGCGCAGCGCCAGTGGCTCGCCGACAGCCAGAAGGACCGCGCCGAGAACCTGATGATCGTCGACCTGATGCGCAACGACCTCGGCCGCGTCGCGCAAACCGGCAGCGTGCAGGTGAGCGAGCTGTTCGCGCTCGAGCCCTACGCGAGCGTGTGGCAAATGGTGTCGACGGTGCGCGCCCGGCTGCGTGCCGACTGCGGCGTCGCGCAGCTGCTGCGCGCCTGCTGGCCGCCGGGCTCGATGACCGGCGCGCCCAAGCCGCGCGCGATGCAGATGATCGAGGCGCTCGAACCGGTGCGGCGTGGGTGGTACGCCGGCGCGCTCGGCTACCTCGACTGCGGCGGCGACATGGACCTGGCGGTGCTGATTCGAAGCGCGGTCGTCAGCGATGGTCGGGTGATGCTGCAGTTCGGCGGCGGCATCGTCGCCGATTCCGAGCCCGCGGCCGAATGGGTCGAGACGGTGGCGAAGGGCGAGCGGCTGGCGCGGGTTCTCGACCGCGGGGGCGACGGGTCCCTCAGTGAAGCTGCCGTGGCTCCTGCGCCGAGCCGATCAGGCTGATCACCGGCTGGCTGACGCTGCCGGCCTCGATCTCTTCGTCGGTGGCTTCGCGCACGTCGCGCACCGTCATCTCAAGCCGCAACGCGATGCCGGCGAGCGGGTGGTTGCCGTCGAGCACGACATGGGTCGGGTAGACCTCGGTCACGGTGTAGATCGCGTCGGTTGGCATGCCTGGCGTCGTCGCGCCCTCGGGCACGCCGTCGAACTGCATGCCAGGTTCGACCTTCTCCGGAAAGATCGAGCGCTCTTCGAAGAACACGAGCTGCGGGTCGTATTCGCCGAAGGCATGTTCGGGTTCGAGGTGCAGCGCCGCTTCGAAGCCGACCTCCTGGCCGACCAGCGCTTCTTCGACCTTCGCGAGCAGGTCCGCGCCGCCGAAAAAGAACTCGACCGGGTCCTTCAACTCGTCGATCACGTTGCCTTGGGTGTCTTGGAGTCGCCAGACGAGGCTGACGACGCAGGGAGCGCTGATGTTCATTGATAAATGATCGCACACGCGACAATCATGGAAATGGACATCACGCTCGCCACGCCCCTGCTCGGCGGCCTGTCGCCGCAGGACTTCATGCGCCGCCACTGGCAGAAGAAACCGCTGCTGGTCCGCCGGGCGCTGCCGGAGGTGGCGCCGCCACTCGCCCGCAGCGAACTGTTCGCGCTCGCTGCGCGGGAAGGTGTCGAGTCGCGGCTGGTCGAGCAGCGCGCGGCCGGCTGGACCTTGCGCCACGGGCCGTTCGCGCGGCGCCAGTTGCCGCCGCTGAATCAAGCGGCATGGACGCTGCTCGTGCAAGGCGTCGACCTGCACGTCGACGCGGCGCACGAACTGCTCGCGCGCTTTCGCTTCGCCCCCGAAGCGCGGCTCGACGACCTGATGATTTCCTACGCCACCGATGGGGGCGGCGTCGGACCGCACTTCGATTCGTACGACGTGTTCCTGTTGCAGGTGCAGGGGCAGCGCCGCTGGCGCATCGGCCGCATGGCGGATGCGACACTGCAGCCGGACGTGCCGCTGAAGATCCTCGCCGCGTTCGAGCCCGAGCAGGAATTCCTGCTGTCCGCGGGCGACATGCTCTACCTGCCGCCGCGCTGGGCCCACGACGGCGTGGCCGTCGGCGAGTGCATGACCTGCTCGATCGGCTTTCGCGCACCGCACCGCACCGAAGCCGGCCGCGAGGTGCTGCAACGCCTGCTCGACGAAGATCCGCCGGACGTCGATGCCCTGTACCGCGACGCATCGCAGATCGCAACCAGCGCGCCCGGGCGCATCCCCGCGGCATTGCAGGCGTTCGCGATCGACGCGGTTGCGCGCCTGGTGGGCGACCCCGACGCGCTCAGCCGCGCCCTCGGCGAATGGCTGAGCGAGCCCAAGCCGAGCGTGTGCTTCGACGGCGGTGAGGCCGGTGTCGCCGGAGCCGCAGTCCGCCTCGACCGGCGCACCCGCATGCTCTACGACGATCACCATGTGTTCATCAACGGCGAGTCCTTTCGCGCCGGCGGTCGAGATGCGACACTGATGCAGCGGCTGGCGGACCGGCGCGGTCTGCAGCCCGACGAAGTGCGGCGCCTCAGCAAGCCCGCGGCGCGGCTCCTCGACGACTGGGTTTGCGCCGGCTGGCTGCATTCACGACAGGAGGTCACACGATGAGTTCACCGCATCTGCACATCGGCACGCGCAATGAATTCCACGACGCGCTGCGCACGGCCTTCGCCGAAATCGCCGACGTCGGCTGCCGCGAGGTGTGGCTGTGCGATGACGATTTCGCCGACTGGCCGCTCAACGAGCGCGCGGTGGTGGAGAACCTCACGCGCTGGGCCAAATCGCATCGCAAGCTCACGCTGATCGCCCGCACCTTCGAGGAGTTCGCCGGTCGATATCCGCGCTGGATCGAGTGGCGGCGCCAGTGGTCGCACGTGGTCGAGTGCCGCTCGCTCGCCGAGGCCGAAGCCGGCGATTTGCCGGTGCTGCTGCTCGCGCCCGGCGTGGTGACGGTGCGCCTGTTCGATGCGGTCAACTATCGCGGCAGCGTGTCGCACGATGTCGCCGACGAGGTGCAGAACCGCGAATTGGTTGATGCGGTTTTGCAACGTTCGATCGAAGCCTTTCCGGCAACGATACTCGGCCTCTAAGTAAAATCCCGATGCCCGCATATAATGGCAGGCTAGGCCCGGAGATGCTCGAGCTTTCCTGGCCTGTGAGCGTTGGGGCTCTGTGGATTGGAGGGGTCCCACAATTACCGGTAATTGTTCGACCTTTTGAATTGAGGACAAATATGAAAAAGTCGCTTCTGTTGGCATCCCTGGTTGCCGTCGTCGCTCTCGCTGCTTGCAGCAAGAAGGAAGAAACCGTCGTTGCTCCGGTTGCCGCGCCCGCACCCGCACCCATGGCTGCTGCTTCGGCTGCTGACGCTGCGGCCATGGCTGCCACCGGCGCCGCTTCCGCTGCCATGGGCGGCGCTGCCGCTGCCGCGTCGTCGGCCATGGCTGCCGCTTCGTCGGCCACGGACGCGATGAAGAAGTAATCGGATTTTCCGATTCGTAAAAGAGCCGCCTTCGGGCGGCTTTTTTTGTGGCCGCGGGTTTCACGGGTGACCTGCTGTGTCGACGGCTCAGTGCAGTTCGATCCAATCGAATCCGCTGTGCTGGCTGGCGGTGTGCAAAACCGTCGGGTAACCACTGCAAACCCCGGCCAAGGCGGCGCGCACCAAGTCGGGACGGTTGTTTTGTTCGCTCAGGTGCGCTGCCACCACATGCCGCAAGCCGGTGTGCAGGCAGGCGGCAAGAATCTGCGCCGCGGCGTCGTTGCTCAGGTGACCGAGGCGCCCGCCGACGCGCGCTTTCAGCGAGGCCGGGTAGCTTGACCGCGCGAGCAACTCGCGGTCGTGATTGCATTCGAGCAGCAGCGCGTGACAGCCTTGCAGGTGGGCGAGCATGTGCTCGGTGATCGAGCCTGCGTCGGTCAGCACGCCGAGCCGATGCGCGCCGTCGGACAGGCACAACTGCAGCGGTTCCTGCGCGTCGTGCGCCACGGTGTAGGGCCTGAGTTCGAGCGCGCCGACGTCGATCGCCTGGCCATCGCGGGCGAAGTTCAGTAACCCAGGCAGGTCGGGCTCGCCGATGGCGCGCCAGGTGCCGCGGCTCATCCACAGCGGCAACGCATGGCGGCGCGCCAGCGTGACGGCGCAGCCGATGTGGTCGCCGTGCTCGTGCGTCACGAACACGGCGTCGATGTCCGTGGGCGCCAGGTCGACGCGAGCGAGGCGTGCCTCGAACTCGCGCGCGGTGAAGCCGCAGTCGACGAGCACGCGGCTCGTCGTGCCCGCGTTGCGCGCCTCGACCAGCGTGGCGTTGCCGCCGCTGCCGCTGCCGAGACTGCGAAAGCGGATCACCCGCGCTGCGTCATTTGAGGTCTTCGACCAGCAGCCCGATGATGCGCTTGCCGGTTTCGCCGCCTTCGGGCGAGCCGTCGGAGGTCTGCACGGAGACCGTGCTGTGCTCGCCTTCGCCCTTGACCGCGACCCGGTACTTGGCCGGCCCGCCGCGCTCGTCCTTCTTGCCGAAGCTGAAGATCCGACTCAGCAGACCGGGTTCGTCCTTGCCGGCCCTCGCCGGGTCGACATAGCGAACGAAGTACAGGCCCTGGGTGCGATCGCGGTCTTCGACGGTGAAGCCGCTGCGGTCGAGCGCAAGCCCGACACGGCGCCAGGCGCGATCGAAGCCGTCGTCGACCTGCAGCGTCGCACCGGGCTGGCCCTCGACGATGCGGGCGTGCGCCGGCTGCGCCGCGCCCGACGTGGGCGACGCGGTCTTCGCGACGTCTTCCTTCGCGCCGAGCTTGAGCATCAGACGCTGCAGCATCTCGGCTTCGAGCTGCGGGTCGGCCGGGCGCGGTTGCCACACCACCGACGCGTCCTTGCCCGGGGCGGTATAGACCTCGACCATGCCGCGGTGGGTGACGTAGACCTCGGTGCCCGCCGGGGTGCGTTCGACGCGGGTGCGGAACTTGTCGCGCTCGCCGGTGGAGTACAGCGTGTCGAGCACCTTGCCGAGGGTGTTGCGGATCACGTCGTTGGGCAGCTTGGCGCGGTTCTCCGCCCAGTCGGTTTCCATCACGCCGACATTGGCCTGGTCGACCGCCAGCGTGAAGCCGCGCTCCTTCCAGAAGCCTTCGAGCTGCGGCCACAGCTGTTCCGGCGTCATCGAGGTGGCGAGCCAGCGCGCGCTGC
Organism: Piscinibacter sp.; assembly: GCA_036507085.1. Lineage (GTDB taxonomy): Bacteria > Pseudomonadota > Gammaproteobacteria > Burkholderiales > Burkholderiaceae_C > Albitalea. The sequence goes on along the minus strand of DASXQQ010000090.1, from coordinate 6,473 downwards.
CCTGGCGCTCGATGCGCACATCGCCGCTGGTCTTCGGTGCGACCACGGCGGTGGCCGCCGGCGCGGCGGTGCCGGCCTGGAACGCGGCGGCGCTCACGCTGCCGCCGCTGGGCTGCTGGTAGCGCGCGTCGCGCGCGAGCTGCGTCAGGTCGGGCGGCACGTCGAGGCCTTGGGTGCGGGTGATGCCGACAGTGCGGTAGTCCACCTTGTCGCCGCCGACGAAGTTCTCGACCGAGGAGCAGGCAGCAAGGCCGGCGGCAAGCAGAACACAGGCGGCGCGGGCAGGGGTCACGCGGGGGGTCGAGCGATGGGAAACGGTCACGTCAGGAATCTCCGGAGGGTCGAACGGCCGCGGGCCGGCCCGGTGGGTGAGAAGAACTCAAATCAGCCCGGCGTCGCGCAGGGCCTGTTCAACCGTCGCCTGGCCGGCAGCGGTGAGCGCAGTGATCGGCAGCCGCAAGGCGTCGCCGCACAGCTTGAGGCGGGCCATCGCCCATTTGGTCGGGGCGGGGCTCGGCTCGACGAACAGGCTCTTGTGCAGCGACAGCAGCCTGAACTGGATCGCCGCCGCTTCGCGCGCGCGACCTTCGATCGCGGCCATGCACAGCTCGTGCATCGCGCGCGGCGCGACGTTGGCGGTGACGCTCACGTTGCCGTGACCGCCGAGCAGCATCAGCGCGACCGCGGTGCCGTCGTCGCCGGAATAGACCGAGAAGCCCTTCGGCGCGTGCTTGATGAGCCAGGCCGCGCGTTCGATGTCGCCCGAGGCTTCCTTGATGCCGACGATGCCGGGCAGCTGCGCCAGGCGCAGCGCGGTCTCGGGCAGCATGTCGGCCACCGTGCGGCCGGGCACGTTGTACAGCACCATCGGAATGTCGACCGCCTCGGCGATGGCCTTGAAGTGCTGGAACATGCCTTCCTGCGAAGGCTTGTTGTAGTAGGGCACGACCGACAGTGTGCAGTCGGCGCCGACCTTCTTCGCGTAGCGCGACAGCTCGATCGCTTCGTGCGTGGAATTGCCGCCGGCGCCGGCCATGATCGGCACGCGGCCCTTGGCGTGTTCGACCGCGGCGCGGATGATCTCGCAGTGCTCCTGCACCGAAACGGTGGGCGACTCGCCGGTCGTGCCGACCACGCCGATGCAGTCGGTGCCTTCGGCGATGTGCCATTCGATCAGGCGACGCAATGCGTCGTAGTCGACGCTGCCGTCTTCATGCATCGGCGTGATCAACGCGACGATGCTGCCAACAATGGGTTTCATGCGGATTCCTTCGAATCGGGCGATTTTAGCCGGCAGCGCGATCACAGGCGGTAGCGGGCCGCGCCGGCCGCGCCGGGCCGCTCGCGAACCGCGACGATGCGCTGCACGAAGCGCGCCGGCGCGTCGAGAAACCCGTCCTCGAACGCGATCACGCGCAGACCCCTCACGGCCTGCAACAGCTCGCCCGGGCGCAGCAGAAAGTCGGGGTTGGAGGGCTTGCCGACGCTCGCCTGGCCTTCGGCGAATGTCTCGTAGATCAACACGCCGCCGTCGTCCACGCTCGCCACCAGCGTGGGCAGCAGTGCACGCCACAGGTAGTTGGTGACGATCACCGCGTCGAAGCGCCGGGCGGCGAACGGCCACGGCCCGCGCTCGATGTCGGCGGCCACCGTCTCTGCGACATTGACCAGTGCGCCGAGCGCCGCCGCATCGCGGTCGACGCCAGTGACGCGGCAGCCGCGCTTGGCGAACCAGCGGGCATGCCGGCCGCCACCGCAGGCCACGTCGAGCACGGTGGCCTCGGCAGAAACGAGCTGCGACCAGCGCTGCACCCAGGGTGAGGCTTCGAGCGTGTCGTGCGCTGGTACATCCATCGGCGTCTCCTTGGCGATTCGTAGGGTGGGCGTAGGGTGGGCTTCAGCCCACGCGTCCCGCGCGAGGGCCACAGAAACCCCGTGGGCTGAAGCCCACCCTACGGGCTTGGCGGACGCTTCAAGGCCTTCAGCGCCATGCGATCGATCGCGCGCGGTGCGATCAGCTTGATCCAGCGCGCGAGTTTGCCCTTCGCGCCCATCACGATCTCGCGCCGGCGCGCCTCGGTGCCGTCGACGATCAACCGTGCGCATGTCTCGACGCTCATTGCGCCGCGCTCGTCGAGCCCGCTGCGCCCGGCCGGCTGGCCGGCGGCGTTGAAGCCGCGGTTACGAATGTCGGTGGCGACGACGCCGGGGAACGCGACCGTCACGCTGATACCGCTGGCCGCCAGCTCCACCCGCAGCGCCTCGAAGAAGCCGGTCATCGCGAACTTGGTGCCGCAGTAGGCGGTGCGGCCCGGCACGCCGAACAGCCCGGCCAGGCTCGACACCGCGACGATGCGCCCGTGGCTCGCCTTCAGGTGCGGCAACGCCGCATGGGTGCACCACACGCTGCCCCAGTGGTTGATGCGCATCAGCGTCTCGTACCATCCAAGGTCGTTCACGTCCTCGAAGTTCGCGTGCGCCGACATGCCGGCGTTGTTGACGAGGGTGTCGATGTGGCCAAAGGCTTTCAGCGCCGCGTCGATCAGCGCGCCGCAGTCGGCCTGCACGCCGACATCGCAGCGCTGCACCAGCACGTGCGCGCCGTGGGCGCGGCAGCTTTGCGCCACCGCCTCGAGCTTGTCGACGCTGCGTGCTGCGAGCACCAGCGCCAGCTTGGCCCGATCGCGCGACGCCCACTGGCGCGCCATCTCGGCGCCGATGCCGTCGGACGCGCCGGTGATGACGATGACTTTCATGCAACTCCTCACGGGAAGGCCGGGCGAAGGACTGTAGCGGAAAGGGCCACGTCGAAGTCGGCACACTGGCGCTGCCTACAATCCGCCGCCATGGCAACCAAGCAATCCAGCGCCGCGACAAGCTACGGCGAAGCGTCGATCCGCGTCCTCAAGGGCCTCGAGCCCGTCAAGCAGCGCCCGGGCATGTACACCCGCACCGACAACCCGCTGCACATCATCCAGGAAGTGGTCGACAACGCAGCCGACGAGGCGCTCGCCGGCCACGGCAAGCGCATCGACGTGACCTTGCACAGCGACGGCTCGGTCAGCGTCCACGACGACGGCCGCGGCATCCCCTTCGGCCTGCATCCGGAAGAAAAGGTGTCGGTGGTCGAGATCGTCTTCACCCGGCTGCATGCCGGCGGCAAATTCGACAAGGGCTCCGGGGGGGCCTACAGCTTCTCGGGCGGCTTGCACGGTGTCGGTGTCAGCGTGACCAACGCCCTCGCCAGGCGGCTGGAGGTCACGGTGTGGCGCGACGGCCAGGTCGCGAGCATCGCGTTCGCGGGCGGCGACGTGATCGAGCCGCTGAAGCTGCGCAAGAACGGCGCCGGCGACCGCAAGAGCGGCACCACGGTGCGGGCCTGGCCCGACGCCAAATACTTCGAGAGCGCCGAGCTGCCGAAGCCCGAGCTGACCCACTTGCTGCGCAGCAAGGCCGTGCTGATGCCCGGCGTGAGCGTGACCCTCACGACCGAGAAGAGCGGTGAAGTGCAGACCTGGACCTACCAGGGTGGACTGCGCGACTACCTGATGCAGACACTCACCGCCGACCCGGTGATCCCGCTGTTCGAAGGCGCGCATTACGCCGACCGCGGCGAGACCGAGAACTTCGCCGAAGGCGAGGGCGCGGCCTGGTGCGTCGCCTTCACCGAGGACGGCGCGCCGGTGCGCGAGAGCTACGTCAACCTGATTCCCACCGTGGCCGGCGGCACCCACGAGGCCGGGCTGAAGGACGGCCTGTTCGGCGCGGTCAAGGGCTTCATCGACCTGCACAGCCTGTTGCCCAAAGGCGTGAAGCTGATGCCCGAAGACGTGTTCTCGCGCGCCAGTTTCGTGCTCAGCGCCAAGGTGCTCGACCCGCAGTTCCAGGGTCAGATCAAGGAACGGCTGAACAGCCGCGACGCGCTGCGGCTGGTGACGACCTACGTGAAGCCGGCGATGGAACTGTGGCTGAACCAGCATGTCGAGCTCGGCAAGAAGCTCGCCGAACTCGTGATCCGTCAGGCGCAGACGCGCCAGCGCGCGAGCCAGAAAGTGGAGAAGCGCAAGGGCTCGGGCGTGGCCGTGTTGCCCGGCAAGCTGACCGATTGTGAAAGCCGCGACCTCAATCTGAACGAGCTGTTCCTGGTCGAAGGCGACTCCGCCGGCGGCAGCGCGAAAATGGGCCGCAACAAGGAAACCCAGGCCATCCTGCCGCTGCGCGGCAAGGTGCTCAACGCCTGGGAGGTCGAGCGCGACCGCCTGTTCGCCAACAACGAGATCCACGACATCGCGGTGGCAGTGGGCGTCGACCCGCACGGGCCGAACGACACGCCCGACTTCAGCGGGCTGCGCTACGGCAAGGTCTGCATCCTGAGCGACGCCGACGTCGACGGCTCGCACATCCAGGTGCTGCTGCTGACGCTGTTCTTCCGCCACTTCCCGCAGCTGATTGCGCGCGGCCATGTCCACGTGGCCAAGCCGCCGCTGTTTCGCGTCGACGCGCCGGCGCGCGGCAAGAAGCCGGCGGCGAAGATCTACGCGCTCGACGAAGGCGAGCTCACCGCCACGCTCGACAAGTTGCGCAAGGAAGGCGCGCGCGAGAATTCCTGGAGCATCAGCCGCTTCAAGGGCCTGGGCGAGATGAACGCCGAGCAACTGTGGGACACCACGCTGAACCCCGACACCCGCCGGCTGCTTCAGGTGGCCTACGGCCAGCTCGACTTCGCGGCGACGACCGACTCGCTGACCAAGCTGATGGGCAAGGGCGAGGCGCAGGCGCGGCGCGACCTGATGGAACTGCACGGCGACACGGTGGAAGTCGATGTCTGAACCCACGCCGCCGGCCGGCCGAGTCCGGCTGCGCCCGACGATGCTGTCCGATCTGGACTACGTCATCTCGGTCGAGCAGGACGCCGAGAACCGCCCCTTCATCACGCCCTGGGAGCGCATCCAGCACGAGGGCGCGGTGCGCTTTCCGGACTTCAGGCACTTCATCATCGAAGCCGGTGCGCAATATGCTTCGGCCGGCTTCGTCATCCTGCAGGGCTGTCGCAACCCGCACCGCTCGGTGGAGCTGAAGCGGCTGGTGCTGCAACCGAAGGGACGGGGGCTGGGTCGCGCCTGCGTGCGGTTGCTCACCCAAATGGCGTTTCGCGACCTCGGCGCGCACCGTTTCTGGCTCGATGTGAAGGCACTCAACACGCGTGCGCTGGCGCTCTACCGCAGCGAAGGTTTCGTCGAGGAAGGACGCTTGCGCGAGAGCGTGAAGACCGACGAGGGCTACGACTCGCTGATCGTCATGTCCATGCTCGAGAGCGAGTACCTCGCGCTGCTGGACGCCCGCGAGGCGGGGGCCGCGTGAAACTCGCCGCGCGCCTCGCGACGGCCTGCCTGGCCGCGCTTCCGCTCGGGGTTCACGCCGAGCTGTGGGGCTACGTCGACGGCGCAGGCGTCGCGCATGTCGCGGCAACGCAGGTCGACTCGCGCTACCGGCTGGTGCTCGGCGATGCGGCTGCAGGCGAAGGGCGCGTCCCCGGCAAGACCGACGGTGCGCGGGGATTGCTCACCTGGCTCGAATTCGCGCCCGAGGTGCGATCGCTGCAGCCGGTGCTGCGCGAAGCGGCCAAGGTGCATGGCGTCGACATCGAACTGCTGAAGGCGGTGATCGCGGTCGAGTCGGGCTTCAACCCGCGGGCCGTGTCGCCGCGCGGCGCGATCGGGCTGATGCAGATCACGCCCGAGACCGCCGATCGCTACGCCACCCGGCAAGAGGCAAAGCGGCCCGCGGCGGAGCGGCTGCTCGACGCGCGCACCAACGTGCTGACCGGCGCGCGCATGCTCGACGACCTGACGCGCCGCTTCGGCCGCATCGACGTGGCGCTGGCCGCGTGGAACGCCGGCGAGGCCACGGTGCGCAAACATGGCGGCGGCATGCCGCCGATCGACGAAACCCAGGCGCATGTGCACCTGGTGCTCGAACTCTACTGGGCGCTGCTGCAGAACAACCTGCCGCGCGGCGCCCATCAGCTGCAGGTGCACCCAGCCGCGTCGACGAGCGCTCGTTGAACGCGGCCGGTGAATGACGATGAACCAGACGACGATGAACTTTGACGACGACGACAACGGCGGCGCCGAATCCGGCGACGCGATCACGCTCGCGCATTACGCCGAGCGGGCCTACCTCGAATACGCGCTGAGCGTGGTGAAGGGCCGCGCGCTGCCCGATGTCTGCGACGGCCAGAAGCCGGTTCAGCGACGCATCCTCTACGCGATGCAGCGCATGGGCCTGGGCTTCGCCGGCACCGCGGGCGCCAAGCCGGTGAAGAGCGCGCGGGTGGTCGGCGATGTGCTCGGCAAGTTCCACCCGCACAGCGACCAGGCCGCGTACGACGCGCTGGTGCGCATGGCGCAGGACTTTTCGCAGCGCTACCCGCTGATCGACGGCCAGGGCAACTTCGGCTCGCGCGACGGCGA
>DASXQQ010000089.1:0-9692 GCA_036507085.1 Piscinibacter sp. | reverse complement strand
GCGCGAACTCGAGGCGCTGCGCGGCGCCGACGGGCGGCTCGCCCTGAGCTTCGAGGTCGCCTACGGTCACGCGTTCAAGGCGGCGCCGCGGCTGCAGGCGAACGAGCCGACGACCGTGTCGCTCGACGACATGCGCGCGCTGGTGCGATCCGGGCGGCGACAACCCTAAGGTCAACGCGGTTCAGTTAAGCCGTTCGCCCTGAGCCTGTCGTAGGGCCGGTGGCATGCGGTATTCCGACCAATCCTGAGCTTGTCGAAGGGCAAGCTCAGCCCGAACAGAACTTGTGCTTCACTGAACCGTGTTGGACCTCAGGCTGGCGTCAGCTGCTGCGCTAAAATCCGCCGGTTGCCTGTGGAGCGGCAGCGCAGCACGCATGTCGGCAAGCTCCCCGCCCGTTGCCAGCGGGCAGTCTCCCTCACCCAGTGTGTTCTCGCTTCGGCCCCTCGGCCGGACCGGCGGCTGAGTGGGTGCTGTGCGGCGTGAACAGAATTTGAAACTGAAGTGACCACGATGAAGACGACGAAAGCACTTTGGCTGATGTGGAAGAGGGCGGGACGGTTCGGACTCGGCTTCTGCACGGCGCTCGCGACGACGGCGGCGCTCGCCGTCAACGATCTGCCCGGCGGCCCGGCGGTCAACCAGCTCGACCTGCACCCGCCGGTCACGCGCATCGCTGCCGACCAGCAGTGGCTGCACTACTTCATGCTGGTGATCTGCTTGCTGATCTTCATCGGCGTGTTCGGCGTGATGTTCTATTCGATCTTCAAGCACCGCAAGTCCAAGGGTGCGAAGGCGGCAAGCTTCCACGAAAGCACCGGGGTCGAAGTGGCCTGGACCGTCGTGCCGTTCATCATCGTCATCGTGATGGCGCTGCCGGCCACCCGGGTGGTCGTCGCGATGAAGGACACGAGCGCCGCCGACCTCACGATCAAGGCCACCGGCATCCAGTGGAAATGGGGCTACGACTACCTGAAGGGCGAGGGCGAGGGCATCGGCTTCGTCTCCACCCTCGACGTCGCCCAGCGCGAAATGTCCGACGCCGGCAAGCCCGCCGGCGACGACTACCTGCTCAAGGTCGATAACCCGCTGATCGTGCCGGTGAACAAGAAGGTTCGCATCATCACGACCGCCAGCGACGTGATCCACGCCTTCATGGTGCCGGCCTTCGGCATCAAGCAGGACGCGATTCCCGGCTTCGTGCGCGACACCTGGTTCCGCGCCGAGAAGGTCGGCAGCTACTACGGCCAATGCGCCGAGCTGTGCGGCAAGGAACACGCCTACATGCCGATCCACGTGAAGGTCGTGTCCGCCGAGGATTACACCAAGTGGGTCGAGGGCAAGAAGAAGGAAATGGCGGCGCAGGCCGATGACCCGAACAAGGTCTGGGCGCTGCCCGAACTGACGGCGCGCGGCGAGAAGGTCTACAGCGCCAACTGCTCCGCCTGCCACCAGGCCAACGGCAAGGGCGGCGGCCCCATCAAGGCGCTCGATGGCTCGCCCATGGTGCTCGACGCCGACAAGAACAAGCAGATCCAGATCGTGCTGCACGGCCAAGCGAACACGGCGATGCCGTCGTGGAAGCAGTTGTCGGACACCGAGCTCGCCGCGGTCATCACGTTCACCAAGAACCATTGGTCGAACGCGACCGGTCAGTTGGTCCAGCCGACCGACATTGCCGCCGCCCGCAAGTAAAAGAAGCCGCCCAAAGGAACAAGCCCCATGAGTGCAGTACTCGACCACCCGGTGGCCCACGGCCACGAACACGATCACGCGCATGACCATCCCACCGGCTGGCGGCGCTGGCTGTACGCGACGAACCACAAGGACATCGGCACGATGTACCTGTTGTTCTCGTTCACGATGCTCATCATCGGCGGCATCCTCGCGCTGATGATTCGCCTGGAGCTGTTCCAGCCGGGCCTGCAGTTCGTGAACCCACAGCTGTTCAACCAGCTGACCACGATGCACGGCCTGATCATGGTGTTCGGCGCGATCATGCCGGCCTTCGTCGGCTTCGCGAACTGGATGATCCCGCTGCAGATCGGCGCGGCCGACATGGCCTTCGCGCGGATGAACAACCTGAGCTTCTGGCTGCTGATTCCGGCGGCGATCATGATCGTCAGCTCGTTCTTCATGCCCGGCGGCGCACCGGCCGCGGGCTGGACGCTGTACGCGCCGCTGACGCTGCAGATGGGCCCGTCGATGGACGCGGGCATCTTCGCGCTGCACATCATGGGCGCGAGCTCGATCATGGGCTCGATCAACATCATCGTCACCGTGCTCAACATGCGCGCACCCGGCATGACGCTCATGAAGATGCCGCTGTTCTGCTGGACCTGGCTGATCACCGCCTATCTGCTGATCGCGGTGATGCCGGTGCTCGCCGGCGCGATCACGATGACGCTCACAGACCGCCATTTCGGCACCAGCTTCTTCAACCCCGCCGGCGGCGGCGACCCGGTGATGTTCCAGCACATCTTCTGGTTCTTCGGCCACCCCGAGGTCTACATCATGATCCTGCCGGCGTTCGGCATCGTGAGCGCCATCATCCCGGCGTTCGCGCGCAAGCGCCTGTTCGGCTACACCTCGATGGTCTACGCGACCGCATCGATCGCGATCCTCTCGTTCATCGTCTGGGCGCACCACATGTTCACCACCGGCATGCCGGTGACGGGCCAGCTGTTCTTCATGTACGCGACGATGCTGATCGCGGTGCCCACGGGCGTGAAGATCTTCAACTGGATCGCCACGATGTGGCGCGGCTCGATGACCTTCGAGACGCCGATGCTGTTCGCGGTGGGCTTCATCTTCGTCTTCACGATGGGCGGCTTCACCGGCCTGATCCTTGCGATGGCGCCGGTCGACATCCAGCTGCAGGACACCTACTACGTGGTGGCGCACTTCCACTACGTGCTGGTGGCCGGCTCGCTGTACGCGATGTTCGCCGGCGTCTACTACTGGGCGCCCAAGTGGACCGGCGTGATGTACGACGAGACGCGCGGCAAGATCCACTTCTGGGGCTCGTTGATCTCCTTCAACGTGACCTTCTTTCCGATGCACTTCCTCGGTCTCGCCGGCATGCCGCGCCGCTACGCCGACTACCCGCTGCAGTTCACCGACTTCAACATGCTCGCGTCGGTGGGCGCGCTCGGCTTCGGGCTGATGCAGGTCTACTTCTTCGTCTTCGTCGTGCTGCCGATGATGCGCGGCCAGGGCGAAAAGGCGCCGCAGAAGCCGTGGGAAGGCGCCGAAGGCCTGGAGTGGGAAGTGCCGTCGCCGGCGCCGTTCCACACCTTCGAGCACCCGCCCAAGCTGAACGCGGCGGCCACCAAGGTCATCGGCTGAGCATTCGACGCCGAGGCAGTCCGCGATGACCCCCGAGCAGAAGAAGCAGAACCTGCGGCTGGCGCTGATCCTCGCGTCGATCGCGGTGGCGGTCTTCGTCGGCTTCATGGCCAAGTCCGCGTTGTTCGGAGCCTGAGCGATGGCGTCGAGCGAGCTCCAGCCGACGGCCGACGCCGCCCTGCGCAGCGACAACCTGCGCATGGTCGGCAAGCTGCTGGTCGTGGCCGTGCTGATGTTCGCCTTCGGCTATGCGCTGGTGCCGATCTATCGCTCGATCTGCAAGGCGCTGGGCGTCAACGTGCTGTCGCTGTCGGAGCAGGCGCTGGCCGGCAACGCCGCAGCGACGGGCCGCAACACGCAGGTCGACCTGTCGCGCACGATCACGGTCGAGTTCGACGCCAATGCGCGCGGCGTGTGGGACTTCAAGCCGGCCCAACGCAGCGTCGACGTCCATCCGGGCGAGCTGACGACGGTCGTCTACGAGTTTCGCAACATCCAGAATCGCACGATGGCTGCGCAGGCGATCCCGAGCTACGCGCCGATGCAGGCCTCGGCGCATTTCACCAAGCTCGAGTGCTTCTGCTTCAACGAATACACGCTCAAGCCCGGCGAGAGCCGGCAGTGGCCGGTGGTCTTCGTCATCGATCCGAAGCTGCCGAAGGACGTGCGCACGATCACGCTGTCGTACACCTTCTTCGAGGTCGGCGGAAAGATCCCGCCGGCGCCGCACGCCGCGGTTGCGGCGAAAGAAGGCCGGTCATGACCGAACAGCCGTTGAAGGACGCGGTGCAGCGCAAGGGCTCGTTCTGGCAGACGATGAAGGCGGTCGCATGGTCGTTCTTCGGCGTGCGCAAGTCGGCCGATTACGAGCGCGACGTGAACCAGCTCAACCCGCTGCATGTGGTGATCGCCGGCGTCATCGCCGCGGTGCTGTTCATCATCGTGCTGGTGTTGCTGGTCAACTGGGTGCTCGCGAGCGGCGTGGCGAAGTAGCGCAGGACAAGGCAGCGGCGCCTCGCGGCGCCGCGATCAGGTTTCAAGAGATTTCGGTTTCAGGAGAAAACAACATGTCGGCAGCGACGCAACACGGGCACGCCCCTTACTACTTCGTCCCCGCGCCATCGCGGTTTCCGGTGATGGTCGCGACGGGGCTGTTCTTCGTCTTCTTCGGCGCCGGCCAATGGATCAACGGCGCCGGCTGGGGCGCCTATTCGCTGCTGTTCGGTCTGCTGGTGTGGGCGTTCACGCTACAGCAGTGGTTCCGCCAGGCCATCAGCGAAAGCGAGGGCGGTCTCTACAGCGACCGCGTCGACACCTCGTTTCGCTGGAGCATGAGCTGGTTCATCTTCTCGGAAGTGATGTTCTTCGGCGCTTTCTTCGGCGCGCTGTACTGGACCCGCCTGCACGTGGTGCCCAGTCTCGGCAGCCTCGAAAACGCGGTGCTCTGGCCCGACTTCAAGGCCATCTGGCCGAGCGTGCAGGCCGGCGCCACGGCGTCACCCGCCGACACCGTCGACCCGTTCCGGACGATGGGCCCCTGGCCGATCCCGACGATCAACACCGCGCTCCTGCTGACCTCGGGCGTGACGCTGACCATCGCCCACCACGCGCTGATCGCCAACCGGCGCGTCACGACGATCGCCTGGATGTGGCTCACCGTCGCGCTGGGCGTGTTGTTCCTCGGCCTGCAGGCCTACGAGTACGTGCATGCCTACCATGAGCTGAACCTCAAGCTCAGCTCCGGCATCTACGGCTCGACCTTCTTCATGCTGACCGGCTTTCACGGCTTCCACGTGTTCGTCGGCATGCTGATGCTGCTGTTCATCACGATCCGCATCATGAAGGGCCACTTCACGCCGCAGCGCCACTTCGGCTTCGAAGGCGCGGCCTGGTACTGGCACTTCGTTGACGTGGTGTGGCTGGGCCTGTACGTCGTCGTCTACTGGATCTGATTGCCGCTGCGTACTCGCAAGAAGGCCGCAGCTCGCGGCCTTCTGTCTTGATGGCCCCGCTTCAGCCTTTGGGAATGCCGGTCGGCTGGATCCAACCGAGCTTGTAGCTGATCAGAATGAGCAGGAACAGCGCCACCGACAGTCCCACGCGCACGGCGAGCGCATGGGCCATCTTCTTGCCCTTGTCGTGGCCGTCGCGGCTGTCGCGCAGCATCGCCACGCCGGCGAAGGCGAGGGCGCCGAGGATGCCGATGAACGCCAGCGTGATCACGAACTTCATGCGGCCCGATTATCCCCTCGCAAGGCGCGTCGCATGAGTCGCGCGTGGGTCGTGCTGCTGGCGGCGCTGCTGGGCGTGGCCGTCACCGCGCGCCTTGGCGTGTGGCAACTGCAGCGCGCGGCGCAGAAGCTCGCCGTGCAGCACGCGATCGACGAGCGCTCGACGCTGCCCGAGCTCACCGCGGCGGCCCTGGCGGTGAGTCCGCAGCAGGCGAGCGAGCTGCATTACCGCCACGTCCGCCTGCGCGGCCAGTGGCTGCACCCGCACACCGTGTTCCTCGACAACCGGCCGCTGAACGGCCGCCCCGGGTTCATCGTCGTCACGCCCTTGAGGCTGGCCGACTCGGGCCCCGCGGTCGTGGTGCAGCGCGGCTGGGTCCCGCGCGACGCGACCGATCGCACCCGGCTGCCGGCGATCCCTGCGCCCGGCGGCGAGGTGCTCGTCACCGGCCTGATGGCCCCGCCTCCTTCACGGCTGTACGAGTTCGTGGCGGCGGCCTCCGGGGTGATCCGTCAAAATCTCGATGTCGCCGAATACGAGCGCGAGACCGGCCTGCGGCTGGCCCCGCTGTCGGTGCTGCAGGACGCGGCGCCGGCCAGCGGTGACGCGGGTCTCGTGCGCCAATGGCCGCGCCCCGCGCTCGACGTTCACAAGCACTACGGCTACGCCTTCCAGTGGTTCGCCCTGTGTGCGCTGATGACAGGTCTGTATGTCTGGTTCCAACTCGTCCGCCCCCGGCTCCAGCATGGCGCCTGAGCCGCTGAGCTTCACGGTGCACTCGATGCCGTCGCCCGAGCTGAGCGACACGGCGCGCCGTACCGCCACCGGCCGCCTGAAGATGCTCGCGGTGCTGGTGGTCTGCGCCGCGCCGGTCATCGCGTCCTACCTGACCTACTTCGTGATCCGGCCGGAGACCCGCAACAACTACAGCGAGCTCGTCACGCCGCCGCGCGAGCTGCCCGATCATCTGCCGCTCGTCGATCTCGCCGGCGAGCGGGTGAAGCCGGCCAGCCTGCGCGGCCAATGGCTGCTCGTGGTCGTCGGCGGCGCGGCCTGCGATGCCGGCTGCGAACAGAACCTGCTGCTGCAGCGCCAGCTGCGTGAAACGCTGGGTGTCGAGAAGGGCCGGCTCGACAAGGTCTGGTTCGTCACCGGCGATGGCGCGCCGCGCCCGCCGGTGCTGCAGGCCATCGCCCAGGGCGCGCCGACCACGGTGCTGCGCGTGCCGCGCGACGCGCTCGCGCGCTGGCTCGCGCCGGCGTCGGGGCACACGCTGGAGCAGCACCTGTACGTCGTCGACCCGATGGGGCAATGGATGATGCGCGTGCCCGCCAACCCTGAGCCGGCCAAGCTCAAGCGCGACATCGAGCGGCTGCTGCGCGCATCCGCATCGTGGGACCGGCCGGGGCGATGAACGCGCCCGCGCTCTACGACCTCACGCCGCTCGCGCGCATGGCGCTGCTCGGCGCAGCGCTGGCGCTCGGACCGCTGGCCTGGGTCTGGCTGCGCCACCGGCGCGCCGAACCGGCGGCGCGGCTGCGCGCGCTGACCCTGCTGACCTTGTTCCTCACCTTCGACCTGGTGCTGTTCGGCGCCTTCACCCGGCTCACCGACTCGGGACTCGGCTGCCCGGACTGGCCCGGCTGCTACGGCAATGCGAGCCCGCTCGGCGCACACGCCGACATCCACGCCGCGCAGTCGGCGCTGCCCAGCGGCCCGGTGACCCACGGCAAGGCCTGGGTCGAGATGACCCACCGCTACCTTGCCACCGGTGTCGGCGTGCTGATCACCGTGCTCGCGATCGTGAGCTGGCTCGAGTCGCGCAAGCGCCGCGCGGCGATCTCGCCCTGGTGGGCTACCGCGACCCTGGTCTGGGTCTGCCTGCAAGGCGCGTTCGGCGCGCTGACGGTGACGATGAAGCTCTATCCCGCGATCGTCACCGCCCACCTGCTCGGCGGCCTGGCGCTGCTTGCGCTGCTGGCGGCGCAGAGCCAGGCCTATGTGCGCGCGCCGCTCGCGTTGTCGCGCGGGCTGCATGCCGGCGCCTGGGCCGTGCTGGCGCTGAGCGTCGTGCAGATCGCGCTGGGCGGCTGGGTCAGCACGAACTACGCGGTGCTGGCCTGTTCCGATTTCCCGCGTTGTCAGGGCGCGTGGTGGCCGCCGATGGACTTCGACAACGGCTTCACGCTGCTGCGGGCGCTGGGCACCGACAAGGGCGGCGAGATGCTCGCGTTCGCCGCGCTGACGGCGATCCATTTCACCCACCGGATCGGCGCGCTGCTGGTGTTCGGCGCGATCGGCCTGCTCGTGTGGCGGCTGCTCGCGAGCGGTGCCCCATCGCAGCGACACTGGGCGCTGGCGTTGGCTGCCGTCGCCGCGTGGCAGTTCGCCAGCGGCCTGAGCAACGTCGTGCTCGGCTGGCCGCTGGCTGCTGCGATCGCCCACACCGGCGGCGCGGCGGCACTGGTGACCGTGCTCACCGTGATGCTCGCCCGCGCGCACCAGGCCCGGCAACGCAAGCCGGCCGCCGCCTCCGCGCGCGGCGCCGCAGCGCCCCTGTCGTCAGCGTCATAGGCCGCGCTTCGTAGAATCCTCGCTCGCTCTTCTCCATGCCCGACATCCTCGCCACTTCCGCCCACAGCGTGCCGCGTCCGTCGCGCGTGCGGCAGTTCTACGCGCTGACCAAGCCGCGCGTGGTGCAGCTGATCGTGTTCTGCGCGGTCATCGGCATGCTGCTCGCGGTGCCGGGCCTGCCGGACTGGCGGGTGGCGCTGGCGGCGACCGCCGGCATCTGGCTCGTCGCCGCGGCGGCAGCAGCGTTCAACTGCCTGGTCGAGCAGCGCATCGACGCGAAGATGGCGCGCACCGCGTGGCGGCCGACCGCCAAGGGCCAGCTCACCAACACCCAGACGCTCGCCTTCTCGGCCGTGCTGTGCGGCGCCGGCAGCGCGCTGCTGTACTTCCTGGTGAACCCGCTGACGATGTGGCTCACCTTCGCCACCTTCGTCGGCTACGCGGTCGTCTACACGGTGGTGCTCAAGCCGCTGACGCCGCAGAACATCGTGATCGGCGGTGCATCGGGCGCGATGCCGCCGGTGCTCGGCTGGGCGGCGATCCGCGGCGAGGTCGGCCCCGAGGCGCTGATCCTGTGCCTGATCATCTTCCTCTGGACGCCGCCGCATTTCTGGGCGCTGGCGCTGTACCGCGTCGAGGACTATCGCAAGTCGGGCCTGCCGATGCTGCCGGTGACGCACGGTTCCGAGTTCACCCGGCTGCATGTGCTGCTGTACACGCTGGTGCTGTTTGCCGGTACGCTGCTGCCGTTCATCTCCGGCATGAGCGGCGTGCTCTACCTGGTGGCGGCGCTGCTGCTCGGCGCCACGTTCAGCGCCTACGCCTGGAAGCTGTGGCGCGACTACTCCGATACGCTGGCCCGCAATACCTTCCGTTTTTCCATCGTCTACCTCTCGCTGCTGTTTGCCGCGCTGCTGGTGGACCACTACCTGAACCCTTTGCTGTGAACTCGATCCGCATCTTCCTGCTCGCCATCGCCGCGCTGCTCGCGGCCTGCGACAAGCCCGGCCCACCGGCCGCCAACTTCCACGGCGCCGACATCACCGGCGCCGAATACGCGCGCACGCTGGCGCTGCCCGACCAGAACGGACAGCCGCGCACGCTGGCCGATTTCAAGGGCAAGGTCACGGTGGTGTTCTTCGGCTACACCCAGTGCCCCGACGCCTGCCCGACCACCATGGCCGAGCTCGCGCAGGTGAAGAAGCTGCTCGGCCAGGATGGCGAGCGGCTGCAGGGCGTGTTCGTCACCGTCGACCCGGAGCGCGACACCCCGCAGGCGCTGAAGTCGTACATGACGAACTTCGATCCGAGCTTCGTCGCGCTGCGCGGCACGCTCGAGCAGACGGCCGCGGCGGCGAAGGAATTCAAGGTCTTCTACGCCAAGGTGCACGGCAAGGCGGCCGACAGCTACAGCATGGACCACAGCGCCGGCTCCTACGTGTTCGACACGCAGGGCCGGATCCGCTTGTTCGAGCGCTACGGCAGCGGCGCCGATGCGCTGGTGGCGGACATCAAGGCGTTGCTTGCATCCTGAGCTCGG
>DASXQQ010000088.1:0-13836 GCA_036507085.1 Piscinibacter sp. | reverse complement strand
TGTTGTTGCCCGAGAACATCCAGTAGGTCTCGGTGTGCGCGGTGTCGCCGTCGAGCTCGCAGCGGTGGTTCAGCACATAGTGCTTGTGGGTGTGCTGGTACTTCGCGTGGTAAGCCAATGCCCAGTCGACGAATTCGGCCGTCGTGCCGACGAAGGCGCCGTGGTCGTCCATCGCATCGGGGTGGTAGACGGACAGCAGCATCTCGCGGTCGAAGCGATCGACGCCGCTGCAATAGCGCAGGACGCAGTCGTGGATCTGCTGGCGGTCGATCAGTTGCTGCAGTGCCGGCGGGACGGCGTGGTCGGCCATGATGTCTCCTTGTCTTTTAATAAAGATGAATAGCGTTCATAATATGGAACAAGCCTCAATGTAGTCGATGGAGACCCCCATGAGCAACAGCGATTTCGAACAGAGCACGAACTACCGCAAGGGCGTGAAACTTGTCGGCGAGATGTTGGGCGAGCCGTTCCTCGCCGGCCTGCAGGCGTCTGCCGGCTCAGGCGCCTTCGCGGCCGACTGCGCCAGCATCGCCCTCGAATCGGCTTTCGGCGCCGTCTGGTCGCGCCCCGGTCTGGACCGCAAGCAGCGCAGCCTCGTCACGCTCGGCATCCTCATTGGCACCGGCAAGCCGAGCGAGCTGAAGAACCACGTGCGGGCCGGCCTGAACAACGGCTTGACCGTTGGCGAACTGCAGGAGGTGCTGATCCAGTCGATCCCGTACTGCGGCTTTCCCTGCGTGGCCGAAGCCATCGAGGCCACCGTGGCGGTGCTGCGCGAACGCGGCCTGGTCGACGACAAGACCCAGACCGCGAAGGACCGCGGCATGCTGTAGTCGCCGAAGACGTCCTGGCTGGGTCAGGCGATGCGCAGGATGATCTTGCCGCGCGCGTGCCGCTCCTCGCTGTAGCGCTGGGCGGCCGCCGCGTAGGCGAGCGGAAGCACGCGGTCGATCATCACCTTCAGTTCACCGGCGTCGATCAGGCGCGCGATGTCCGCGAGGCGCTCGCCATGCGGCTGCACCCTCACCGGCACAGCGCGCACGCCGTGGCGCCGCGCGCGGGCTTCGTCCGGCGGCGGCATCGCGATGGCGGCCAGCGTGCCGCCCGGGCGCAGCACCGGCCACGAGCGCTCGCGCGTCTCGCCACCGACGGTGTCCAGCACCACGTCGATGTCCTTCAGGCCGGCGGCAAAGTCGCCGGCGCGATAATCGATGACCTGGTGCGCGCCGAGCTGCCGCAGCAGCTCGTGGTTCGCCGCCGATGCCGTGGCGATCACCCGGGCGCCGGCCCGGCGTGCCAGCTGGATCGCGAACAGGCCCACACCACCGGCGCCGGCATGCACCAGCACCGACTGCCCGGCCTTGAGCGCCGCGTCGTCGAACAGCGCCTTCCAGGCCGTCAGCGCGGCCAACGGCACGCCGGCCGCCTGTTCCGGCGGCAGGCTGTTGGGCGCCATCGCCACCTCGTTCGCGCGCACCGCGATGTACTGCGCATAGGCGCCGTTGCGGAACATGTCGGCCATCGCGAACACCGCGTCGCCGGGCTTGAACCGCGTCACCTTCGCGCCCACGGCATCGATCGTGCCGGCCACGTCCCAGCCGGGGATGAAGGGCAGCGTCAAGGGCACAAAGGCCCGGTAGTCACCGCGCCGGAACTGGCAGTCGGACGGGTTGACGCCGCTCGCGTGCACCCGGATCAGCACGTCGTTCTCGCCGAATTGCGGCATCGGCGCGTCCTCGAAGCGCAACACCTCGGCGTCGCCGTACTGGTGGAATCGAACGGCCTTCATTGTCGGTGTCAGCGGTTGGTGAAGATCGGTGGGCGCTTCTCGAGGAAGGACTTGCGCTTCTCCGCGGCGTCTTCGCTGGCCTGCGCGAGGAAGACGGCGCGCGCCTCGATCTCGCAGGCCGCTTCGAGGCTGCCGACGCCCTGGTTCAGCCACAACGACTGCTTGGTGAGCCACACGCCCAGCGGCACGTTGGCGCAGATCGACGCCGCCAGGGCGCGCGCCTCGTCGAGCAGCCGCTCGTTGGGCACGGCACGCAGCGCCAGGCCGATGCGTTCGGCCTCGTCGGCCAGCACCGGGCGCGCGGTGAGCAGGATCTCGGCCGCGCGCTGCGTGCCCACGGCACGCGGCAGCATCCAGCTCATGCCCAGTTCGTGGCCGGTGCCCGCGTTGTGGATGGAATTGACGAACTTGGCCGACTTCGCCATGAGACACAGGTCGGCCGCCAGCGCGAACGCGAAGCCCAGACCGGCCGCCGCCCCGTTGACGGCGGCGATCACCGGCTGCGGGATGGCGCGCATCAACAGCGGGATCTGCGCGATGCGCGTGATCGAATGCTTGGCCATGTAGGGCTTGCCCAGCGCCGGGTCGATCCACGGCGCCGGCCCGGCGGTGCGCAGGTCATGCCCGGCGCAAAACGCCCGTCCGGCGCCGGTGAGAATCACCACCCGCGTGGTGGCGTCGTGGCGCAGCCCTTCGAGGACGCCGATCAGCTCGTCGTACATCGCGAAGCTGAAGGCGTTCAGCGCATCGGGGCGGTTCAGCGTCAGCGTCGCGATGCCGTCGCTCGAGCGCTCGAAAAGGATGTCGGACATAGGCTTCCTCGCTTCGGCGAACAGTGGAATGTCGAGTGTCGCTTCGACGGTGCGGCGGGTCACGCCTTGCATTCGCTGACGTTTCTAATATAGTACGGCGTTCAAATATACGATCGAGTCTAGCGCTTTCGTCCGGCCCCGAAAAGCCCCCGGACATCGACCATCGAGCAGGAGACAGCGACATGCACAGTGTGGACCCCTGGTTCGATGCACCGTACCGCCCGGTGCGGCTCGGGGCTATCGACTGCGAGGTCGAGCGACACGCCGACGGCAGCATCCGCATGCGCCTGAAGGAGCCGCTGCAGCCGTACCCGCGGCGCTACACCGATCGGCTGGCGCAATGGGCGACGACCACGCCCGACCGGGTGTTCCTCGGGCGTCGTCCCCCTGGTGGCCCGTCGGTCGGCGCCTGGGACACGCTGAGCTACCGGCAGACCCTGGAGCACGTGCGCGCCATCGGCCAGGCCTTGCTGGACCGCGGCCTGTCGGCTGAGCGGCCGGTGATGATCCTGTCGGAGAACGACTTCGAGAACCAGTTGCTGGCGCTGGCCTGCACGCATGTCGGCATTCCGTATGTGCCGGTGACGCCGGCCTACTCGCTGCTCGCGCAGGACTACGCCAGGCTTCGCTTCCTGAACGAGCGCATGCGACCGGGCCTGGTGTTCGCATCGAACGCCCAAGCCTACGGCGCGGCGGCGCGCGCGGCGTTTCCGCAGGCCGAGTTCGTCGCCACGCGCACCGACGGCAGCGGCGCCACCGCCTTCGGCAGGCTGCAGGACACGGCGCCCGGCGCCGCGGTGGACGCCGCCTACGAGGCGATCGAACCCGCGCATGTCGCCAAGGTGCTCTTCACCTCGGGCACCGTCGGCGAGCCCAAGGGCGTGATGCTCACGCACCGCATGTTGTGCAGCAACCGCCAGCAGGTGGTGCAGTGCATGCCCTTCAATCTGCAGGCGCCGCCGGTGCTCGTCGACTGGCTGCCGTGGCACCACACCTTCGGCGGCACCAACAACGTCGGCCTGGCGCTGTACTGCGGCGGCTCGTACTACATCGACCCGGGCAAGCCGCTGGCCGACGCGGTGCAGCCCACGGTCGACGCGCTGCGCGAGATCTCGCCGACGATCTACTTCAACACGCCCGCGGGCCTCGCCGCGCTGCTGCCGCATCTGCGACGCGACGAGGCGCTGCGCACGAGCTTCTTCTCGCGCCTGCAACTGCTGTACTACGGCGGTGCGGTGCTGCCGCGGCACACCTGGGCCGGGCTCGACGAAGTGGCGGTCAAGCACATGGGGCAGCGCGTGCTGATCGTCTCGGGCCTCGGTTCGACCGAGTGCGGGCCGGTGCCGGCCACCACCAGCTGGGACCCGCGGCGCGAGGCGATGGTCGGGCTGCCGGTGCCCGGGGTCGAGCTCAAGCTCGCACCGGTGAACGACAAGCTCGAGCTGCGCGCCCGCGGCGACTGCATCACGCCCGGCTACTGGAACGACGCGACGCTCAGCGCCGCGGCCTTCGACGACGAAGGCTACTTCTGTCTCGGCGATGCGGTGACGCTGGTCGATGCCGGGCATCCCGAGCGGGGCCTGAGGTTCGATGGCCGCATCGCCGAGAACTTCAAGCTCGCCAGCGGCACCTGGGTGCACAGCGGAACCCTGCGCAGCGCCGCGGTCGCGGCGTTCTCGCCGCTGGCGCTCGACGCGGTGATCGCCGGCAGCGGGCAGTCGTTCGTCGGCGCCCTGGTGTTCCCCGACATCGGCGCCTGCCGCGCGCTCGACGCCGACCTGCCGGCCGGCGCGGACGCCGGGCGCGTACTCGCGAGCCCGGTGGTGCGGCAGCGCTTCCAGCAGATGCTCGATGCACTGGCCGCCAGCGGCACCGGCAGCGCGAATCGCATCGTTCGCATCGTCGTCGAGGCCGAGCCGGCCACTCTGGACAGCGGCGAGATGACGGCCAAGTCGGCCCTCAGCCCGGCCACGGTGTTGCGCCGCCGGGCCGGCGTGGTGGCGGAACTGTTCGCCGAGCGGCCGGGCCCGCGCGTGTTTTGCGCACAACCCGCCTGATTTCTTTCCGCCACCGACCGCGCATGCGCCCCGCCTTGTTTCGCACCCGCATCACCGAGCTGCTCGGTATCCGTCACCCCATCCTCGCGGGCGGCATGGGCCCGAAGGTCTCCGACGCGCGCTACGTCGCCGCCGTGGTCAACGCCGGCGGCATGGGCTTCATCGTCGGCGCGGGATATTCCGATCCGGTGGAGTTCCGCGCGCAGCTGGTGCAGTGCCGGGAGCTGACCGAAGGCAAGCCCTTTGGCGTGAACTTCTACATCTCGCGCCAGGAGGGTGGTGTCGATCGGGTCAAGCGGCAGATCGACATCGTGATCGAAGAGGGCGTGGCCTGTGTCGAGACGGCCGGGGCGAGCCCCGAGGCGGTGGTGCCCTTGCTCAAGCAGGCCGGCATCAAAGTGCTGCACAAGGTGCCGGCCGTGCGCTATGCGCTGAGCGCGGCCAAGCTCGGTGTCGATGGCGTCATCATCGTCGGCAACGATTGCGGCGGGCATCCCGGCATCTACGGCATCAGTTCGATGGTGCAGGCCGCGCACGCGGCGCAGGTGATCGATCTGCCGATCGTCATCGGCGGCGGCATCGGCTCCGGCCGGCAGCTCGCCGCCGTGCTGGCGATGGGCGCCGATGCCGTGCTGATGGGCACGCGCATGCTGGTCAGCGAGGAGCTGTGGATCCATCGCGCCGCCAAGGAGCTCGTGGTCCGCGGCGACGGCACCGAAAGCGTGGTGGTGAAAAAGGCGATCCGCGACCACCACCGCGTGTTCCGCAACGCCAGCGCCGAGGCCGCGTTGGCGCTCGACGACGCCAAGGTCACCGACTTCGAGCAGTACCGCCCGCACGTGATGGGCGCACTCGCGCACCAGGCCTACGTCAGCGGCGACACCTCCACCGGCATGCTCGACTACGGACCGGCGGCCGTGTTCGCCGACACCGTCGAGAGCGCCGAGGCGATCTTCGACCGCTTCATCGACGACGCGCGCGCGGCCGACGATCGGCTCGGCTCGCTGCGCGCGGCGGCCTGAGCCCGAAGCTTCCGTTTCTCACCCAGACCCCAGACAGGAGACTTCGATGACCCCACCCATCCGCTTCGACAACCGCGTGGCCATCGTGACGGGCGCGGGCGGTGGCCTCGGCCGCGGCTATGCGCTGGACCTCGCGGCGCGCGGCGCAGCGGTCGTCGTCAACGACCTCGGCGGCAGCTTCGACGGCAAGGGCAGCTCGACCTCGATGGCCGACGCCGTCGTCGCCGAAATCGTCGCCGCGGGCGGCAGGGCGGTGGCCTCGTACGACTCGGTGTCCACCTCGGCCGGCGGCCAGGCCATCGTCAAGACTGCGCTCGATGCCTACGGCCGTGTCGACGTGCTGATCAGCAACGCCGGCAGCCTGCGCAACGCGCCGATCGACGAGCTTCCCGACGACACGTTGGACGCGATGATCGACGTGCACCTCAAGGGCGGCTTCAACGTCAGCCGGCCGGCCTTCCGGCAGATGAAGAAGCAGGGCTACGGCCGCGTCGTGTTCGCCTCCTCGGCGGCCGGCATGCTGGGCAATGACCAGCAGGCCGCCTATGGTGCCGCCAAGGCCGGCCTGGTGGGGCTGATGAACGTCCTGTCGCTCGAAGGCGCGGCGCACGGCATCAAGGCCAACGCCCTGCTGCCCACGGCAATGAGCCGCATGAGTGCCGCGATGGACCCGAAGCTGATGGAGGCCGCCGGCGCGCTGTACGCCGCGATCGGCGACAAGCTCGGCAACTCGGCCGACCCGGCCTTCGTCACGCCGCTGGTGGTCTACCTGTGCAGCGAGGCCTGCGACAGCTCGCACAGCATCTACTCGGCCACGCTCGGACGCTACGCGCGCGTCGCCCTTCACATGGGCGCCGGTTGGGTCGGGCCGCGCGCTGCGCCGCCGCGCGCCGAGGACGTGGCCGCGCACTGGGCCGAGGTGTGCGAGAAGAGGGGCGCCGAGGAAGTGCACTCGCTGCTGGGCGAATTCGAGCTGGTCGCGCGCCGGCTCAAGGCGGCATGACCGTCGAACTGACGGACGCGTTCGTGAAGGAATATCCCTTGGGGCGCCTGACGACCGTTCAGGACGTCGCCAACGCCGCGCCGTTCGTCGCCAGTGACGAATGCTTCATGACCGGGCAGACCTCAACGTCACGGGCGGCCTGACGCTACGGATCGCTCCAGCGGTGGGGGCGGCGCCGAAATAAAGCTGCGCCTCAGCGGGCATAGACGAAACGATTTACAGCGATTGAGGGCTCGCTACCAACAAGGACGAGTTCAGCGCGGTGATGCGGCATCGTGATAGGCGCGAAGTTTGCTTGGATTGGTCGTGGGTCATAGGGTGCTTGAGCTCAAAAGCACGACGTTCCTGACTGCGGCCCAATGCCTTCACGGCTTCTGGAGAACTCAATGACTGAGCAGCCAGCCACGAACTCGTGGAACGAGGAAGATTCCGACGAGGACGAGATGATCGACTTCGTCATCACCGCAAGCGCGATGTTCGAAGAGCTGCTGCAGCGGCCGCAGCCGAAGTACCTGCAGTCTCAGCTTGTCAAGCTCCACAAGCAGTCGCTCGAGTTCCTCGATGAGCAGTGGTTGCACTGAGAAGGGGCACGGCGTAGCGAACCGTAACGACGCGACTGGATTCCTGCACCCTCTCAGGCTTCAAATCACGCCCGCACCGCACAGGCGGTCCAGCTCGGCATCGTCCATGCCCAGCAGTTCCCGCAACACCTCGCGGGTGTGCTGCCCGAGGATGGGCGGCGCGGTGTAGCGGGTGATCGGGGTCTCCGAGAACTTGATTGGATTGGCTGCCAGCTTCACCGTCCCCGACAGCGGATGCGGCACCTCCACCGCCATGCCGCGGTGCTGCACCTGCGGGTCGTCGAACACCTGCTTCAGGTCGTAGATCGGCCCGGCCGGAACGCCGGCCGTCTCCATCGCGGCCAGCATGTCGCGCTGCTGCCACTGGCAGGTGATGGCGTCGAAGGTTTCGGTCAGCGTCTTGCGGTTCTCGACGCGCTGCGAGTTGGTGACGAAACGCGGATCGTCCGCCAGCTCGGGCCGGCCGAGCGCGCCGCAGAAGCGCCGGTACTGCTCGTCGTTGCCGCAGACCACCATCACCGCCCCGTCGGCACAGGGGAACATCTGCGAGGGCAGGCCGCCGTTGCCTTGGGTGCCGCGGCGTACCGGCACGATGCCGGTGGCGAGGTACTGCGCCGTGTAGTGCGTCAGCGAGGCAATGACCGAATCGAGCAGGGCGATGTCCACGTGCTGGCCGCGCCCACTGCCCGCCTCGCCGCCCTGCGGGGTCCCGCCGTCGCGCTCGTACAGCGCCGCCAGCACGCCGATCGCCGCGAACTGCCCGGCGATGAAGTCGGCGATCGACGGCCCCGTCTTGACCGGCGCGCCGCCTTCGTCGTCCGGATAGCCGGTGACGCTCATCAGCCCGCCCATGGCCTGGAAGATCGAGTCGTAGCCGGGGCGCGGTGCGTACGGGCCGCTCTGGCCGAAGCCGGTGACCGAGCAGTAGACGAGCCGCGGGTTCAGCGCGCGCAGGCTCTCGTGGTCCAGCCTGTAGCGCTTGAGGTCGCCGACCTTGAAGTTCTCGACCACCACGTCGGACAGCGCGGCAAGCCGGCGCACGATGGCCTGCCCCTCGGGCTTGGCCAGGTCGAGCGTGATCGACTTCTTGTTGCGGTTGGTGCCCAGCAGGATCGGCGACTCGCGGGTGTCGCGGCCTTCGGTGTCCTTCAGGAAGGGCGGACCCATCTTGCGCGAATCGTCGCCCGCGCCGGCGCGCTCGACCTTGATCACCTCGGCGCCGAGATCGCCCAGCATCTGCGCCGCGGCGGGGCCGGCGAGCACGCGCGACAGGTCGAGCACGCGGATGCCCGACAAGGGCAGCTTAGACATCGTTGTTTCCCTTCATTCGCGCCCCTTCAGACCCGTGTCCTGGATCACCTTGGCCCACTTGACTTCCTCCCAGTGCAAGAAAGCGGCGTAGCCGGCCGGGCCCAGCGCCATCGGCGTGAAGCCCATGGCCTCGAGCTTGTCGCGCACGGCGGCGGACTTGTACACCTGCGCAAAGGCCGCGTACAGCTTCTCGACGATCGGCGCCGGTGTGCTGCCGGCGACGTTGATGCCGACGAACGTGCCGGCCGAATAGCCGGGATAGCCCTGTTCCGCCACCGTCGGCACCTGCGGCAATGCCTTCGACCGTGTCGGTGGCCACACGCCCAGCGCGCGCACCTTGCCCGAGGCGATCAGCGGGCCTGTGACCTGCACCGACAGCAGGCCGATGTCGATCTGGCCCGACAGCACGTCGGTGACGACATTGCTTTCGCCCTTGTACGGCACATGCAGGAAGTCGGCGCCGGAGATGCGCTTGAACAACTCCATGCCCAGGTGCGCCGGGCCGCCGGCACCGGTGGAGCCATAGCTGATCTTGCTTGGCTGGGCCTTGGCGGCCGCCACCAGCTTGGCGAGCGAGGTGTACGGCGAGTCGGCGCCAACCACCACCACGAAGTCGACCAGGTGGCTGAGGATGACCGGCGCCAGGTCGCGGGTTGGCACGTAGGGAAGCTTCGGATCGAGCAGCGACAGCATCACCATCGGCCCGCCCCCGCAGACGCACAGCGTGTAGCCGTCGGGCGGCGACTTGGCGACGAGGTTCGCGCCCAGCGCGCCGGCCGCACCCGGTTTGTTCTCGACCACGACGGGCTGGCCGAGCGGCTTGCTGACCTCGCTGGCAAGCAGCCGCGCCACCACGTCGGTGGCGCCGCCCGGGGCGAACGGAACGATCATCGTGAGCGGCCTGGTCGGAAACGCCTGTGCCTGCGCGGCGGGCGCGAAGGCCGCAACGGCGGCGAGGCAGGCGACGCCGGCGACGAGGCGCCGACGCCAGGGACTGAACATTCGCGTGCTTGGCATGGGCTTGTGTCGGGAGTGGGCAAATCGGGGAATCATTCGAGGCTGATGCATGGTGCGAATGATGCGCCCCCACTGCACGGGACGATGCATTGACAGTTCGTTCGAGGTCGTTAGAATACACGAACATTGTTCACATATTAGACCAAGACAAGTCATCGATTACCCGAGATGCGATTCGATTTTTCTCCTGAGGATGAAGCCTTTCGCCTGGAGGTGCGCGCGTTCTTCCGCGAACACCTGCCGCGCGACCTGGCGCGCCGCTTCTACATCGGCGCCCACCCGCCCCCGCGGTCCGATGTCAGGCGCTTCCAGGCGCTGCTCCACTCGCGCGGCTGGGGCGCGCCGCACTGGCCCGAGGAATGGGGCGGCACCGGGTGGAGCCCGCTGCGCAAGCATCTCTTCATGGACGAGTTGTACCGCGCCGACGGGCTCGACTACGGCTGGCAGGGCCTGCACATGGTGGCGCCGGTGATTCTTGCTTTCGGGTCGCAGGCGCAGAAGCGGCGCTTCCTGCCGCCGATGATCAGCGGCGAGGAGTTCTGGGCCCAGGGCTTCTCCGAGCCCAACGCCGGCTCCGACCTCGCCAACCTGAAGACGCAGGCGGTGCTCGACGGCGACGAATGGGTGGTCAACGGCCAGAAGATCTGGACCAGCGACGCGAAGATGGCCGAGTGGGGCTTCTTTCTCGTGCGCACCGACCCCGCGGTGAAGCCGCAGCGCGGCATCTCGTTCCTGTTGATCAAGCTCGACACGCCGGGCCTGACCATCCGTCCGATCGTCTCGATCGAGGGCGGCGACGGGTTGAACGAGGTCTTTCTCGAGAACGTTCGCGTGCCGCGCGATCAAATCGTCGGCGAGCCCGGCATGGGCTGGACCTATGCCAAATACTTGCTGGAGAAGGAGCGCACCGCCAGCGCCTTCCTGTACTTCAACAAGCGCGAGCTGGAGAAGGCGCGCGAGATCGCGCGCGGCCAGACGGTGAACGGCATCCCGCTGATCGACACGCCCGGCTACGCGCGCAATCTGGCGCGCGTGGAGGTGGACATCCTGGCGCTCGAATACTCGGTGCTGCGGGTGCTCTCGCACGAGCAGAACCGGCACAACCTGGATGCGGTGGTGTCGGCGCTGAAGCTGCGCGGCTCGGCGCTGCAGCAGCGCGTGACCGACCTGCAGCTCGAGGCGCTGGGGCTGCACGCCCTGCGCTTCTGGGACCATGGGGAGGGCGAGGTGATCGACGCGGACGAGGCCTTGCGCTGGCCGGCCTTCGTGCCCGGTCGCACCGCGCAGGCGCTGATCGCACGCGCTTCGACCATCTACGGTGGATCGCAGGAGGTCCAGAAGAACATCATCGCCAAGCTGGCGTTCCGCCTGTAGGCGCAAGCGCGCAAGCCGCGAGAGGAGACGGTCGAGATGGATTTCAACCTGAGCGACGAACAGCAGATGCTGCGCGAGGCGGCTGGCCGATACGTGCGCGAGCAATACGGCTTCGAGGCCCGGCGCAAGCTCGTGGCCGCCGGCGGCTGGTCGCCGCAGCACTGGGCCCGCTACGCGGAGATGGGGTGGCTGTCGCTGGCCATCCCCGAAGCGCTCGGCGGCCTCGGTTGCGGCTTCGTCGAGACCGCTCTGGTGGCAGAGGAGCTCGGCCGGTGCATCGCGTTGGAGCCCTTCATCGGCTGCGCGGTGCTGGCCGCGCGGCTGATCGAGCGCGGCGACGCTCCCGCCTTCGCCGCGCAACGCGAGGCCCTGCTCGCGGGCATTGCCGACGGCAGTGCGATCACGCTGCTGGCGCACAGCGAGCCGGACAGCCGCTTCGAGCTGCACAGGGTCCAGACCGAGGCCCGCGAAAGCGGCGCAGGCTGGGTCATCGACGGCACGAAGATGATGGTGCCGGGCGCGCCGAGCGCGGCGCACTACATCGTGTCGGCGCGTCTGGATGGGCAGGGCGTTGCGCTGTTCCTTGTACCTCGCGAGGCCGTGACGCTGCACGACTATGCGTTGATCGACGGTACGCGCGCCGCCGACCTCGATCTGCGCGGTGTGGCGCTCGGCAAGGACGCGATGCTCGCCGCACCCGGCACGGCGCTGTCGCTGCTCGAAGAAGCGCTGGACCGCGCCGCGCTGGCGCAGGTGGCCGAAGCGCTCGGCTGCATGGAGGCGGTCCTGGAGATGACGAGCGACTACCTGAAGACGCGCCAGCAGTTCGGACAGCCCATCGGCAAGTTCCAGGCGCTGCAGCATCGCATGTCGGAGATGTTCGTCGAGGTGCAGGAAACGCGCTCGATCCTCTACCGCGGCATCGCCCACCTGGAGGCTGCGCCGGCCGCGAGGCGGCAGGCCGTGTCGGCGGCGAAGGTGATGCTGGGGTCGGCCGGGCGCTTCGTCGGCGGCCAGGGCATCCAGCTGCATGGTGGCATCGGCGTGACCGACGAATACCAGGTCGGGCACTACTACAAGCGGTTGCTGGTGCTGGAAAAGTTGTACGGCGACAGCGACTGGCATCTGGACCGCTTCATCGAGGCGCAACGCGAAGCCGCGTGAACGGAGGTCTCATGGATTTCGAAGGCTACAAGACGCTCGCGTTCCGGCGCGACGCCCGCGTGCTGCACGTCAGCTTCAACCGGCCCGACACGCTGAATGCGTTCGACGCCGATCTGCACGGTGAATTCGAGCGCTTCGTGAGCGAAGTGCCCCGCGACGACGCCACCCATGTGATCGTGCTCAGCGGCGCCGGCAAGGCGTTCAGCGCCGGCGGCGACATCGACCACATGCAGGAACTGGTCGATGAGCCGGCCCGCATCTACGGCGAGATCGCCACCGGCAAGCGTCTCATCGCGGCGCTGCTCGACGTGCCGCAACCGATCATCGCGAAGATCAACGGCCCGGCCATCGGCCTGGGCGCGACGATCGCGCTCTTCTGCGACATCAGCTTCGCCGCCCATCACGCGAAGATCGCCGACCCGCATGTGAAGGTCGGCTTCGTCGCGGGCGACGGTGGCGCCGTCATCTGGCCGCAGCTGATCGGCTTCGCGCGCGCCAAGCAGTACCTGCTGACGGGCGATGCGATCACCGGCCAGGAGGCCGCGCAGATCGGCCTTGTCAACTTCGCGTATCCGGCGGACGAACTCGACGCCGCGGTGGACGCTTTTGCGCAGCGCCTGGCGGGCGGTGCGCGCCGCGCCGTGCAGTGGACCAAGGCGACGATCAACGTGGGCCTGAAGCAGGTGGCCGCCTCGGTGCTCGAAGCGGGCGCGGCCTACGAGATGCTGTCGAACCAGACGCGCGACCACGCCGAGGCCGTGGCCGCGTTTCGCGCCAAGCGCGCGCCGGATTTCAGCGGCGACTGACTACAGATCAAGGAGATGCAGATGGGTATGGTTCAAGACAAGGTCGTGGTGGTCACCGGCGCGGGCGCCGGCATCGGGCGCGACTTCGCCAAGGCGTTTGCCGCGCACGGCGCGAAGGTGGTGGTCAACGACCTGGCGCGTGACAAGGAAAGCGGCCAGGCGCTGGCCGAATCGGTCGTGCAGGAGATCCACGCCGAGGGCGGCCAGGCCGTCGCGGCGGTGGAGAGCGTGGCCGAGTGGGACTCGGCGCACCGCATCGTGCAGGCCGCGCTCGACCATTTCGGGCGCATCGACTGCGTCGTCAACAACGCGGGCATCGTGCGCGACCGCTTCATCTTCAACATGAGCAAGGAAGAGTGGCAGGCCGTCGTCGACGTCCACCTGAACGGCTCGTTCTTCATGACGCGAGCCGCGGCGCCGCACTTCAAGGGACAGGAGGGCGGCAGCTACATCCACATGACCTCGACCTCGGGCCTGATCGGCAACCTCGGCCAGGGCAACTATTCGGCCGCGAAGATGGGGCTCGTCGGGCTGTCGAAATCGATCGCGCTGGACATGGCGAAATTCAAGGTGCGCTCCAACTGCATCGCGCCCTGGGCCTGGACTGCGATGACGGCCGGCATCCCGGCCGACACGCCGGAGCAGAAGGCGCGGGTGGAGAAGCTGAAGAAGATGGAGAGCGCGAAGATCGCGCCGCTGGCGGTCTACCTCGCCAGCGACCGCGCGGCCCATGTCTCGGGCCAGATCTTCGGCGTGCGCGCCAACGAGATCTATTTCTTCAACCAGATTCGCATGATCCGCTCGATGCACCGCGGCGACGGCTGGACGCCGGAGACGATCGCCGACGAAGCCATGCCGGCGTTCGAAGCGAGCTTCTTCGAGAACGTGCCGTCGATGAAG
>DASXQQ010000087.1:0-19048 GCA_036507085.1 Piscinibacter sp. | reverse complement strand
CCTCCGATGCCCCCCATCACCAAAGCCCTGCTGCTGATCAACGTCGGCGCGTTCTTTCTCGATCAGCTCTTCGGCGGGCAGTTGACGCGATGGCTGGCGCTGTGGCCGATCGGCCCGGGCTTCCTGCCGTTCCAGGTCGTCACCTACGCGTTCCTGCACGGCAACCTCGCGCACCTGTTCTTCAACATGCTCGGCCTGTGGATGTTCGGCGCCGAGCTCGAGCGGGTCTGGGGCGAGCAGCGTTTCATTCGCTTCTACGCGGCGAGCGTGCTGAGTGCGGCGGCCGCGCAGTTGCTCGTGACCTGGCTGGCGGGTTCGTTCTACCCGACGGTGGGCGCTTCGGGCGGCCTGTTCGGCCTGCTGCTCGCGTTCGGGATGATGTTTCCCAACCGGACCATCATGCCGCTGTTCCCGCCGATCCCGATGAAGGCGAAAACCTTCGTCGCGGTCTACGGTGCGCTCGAGCTCTTTCTCGGCGTCACCGGCACGCAAGAAGGCGTCGCCCACTTCGCCCATCTGGGCGGCATGCTCGGCGGCTACCTGATGATTCGCTACTGGCGCGGCCAGCCGCCGTTCGGGCGCCGCCGCTGACTTCACTCGGGGGTTGAATGCCCCTGAGCATGGCAGGGCAGCGCGGAAGCTTCATGCTGGAGCTTCGCGCTGGAGGTGGCCATCATGAAGCTGGCGTTGGGCGGCGATCGCGGCATTCGGCTCGCACTGGGCGTGCTGCTGGCGCTGTGCCACACGCTCGCCGCGGCGGCCGACCCCGCCTCCGAAGTCCAGGCCAAGGCCCAGGCGCTCGCACGCGCGCAGGCCGCGGTGGTCGGCGTTCGCGCGACCGCGGTCGACGATGCCCGCTCGATCGAGAGCCTGGGGCGCCAACGCGAAGGCTCGGGCGTCGTGATCGGCGCCGACGGGCTGGTGCTGACGATCGGCTACCTCATTCTCGAAGCCGATCACGTCGAACTCGTGCTTGGCGCCGAGCGCGTGATCCCGGCGCGCGTAGTCGCCTACGACCTCGCATCGGGCTTCGGTCTGCTGCAGGGGCTGGTGCCGGTGCGCGTGGCACCGGTACGCCTCGGCGAGTCGTCCGCCGTCGCGTTGCAGCAGCCGCTGATGATCGCC
This sequence comes from Piscinibacter sp., assembly GCA_036507085.1. GTDB lineage: Bacteria > Pseudomonadota > Gammaproteobacteria > Burkholderiales > Burkholderiaceae_C > Albitalea. The sequence goes on along the minus strand of DASXQQ010000087.1, from coordinate 17,923 downwards.
AGCGGCGGCGAGGGCGGCGAGCTGAGCCTGGCGCGGCTGGTGTCGCGGCGCGCGTTCTCCGGCTACTGGGAATACCACGTCGACGGCGCCTTGTTCACCGCACCGCCGCGCACCGACCACAGCGGCGCGGCGCTGTTCAACGCCGACGGCGAGTTGCTGGGCATCGGCTCGCTGGTGGTGATGGATGCGCTCGGTCCCGACCAGCCGCGCCTGCCGGGCAACATGTTCGTGCCGATCAACCTGCTGAAATCGATTCTTCCCGAGTTGCAGCAACGCGGCGCGTCACGCGACAGCACACGCGCGTGGTTGGGGCTGAACTGCGTCGAGATCGACGGCATGGTGCGCGTCGTGCGCACCAGCCCCGACAGTCCCGCCGAGCAAGCCGGCCTGTTGCCGGGCGACCGCATCCTGCGCATCGATGGCGTCGACGTGAACGGGCTCGAAGGGCTGTACAAGACGCTGTGGGGCGGCGCCAAGCCGGAGCGCGAGGTCATCCTGCTGATTCAGCGCGGCGGCGAGCAGCACACCGTCACGCTGCAGTCGCGCGACCGCATGAAGCTGTTGCGGCGGGCGAAAGGGATCTGAGCGGGCTCAGGCCAACAGGCCGTCTGCAACCGTGGCGTAGCGCAGCTTGAGCCGCAGCTCCTTCTTCAGTCGGACGTTCGCGAGGCGCCGCGACTCGTTCATGAAGCTCAGCTGCAGTGCCGACAACTGCTCGCGCGCCTGCTCGCGCGTGATGCGCGGCGGCCGCGGCAGGCCGCACAGGTCGGCGGCGATGTCGAAGTAGTCGCCCATCTTCAGCTCGGTGTCGTCGCAGGCGTGAACGACGCGCTGCGGCAAGCCGCGCGCGAGCGCCGCGACGCAGGCGCGCGCCAGGTCATCGGCATGGATGTGGTTGGTGTAGACATCGTCCGCTGCGGCGAGCACCGGCGTGCCACGCGCGAGGCGCTCGCGTGGATGGCCGCCCGCACGATCGCCGGCGTAGATGCCCGGCACGCGCAGCAGGCTCACCCGCACGCCGTGCGCACGGCCGTGCCAGCGCAGCCGCGCCTCGGCATCGACGCGGCGCCGCGCCCGCTCGGTGGCGGGATTCACGCGCCGTGTCTCGTCGAAGCGCGCGCCGGCGCAGTCGCCATAGACGCCCGAGGTGCTCGCATAGACGATGCGCCGCACGCGACCCTTCAGCGCCAGCGCACGCAGCAGGTTGGCGGTGCGCGTGTCGGTGCGGCCTTGCGAGGGCGGCGGCGCGAGGTGCAAGACCGCGTCGGCCAGGCCCGCCAATCGCGCCAGCGTCGCCGGCTCGTCGAGGTTGCCGACGAGCGGCAGCGCACCGGCGGCGCGCAGGTCGTCGACGCGCTCGCGACTCGAGGTCAGCGCGAGCAGGCGCCAGCGTCCGCGCAGCAGCTTCACGACGCGCAGGCCCACGTCGCCGCAGCCGACGATGAGCAAGGTCGGGCGCTTGAAGGCGGCGTTGGGGAAGGCCATTGGAAGCGGGGCAAAATTGCGGGCAGTTTACGAGAGCGACCCAGCATGACCTTCACCGTCACCGTGCAGCCCAGTGGCCGCAGCTTCAGCGTCGAGCGCGACGAGCCGATCCTCGCTGCGGCCATCCGGCAAGGCATCGGCCTGCCCTATGGCTGCAAGGACGGCGCCTGCGGCACCTGCAAGAGCCGCTTGCTCGAAGGCCGTGTGATCCACGGCGTGCATCAGCACAAGGCCCTGAGCGTCGAGGAGGAAGAAGGCGGCTTCACGCTGACCTGCTGCGCCGCGCCGCAGACCGACGTGGTCATCGAGGCGCGCACCGTCGCCGGCGCCGGCGAATTTCCGGTGCGCAAGATGCCCACCCGCGTGACGACGATCGAGCGGCCGGCGCCCGACGTGGCGGTGATCAAGATGCAACTGCCGGCCAACGACCCCTTGCGCTACCACGCGGGCCAGTATGTCGAGTTCATCCTGCGCGACGGCTCGCGGCGCAGCTACTCGATGGCCAACGCGCCGCATACCCAGGGCGACAAGCCGTGGATCGAACTGCATATCCGCCACATGCCTGGCGGCAAGTTCACCGACCAGGTCTTCGGCGGCATGAAGGAGCGCGACATCCTGCGCATGGAAGGCCCGTTCGGCAGCTTCTTCCTGCGCGAGGACTCGACCAAGCCGATGGTGCTGCTGGCCTCGGGCACCGGCTTCGCACCGATCAAGGCGATCATCGAAGAGATGCAGTTCAAGGCGATAGCCCGCCCTGCCGTGCTGTACTGGGGCTGCCGCAGCAAGGCCGACCTCTACCTGCACGACTGGGCGATCCAGGCCGCTCACGACATACCGAACCTGACGTACATCCCGGTGCTGTCGGAACCCAAGCCGGAAGACGCCTGGACCGACCGCACCGGTTTCGTCCACCAGGCGGTGATGGCGGACTTGCCCGACCTGTCACGCCATCAGGTCTATGCCTGCGGCGCGCCGATCATGGTCGAGTCGGCGCAGCGAGACTTCGTGGCGAAGTGCGGCTTGCCGGAGGAAGAGTTCCTCGCAGATTCGTTCACTTCGGAAGCGGACAAGCACGGGGACTGATCACTCGCCGGCTTCCATCGCCGCGCTGTACTTGCCCTCGCACGCTGCCCCGTTCAAGCGAGCGCGCTTGAGCAGCGCGGCCTGCGCCTGCTGCACATTCGCCGCCTGCCCGCGCCACGCCTGCATCACCGGGTCTTGCAACGCGCGCCCGTACGAGAAGCTAAGCGTCCACGGCAGCGGGCCGAGCCGGTTCATCGCGTCGAGGTTCGCCGTCGCCTCCGCCGGCGTCTGGCCGCCGGAGAGGAAATTGATGCCGGGCACGGCCGCCGGAACGGTGCGGCGCAGCACGCGAAGTGTCTCGCCCGCCACCTCGGCGGTCGCTGCCTGCGTCTCGTGCTCCTTGCCGGGCACCACCATGCTCGGCTTGAGCAGCATGTGCTCGAGCACCACCCGGTGACGATGCAAGGCCTCGAAGACCTCGTGCAGCACCGCCTCGGTCACCTCGGCACAGCGCGCCATGCTGTGGTCGCCGTCGATCAGCACTTCGGGCTCGACGATCGGCACCACACCCTGCTCCTGGCAGATCGCCGCGTAACGCGCAAGGGCGTGCGCGTTGGCCTCGATCGCGAGCCGGCTCGGCAGCGTGTCCGACACGTTGTAGACGGCGCGCCATTTCGCGAAGCGCGCCCCCTGCTGCTTGTAGCCGTCGAGGCGCTTGGCCAGGCCGTCCAGCCCCAGCGTGATTTCGTCGCCTGGGGCGAGGGCGAGCGGGATCTTGCCGGCGTCGACCTTGATGCCGGGCACGATGCCCTGGCGGGCCGCCAGTTCCGGCAGGGGCGTGCCATCGTCGGCGCGCTGGGCGAGCGTCTCTTCGTACAGGATGATGCCGCTGATGAAGTCGCCCAGGCCCGCCGTGCCCACCAGCAGGCTGCGATAGGCGCGCCGGTTTTCCTCGGTCGACTCCACGCCGATCGCCTTGAAGCGCTTGGCGATCGTCGGCCCGCTCTCGTCGGCGGCCAGGATACCCTTGCCCTTGCGGACCAAGGCTTGCACGGTGGCTTGCAATTTGCCTGGAGTGCTCATGGGGTGCTCCTCGTATCGGGTGAGCAAGTCTCTCGCCGGAACACGCCGCGGCGCAAGCCCATTCGCGTGTCATGCCTTGCGCAGTGAGGCACCGTTTAGGGTTGCTCCTTGCGCCGGATGTAGCTCGCCCGCCTGGCGTCCTCCGGGTAGAAGAACCGCACCTCGCCACGGTGCCAGACGCCGAGCCAGACCATGTTGCGGCTGAAGGCGTCGTGGTCGTTCGCGTCGAACGGGTGGTCGTGGGTGGTTACCACGCCGGAATACGGCCGCTCCAGATTCTCGAGCGCGCGCTTGAGTGCGTTTCCCGAGGTGTCGCCGCGGCTCTGGAAGAGCGCGCGCAACATCAGGTGCAGCGCGTCGTAGCTCTGCGCGGCAGCCATCAGCGAGCCGACGGGCTGCGTTCCGGCATGGCGCTTCAGGCGGGCGATGAACGACGAGCGGCGCTCGTTCGACAAGTCCTGGATGATGGTCTGCACCATGATCGCGCCCTCGGCCGCCGCGCCCGCCTTCTCCGCGACGGTGCGAAACGACAGGGGCCACGGGCCGTACAGCGGCGCGGCCAGCCGCGCCTCGGCACGCGCCAGCGCAATCACCGCCAACTCCGGACCGACCGTGTAGCCGATGATCGCGTCGGCGCCCGCCGCTTTCGCCTCGTGCATCTGCTGCGCGAGCGACTTCACCCCGAGCTCGAAGCGGGCGGTGTAGACCGGCTCGAGCTGCTTGTCGGCGAGAAACTTTTCCACGTCCTTCAAGCCGCCTTCGCCGTAGCCGGTCTTGTCGGCGAATACCGCCACGCGGCTGAAGCCGCGCTTGACGACGTCGTCGACGAGCGAAGCGGCCTGGACGCGGTCGCGCGCCGACAGGCGAAAGATGTAGCTCGTCTGCGGCGGGTACTTTGCAGTCACTGCCGAGCCGGTGGACACCGGCACCATCAACAGGTGCTGGTGGTCCTGGAACACGTCGAGCGCCTTCAGCGCCACGCCGGTGTTGCAAAAGCCGACGGTGAAATCAACCCTCTCGCGCAGCACCAGTTCCTCGGCGATCCTGCGGCCTTCGTCGGGGTTGGCCTTGTCGTCGCGCGCCACCAGTTCGATCGGGCGGCCGAGGTAGCCGCCAACCTCGTTGATCTCCTGGACCGCGAGCTCGGCGCCCAACCGCGCGCTGTTGCCGAAGTCCTGCGAGCCGCCGCTGAAGGGGCAGACGAAGCCGACGCGAACCGGCTTCGCGGGCGCGGGGTTCGGCTGCGCCGCCGCGCCGCTGGCGACGGCGAGCGCGAGCGCCGCCAACGCGCTGGTGATGAGCTGCCCCATGCCGCCTCCTCGGTCGCCGGCGCAGGGGCCGGCGTGGCCGCGACGATAGCGGCGGCGCTGCTCGGCCGCGACGGGAACGACCCCTGCGCAAATCTACGCAGCGGGCGGCGGGGGGAGCTATTCGCCGAGGTAGGCGGCGCGCACCTTCGGGTCGTTGAGCAGCGTCTTCGCGTCGCCGCTCATCGTCACCTCGCCCGAATCCATCACGTAGCCGCGGGTGGCGAGCTGCAGCGCGCGGCTCGCGTTCTGCTCGACCAGCAGGACGGTGACGCCGCGGCTGTGGATGTCGTTGACCACCTCGAAGATCTTGTCGACCATGATCGGCGACAGGCCCATCGACGGCTCGTCCATCAGCAGCACCTTGGGGCGCGCCATCAGCGCGCGGCCCATCGCGAGCATCTGCTGCTCGCCCCCGGACATCGTGCCGGCGAGTTGATTGCGGCGCTCCTTCAAGCGCGGGAAGATGCCGAACACGACATCGATGTCGGCATCGATCTCGCCGTCGGTGCGCACGAACGCGCCCATCTGCAGGTTCTCGGTGATCGTCATGCGCGCGAACACGCCGCGCCCCTCGGGCACCATCACCAGCCCTTGCTTGACCAGGTCCCAGGCGCCCTGGCCCTTGATCGGCTTGCCGCAGTACTCGATGTCGCCGGCAGCCACCGGTTGGATGCCGGTGATGGCCTTCAGCGTCGTCGTCTTGCCGGCGCCGTTGGCGCCGATCAGGCTGACCAGCTCGCCTTCCTTGACTTCGAACGAAACGCCCTTCACCGCCTGGATGCCGCCGTAGGCCACCTTCAGGCCGCTGACCTTGAGCAATGTGTTTGCCATGTTCTTGTCCTTGGCTTGTCAGTGGGCCTTGTGGCCGGCGCCGAGGTAGGCCTCGATTACCTTCTCGTCGCGCTGCACATCGTGCGGCGTGCCCTCGGCGATCTGCCTGCCGTAGTCGAGCACGGTGACGCGGTCGCACAGGCCCATCACCAGCTTCACGTCGTGCTCGATCAGGAGGATGGTGCGGCCGTCCTTGCGGATGCGGTCGATCAGCTCGCGCAACACGACCTTCTCGGTCGCGTTCATCCCCGCCGCCGGTTCGTCGAGCGCGATCAACGTCGGGTCGGTGGCGAGTGCGCGCGCGATCTCGAGGCGCCGCTGGTCGCCGTAGCTCAGCGTGCGCGCCTTGAACTCGGCGTACTTGCCGATGCCCACGTAGTCGAGCAGCTCCTGCGAGCGCTTGGCGATCGCCGCTTCCTCGGACTTGAACTTGGGCGTGCGAAACACCGCGCCGATCAGGCCCGAGCCGGTGCGGATGTGCCGTCCGACCATCACGTTCTCGAGCGCCGTCATTTCGGCGAACAGGCGGATGTTCTGGAAGGTGCGTGCGATGCCGGCCTTCGCCACCTCGTGCACCGCGCTCGGCTTGTAGGGCTTGCCGCCCAGCTCGAAGGTTCCCGAGTCGGGGGTGTACAAGCCGGTGAGCACGTTGAAGAAGGTCGTCTTTCCCGCGCCGTTGGGGCCGATGAGTCCGTAGACCTGGCCGGGGAGGATCGTGATGCCGACGTCCGACAAGGCCTGCAGGCCGCCGAAGCGCTTGGAGACGTTGCCGACTTTCAATACGGTGTCAGTCATGGCGGCTCCTCACTTCACGGCCGGGACGGCGGGCACCGGCGCAGCCTTGCCGTGCTCGGGCTGGGGCCACAAGCCGCGCGGGCGCGCCAACATGATGCCGATCATCGCCAGCGCGATCAGCAGCTGGCGCAGGATCGCCGCGTCGAGCCGGCCGCCGCTCATCTCCTGCAGCGGGCCCGCCACATAGCGCAACACCTCGGGCAGGGAGGCGAGCAGCAGCGCGCCGAGGATCACACCGGGGAGGTGGCCGATGCCGCCCAGCACCACCATCGCGACGATCATGATCGACTCCTGCAGGCTGAACGACTCGGGCGAGATGAAGCCCTGGAAGGTGGAGAACATCACCCCCGACACGCCGCCGAAGGTGGCGCCCATGCCGAACGCCAGCAGCTTCATGTTGCGGGTGTTGATGCCCATCGCCTTGGCAGCGATCTCGTCTTCGCGGATCGCCATCCAGGCGCGGCCGATGCGGCTGCGCTCGAGCCGAGAGCAAATCACCACGCTCACCACCACCAGCGTGAGGAAGAGGTAGTAGTAGTTGGTGACCGCCGGCACGTCCATGCCGAACAGGGAGTGCGTCTTGCCCAGATTGAACAGGCCGAACAGGTTGATCGAGTCGATCTGCGCGATGCCCTTGGGTCCGTTGGTGATGTTGACCGGTGCATCGAGGTTGTTGATGAACACGCGGATGATCTCGCCGAAGCCGAGCGTGACGATCGCGAGGTAGTCGCCGCGCAGCTTCAGCGTCGGCGCCCCGAGCAGCACGCCGAACAGACCAGCCAGCGCCGCGCCCGCGGGGATGACGACCCAGAACGGCGTGTGCAGCCCCGTCGGGAAAGCTTGGCGGATATTGGCGAAGGTCTCGCCGAGCTGCGGCGAGGCGAGCAGGCCGAACATGTAGGCACCGAGTGCGTAGAACGCAACGTAGCCCAGGTCGAGCAGGCCGGCGTAGCCGACCACGATGTTCAGGCCGAGCGCGAGCAGCACGTAGAGCAACGAAAAGTCGATGATGCGCACCCAGGCGTTGCCGAACTGTTGCGCGATCAGCGGTACGACCAGCAGCGCCGCGGCGGCGAGCAGGAAGGCGGCGATCTTTTGGTCTGGCTTCATGGTCTTCATGGTCGTGTCTCCCCGGTCAGGCGCGATCAGCCACACGCTCGCCGAGCAGGCCTTGCGGGCGCAGCGTCAGCACGAGAATGAGCACGATGAAGGCGAAGATGTCGGAGTAGTGGCTGCCCAGCACCCCGCCGGTCAGCACGCCGATGTAGCCGGCGCCGAGCGACTCGATCAGGCCGAGCGCCACGCCGCCGACCATCGCACCGGGCAGGTTGCCGATGCCGCCGAACACCGCCGCGGTGAAGGCCTTCAGGCCGGGCAGGAAGCCCATCGTGTGCTGCACCGAACCGTAGTTGGCCGCATACATCACGCCGGCCAGCGCCGCCAGCGCCGCCCCGATCACGAAGGTGGCCGAGATCACCATGTCGGGCTTGACCCCCATCAGGCCCGCCACCCGCGGGTTCTCGGCGGTGGCGCGCATCGCGCGGCCTAGCTTGGTCTTGTTCACCAGGTACATCAGGCCCGCGAGCGTGATGGCGGTGACGACGAGGATCAGGATCTGCGTGACGTTGATCACCGCACCGAAGACGTTGAACGGCTCGCTCGGCAGCAGGATCGGGAACGGCTTGTAGTTCGGCTTCCAGACGATCATCGCCAGCGTCTGCAGCAGCAGGCTCATGCCCATCGCGGTGATCAGCGGCGCCAGGCGCGGCGCGTTGCGCAGCGGCCGGTAGGCGACTTTCTCGATGGTGAAGTTGAGCACCGAGCAGACGATGATCGCGGCGATCAGCGACAGCAGCAGCAGCAGCCAACCCGGCATCGTGCCTTGCAAGGTGCTGACCACCGTCCAGCTGGTCAGCGCCCCCACCATCAGCACCTCACCATGCGCGAAGTTGATCAGGTTGATGATGCCGTAGACCATCGTGTAGCCCAGTGCGACCAGCGCGTACACGCTGCCGAGCACCAGACCATTGATGATCTGTTGGATGAAGGTCTCCATCTGCGAGTCTCCAGGTTGTCAATGCGGGCCGCCTTGTGCGAGGCGGCGGCCTCGGCGGCTTGGAACATCGTCCCTCACCTGCGGCTTTCTGACTATTAGCAAAAAGCCCGCCGCAGGGTCTGCTGGCGGGCTGGACACGTCGAATCATCATCAAGCGGGGCGGATTCTAGGGGCAAAGCCGCAAGAAAAACATTTGGTGTTTTCGCTATGGCGATTTCGGAATTCACCACATAAGAGGCGAACTATGATTTTTTCTTCGTCTCTTCGTTGAGTCGGCGCAATTCGGCGAGCCGCTCGCCGATGCGGATCTCGAGCCCGCGCGCCACCGGCCGGTAAAAGCTCGGGGCGTCCATGTCGTCGGGCCAATAGCGCTCGCCGGCGGCGAAGCCGCCTTCCTCGTCGTGCGCATAGCGGTAGCCGGCACCATAGTCGAGGTCCTTCATCAGGCGCGTCGGTGCATTGCGCAGGCGCAGCGGCACCGCGCGGGTGCCGTCGTGCTGCACGAAGTCGCGCGCCGCGTTGAATGCGCTGTAGACGGCGTTCGACTTCGGCGCGATCGCGAGGTAGACCACCGCTTGCGCCAGTGCGAGCTCGCCCTCGGGCGAGCCCAGGCGCTCGTAGGTCTCGGCCGCGTCGAGCGCGAGGCGCAGCGCGCGCGGGTCGGCCAGGCCAATGTCTTCGCTGGCCATGCGCACCATGCGGCGCGCGGCGTAGCGCGGGTCGACGCCGCCGTCGAGCATTCGAACGAACCAATACAGGGCCGCGTCGGGGTCGGAGCCGCGCACCGCCTTGTGCAGCGCCGAGATGGTGTCGTAGAACTGTTCGCCGCCCTTGTCGTAGCGGCGCAGCTGCTCGCCGAGCGATCTCTCCAGCTGCGCTTCATCGATCTGCGCGAGGCCGCCCGCCATGTTGACGAGGTTCTCGTAGGCGTTGAGCAGGCGGCGTGCGTCGCCGTCGGCGTAGGCGATCAGGCGCTTCGCCGCGGGCTCGGTCAGCGCGGGTGCGTCGAGCAGGGCGCGCGCGCGTTGGAGCAGCGTCGCGAGGTCGGCGTCGCTCAGGCTCTTGAGCACATGCACGGTCGCGCGCGACAGCAGCGCCGAGTTGACTTCGAACGACGGGTTCTCGGTCGTCGCGCCGATGAAGGTGAACAGGCCCGACTCGACATGCGGCAGGAAGGCGTCCTGCTGGCTCTTGTTGAAGCGGTGCACTTCGTCGACGAAGACGACCGTGCGCCGGCCACCCGTTTGCGCCGCCAGCGCGCGCTCGACCGCCTCGCGAATGTCCTTCACGCCGCCGAGCACCGCCGAGATCGCGATGAACTGGGCGTCGAACGCGTCGGCCATCAACCGCGCGAGGGTGGTCTTGCCGGTCCCGGGCGGTCCCCACAGGATCATCGAGTGCAGGCGCCCCGACTCGAAGGCCGCGCGCAGCGGCTTGGCCGGCCCGAGCAGGTGCTGCTGGCCGATCACCTCGTCGATCGTCTGCGGACGCAGGCGTTCGGCCAGCGGTGCCTCGGGCGCGTCACCCAGCGGCAACGGAAGGGAGCTCATGCGTCGATTGTCGCAGTGGCATGAAAGAATGCGCGGACCCGACTCCACGGAGGGAACAGCAATGAGCTGCAAATCCTGGCTGGCCGCCTTGCTTGCCGGGACGGCGAGCTTCTCGGTGCAAGCCAACCGGCCGTTGACGACCGACACCGCCGACACGATTGCGCATCACCGCTGCCAGTTCGAGCCCTATGCGGCCAGCACGCGAAGCAGCGGTTCGCCGACGCTGCAAACGACGATCCTGCAGCTCAACTGCGGCGTGCGCGAGGACACGCAACTGGGCGTGGCCTACGGCCGAGGATCGGCCGCCGGCCTGCGCGTCGAGACCTTCTCCGCGGCCGGCAAGACCAACCTCATCGAGCTGAAGGACCGACAGACCGGTGTCGCCGTCGCCTATGGGCTGGGCGCCGCCAAGGACGACACGAGCGGGTGGAAGCACGTTGCCAGTTGGACCACCCTGATCGCGACGCGCAGCCTGCGCGAAGGCCTGTTGGCGCATGCGAACCTCGGCTGGTCGCGCAGCCAGTCGGCCAAGCAGAACAGCACCACCTGGGCGCTGGCGCTCGAATGGACCGCCGCGCCCAAGCTCACCTTGAGCGCAGAAACCTACGGCGACGACCGCGGCAAGCCCTGGGTCGGCGGCGGCATCTGGTCGCCGCTCACCGAGCAGTTCAGCGTCAATGCGTCGTTCGGTGTGCAGACCTCGAACCCGCGGGTTCGGCAGATCACCGCGGGGTTCAACTTCGAGTTCTGAGCGTCGCGGAGGTCCGGCGCCGGGCCGTCCCAAGCCGGACGGCGCCCCTTGGGGGCAGGAGCGAAGCGACTGGGGGGCGCATCTACTGCTCGATGACGTCCGCCCCCTTGGGTACGACGAACTTGAAGCTCTCGGCAGCGACCGGGGCGTTGGCCGCCATCTTGCTGAAGCTCAGCAGCGAACGCTGGCCGAAGCTGTCGGTGATTTCGACCGCTGACAACTCCTTGCCGCGAAAGCCGATGCGCACCGACTGGAACGCGCCGTCCTTGGCCTTCGGCGTGGCTTGCGCCCATTCGAGCCCGTCCTTGGCCGGCAGGGCGCTGAGGCTGAAGTCGCTTTCGAGCGAGCCGCCGGCGAGCAGCGCGGCGGGCGTCGCGCCCAGCGCCTGCGACAGCTTGCGCGCGCTCACCTGGTTCAGGTCGGCGTCGTAGATCCAGACCTTCTGGCCGTCGGCGACGATGACCTGCTCGAAGGGCTTGGTGTAGCTGAAGCGAAAGCGATTCGGCCGCGCGAACTCGAAGGTTCCGCTCGAAGTCTTCTTCTTCGCACCGTCGGGCGAGGTGACAACCTGCGTGAACGCGGCGTGGCCGGTCTTCACGTCGCGCACGAATTCCTTCAAGGTATCGACCGCGTCGGCGCGGGCGGCGACGCTCGTCAATCCCAACAGCACGGCGATCAGGAGGCGGTTCATTCGGCGCGGCCCGGGACGATGATGTCGCGGTTGCCATTGGTGGACATGGCCGTTACGAGCCCGGATTTCTCCATTTGTTCCAGCAATCGCGCCGCGCGGTTGTAGCCGATGCGCAAGTGACGTTGCACCAGTGAGATCGACGCGCGACGGTGCTGCAGCACGATGGCCACCGCCTGGTCGTACATCGGGTCGCTCTCACCGCCGCCACCGCCCGGCATGTCGGCCGTGGACAGATCGCTCTCGCCATCGAGCGTGCCGCCTTCGAGAATGCCCTCGATGTAGTTCGGTTCGCCCTGGGTCTTCAGGTAGTGGACGACGCGGTGCACCTCTTCATCGCTGACGAAGGCGCCGTGCACCCGCACCGGCAGGCCGCCGCCGGGCGTGAGGTAGAGCATGTCGCCCTGCCCGAGCAGCGCCTCGGCGCCCATCTGGTCGAGGATGGTTCGCGAGTCGATCTTGCTCGACACCTGGAACGACAGGCGGGTCGGAATGTTCGCCTTGATGAGGCCGGTAATCACGTCGACGCTCGGCCGCTGCGTCGCGAGAATCAGGTGGATGCCGGCGGCGCGCGCCTTTTGCGCCAGGCGCGCGATCAGCTCCTCGATCTTCTTGCCGACCACCATCATCAGGTCGGCGAGTTCGTCGATGACGACCACGACGAAGGGCAGGCGCTCGAGCGGCTCGGGCGCTTCGGGCGTCAGGCTGAACGGGTTCGGCAGCGCATGGCCCTTCTCGGCCGCTTCGGCGATCTTCTTGTTGTAGCCGGACAGGTTGCGCACGCCCAGCTTGCTCATCAGCTTGTAGCGCCGCTCCATTTCGCCGACACACCAGTTCAGCGCGTTAGCCGCCTGCTTCATGTCGGTGACCACCGGCGCGAGCAGGTGCGGAATGCCTTCGTAGACGCTCATCTCGAGCATCTTCGGGTCGATCAGGATGAGGCGCACATCGCGCGCCTCGGCCTTGTAGAGCAGCGACAGGATCATCGCGTTGATGCCCACCGACTTGCCCGATCCGGTGGTGCCGGCGACCAGGCAATGCGGCATCTTCGCGAGGTCGGCCACCACCGGCGCGCCGATGATGTCCTTGCCCAGTCCCATCGTCAGTTGCGAGGCGGCGTCGTTGTAAACCTGCGAGCCGAGGATCTCCGACAGCCGGATCGTCTGCCGCTTGGCGTTCGGCAGTTCGAGCGCCATCGTCGTCTTGCCGGGGATCGTCTCGACGACGCGAATGCTGACCAGGCTGAGCGAACGCGCCAGGTCTTTCGCGAGGTTGAGGATTTGCGCGCCCTTCACGCCGGTGGCAGGTTCGACCTCGTAGCGCGTGATCACCGGTCCCGGCGACGCCGCGACCACGCGCACCTCGACGCCGAAGTCCTTCAGCTTCTTCTCGATCAGGCGCGAGGTCATCTCCAGCGTGTCGGGCGTGACGCTTTCGACGCGGCCCGGCGCGGCATCGAGCAAGTCGACCTGCGGCAGCTTGGTGTCGGCCAGTTCGGTGAAGAGCGGCTTCTGCCGTTCCTTGACGACGCGCTCGCTGCGGGGCACCTCGATCATCGGCGCCTCGATGACGATCGGCACATGGTCCTCATGCAACTGGTGCTGCACCTCGACCACCTGCTCGCGCTCGCGCAGCGCCGCCTCGCCCAGGCGAATGTCTTCGGCACGCTCGATGCGCTCGACGCGGCGCTCCTTCAGCGATTCGACCCAGGCGCCGATGCCTTCGGCCGCGCGCAGCCAGGAAAAGCGGAACGCCATCGCCAGGCCCGCCACCAGCGCGGCGATCCACAGCACGCCCGAGCCGGCGAAGCCGAGCAGCTTCATGCTCAGCGGCCCGAGCGTGTAGCCGAGCACGCCGCCGGCATGACCGCCGGGCAGACGCGGCTCCCACTGGTACACGCGCGTCCACTCGAGCGAGCAACTGGCGGCAAGCAGCAGGGCGATGCCGAGCCAGAACAGCCAGCGCGGCTTGACGGAAACGTCGGCGTCGCCGCGCAGCACGCGCGCCAGGCCGCTCAACCAGGCGCGAGCGCCGACCGCCATCACCCACCACGCCGAATAGCCGAGCAGGAAGAACGCGAGGTCGGAGAACCAGGCACCGATCGCGCCCGCCTTGTTGTGCGGCAGGGCCGAACTGCCCGAGGTCGAGAACGCCGGGTCCACCGCGCTGTGCGTCACGAGTGCGAGCAGCGCCAGCAGCCACAGCACGCCGCCGACGAGCAGCAGCAACTGGGCCTTCCAGCCCGAGGGGTGGTGCGCATGACCATCGGCTGCGGCGCTGTCGGCGCGCGTGTAGGTGCCGCCATAACCTGCGGCAGCTGAGGCGGGCGAGGCCCCGGCCTCGGAGCGGAGCGAACCAAGCGGAAACGTCATCTGCGGATTGTGGCCGATGCGGCCGCCGCCGCTGTCTCGCGCCGTAACGATGCGCCTACGCAGTTGCGCAGTGCATGTGGCTCAGGTGAGACGTTCCTTGATGATCACCGAGCCGTTTTCCTGCGTCTCGACGATGCCGCGCTCTTCCAGGTCCTTCATCACCCGGCTGACCATTTCGCGCGACGCGCCGACGACCTTGGCCAGGTCCTGGCGCGAGACCTTGTTGCGGATGATCTTCACTTCGCCGTCCATCTCCGACATGTCGAGCAAGGTGCGCGCGACGCGCCCGTACACATCGAGCAGCGCGAGCGACTCGATCTGACGGTCGGCGTTGCGCAGGCGCTGCACCAGGCCGCGCAGGATCGCGTACGAGAGGCTGGAGTTCTCCGGCAGGCAGCGCGCGAACTCGGCGCGGGCGAGGATCAGCATGTCGGTCTGGACCTCGGCGCGCACCGTCGCCGAGTGCGGCTCGTTGTCGATCAGGCTCATCTCGCCGACGTAGTCGCCGGGCTGCAGCACGGCGAGGATCACCTCTCGCCCACGCGAGTCGGCCGTCAGCACGCGGGCGCGGCCGGTGAGCAGGATGAACAGCGCATTCGACTTGCGCCCGTGCTCGACGATGATCTCGCCCCGGCGGTAGCGGCGCTTCACGACGCTGTCGGCAATGCCTTGCGCCTGGTCGTTGGTGAGCATGGAAAACAGCGGCACACGGCGAATCAGGTCGAGGTTCGAAAGCATTGCCATACGGGAAGCTCCATCTAGGTTTGTTGTGGCCCTTGCGGAGACGCAAACGTGCAAAGTTCACGTTTCCTACAATTTCGCTATTGTCACCATTGCGCGCGTTGACGCCAGCGCGAGGGAACCCCATGTCAGACTGGCGTCTGAATTCAACGCAGCACCCTCCCCACTCCCATGAGCACCCCGACCCAACACGCCCACGTCCTGATCCTCGGCTCCGGCCCGGCCGGTTATAGCGCCGCCATCTACGCGGCCCGCGCCAACTTGAAGCCAATGCTCGTCACCGGCATCGCGCAAGGCGGCCAGCTGATGACGACCACCGATGTGGACAACTGGCCCGCCGACGTGATGGGCGTCCAAGGCCCCGAGTTGATGGAGCGCTTCCTCAAGCACGCCGAGCGCTTCAACACCCAGGTCGTCTTCGACCACATCAACCAGGTCGACCTGGCCCGGCGCCCGTTCACCCTCAGGGGCGACTCGGGCACCTACACCTGCGACGCGCTGATCATCGCCACCGGCGCGAGCGCGAAGTACATCGGCCTGCCCTCGGAAGACGCGTTCATGGGACGCGGCGTCAGCGGCTGCGCCACCTGCGACGGCTTCTTCTACCGCGAGCAGGACGTGTGCGTGGTCGGCGGCGGCAACACCGCGGTCGAAGAGGCGCTGTACCTGTCGAACATCGCGAGCCAGGTCCACCTGATCCACCGCCGCGACAAGTTCCGTGCCGAGCCGATCCTGGTCGACAAGCTGATGGACAAGGTGGCCGCCGGCAAGATGCACCTGCACTTGTGGCACACGCTCGACGAGGTGCTCGGCGACGCCTCCGGCGTGACCGGGGTGCGGCTGCGCAGCACGCGCGACGACAGCACCAAGCAGCTCACGCTCAAGGGCTGCTTCATCGCGATCGGCCACCAGCCGAACACCGACATCTTCAGCGGCCAGCTGGAAATGAAGGACGGCTACATCGTGACCCAGAGCGGACTGAACGGGTTTGCCACGATGACCAGCGTGCCCGGGGTGTTCGCCGCCGGCGACGTGCAGGACCATGTTTACCGGCAAGCCATCACCAGCGCCGGGACGGGCTGCATGGCGGCGCTGGATGCGCAGCGCTTCCTCGAGCAGTGACCCGAGCGGAAATCTGGCTATAATCGCGGTCTTTGCCGACCCTGGCATGGGTGTCGCCGATGGTTGCGCGACGGCCCGAAACCCTGAAACGAGATTCGATCGGAGAAGCGTCATGGCACGCGTCTGTCAAGTCACGGGCAAGCGCCCGATGGTCGGGAACAATGTTTCCCACGCCAACAACAAAACCAAGCGTCGCTTCCTGCCCAACCTGCAGTACCGCCGCTTCTGGCTCGAGACCGAAAACCGCTGGGTGCGCCTGCGCATCACCAATGCCGCGCTGCGCCTGATCGACAAGGTGGGCATCGAGCAAGTCGTCGCCGACCTGCGCGCCCGCGGCGAAATCTGAGGAGCTGACCATGGCAAAAGGTGGACGCGAAAAGATCAAGCTGGAGTCGAGTGCTGGCACCGGTCACTTCTACACGACCGACAAGAACAAGAAGACCACGCCCGAGAAGATCGAAATCATGAAGTTCGATCCGAAGGCGCGCAAGCACGTGATGTACAAGGAAACGAAGTTGAAATAACGGCTTCGCAAGACACAAAAAAGGCCCGCTGTCGCGGGCCTTTTCTTTGGTGCGTGTCGCGCGTTACGCGTGCACGGCGCGCAGCTTCAGCGCGAATTCCTGCAGCGCGGCGATGCCGCTTTCTTCCGCCTTCTTGCACCAGGCCTGCAGGTCGGCCACCAATTGCTCGGCCGACACATTGGTGCGCGTCCACAGCTGGCGCAGCTCTTCGCGCATCGCCACCAGCTTGGCCAGTACGGCGTTCTGGGCGCAGACGTTGGCGACCTGTTCCTTCACGCCGTGCGGGATCTTGTCCGCGTCGCGGTGCAGCCAGCGCTTGGCCGCGCGCATTTCCGCCCACTTGGCGGTGTTCTGCGCACCCTCGGCCTTGAGCCGGGCGAGTTCGGCCCGGCAGGCGCCGCGCAGGTGCTTGGCGTACTTGGCCATCACCTCGTAGCGGTTGGCGATCACCGCTTCAAGCGTCTTCGAGTCAGCCACCGGCTTGATGCTGCCGAGCTTGAGCATCGGCGGCGTCTTGCGGACCTTGGCGAGGCCCAGCATCTCCAGACCGCGGATGTACATCCAGCCGATGTCGAATTCGTAGGACTTCACCGACAGCTTGGCCGAGGTCGGGTAGGTGTGGTGGTTGTTGTGCAGCTCTTCACCGCCGATGATGATGCCCCACGGCGACACGTTGGTCGACGCGTCGGGCGCCTCGAAATTGCGGTAGCCCCACCAGTGGCCGATGCCATTGATGATGCCGGCGGCGGTGATCGGGATCCACAGCATCTGCACCGCCCACACCGCGGCGCCGATGGCGCCGAACAGCATCAGGTCGATGATCAGCGTGAGACCCACGCCCTGCCAGCTGTAGCGGGTGTAGAGGTTGCGCTCGATCCAGTCGTTGGGGGTGCCGTGGCCGAACTTCGCCAGGGTTTCCTGGTTCTTCGCCTCGGTGCGATAGAGCTCGCTGCCGGTCAGCAGCACCGTCTTGATGCCGCGCGTCTGCGGGCTGTGCGGGTCGTCTTCGGTCTCGCACTTGGCGTGGTGCTTGCGGTGGATGGCGACCCATTCCTTGGTCACCATGCCGGTGGTCAGCCACAGCCAGAGGCGGAAGAAATGGGAGGGAATCGCGTGCAGGTCGAGCGCGCGGTGGGCTTGCGCGCGGTGCAGGAAAATCGTCACCGCGGCAATGGTGATGTGGGTCGTGACCAGCGTGTACAGCACCACCTGCCACCATGTCGTCTCGACCAAACCGCTGGCCAGCCACGACACCAAGCCATCCCACACCGTCATCAATACATTCATGAATCTGCTTTCAAGCCGTCACACGGCCGGTCCCACATTGTAAGGGACACCCCTTCGAGAGACCCGCCAAAACTAACGGGTTTGAGGGCCCCAGTTCACGCCATGTGACGGTGTTTTGCGAAGAATCGACGGCGCCGGCGTACCCGAACTCAGCGCCGTTCCCATAGAGCCGCGAAGAACCCATCGGTTCCGTGACGATGCGGCCACAAACGCATGAAATCACCGCTTACGAGCGTGTCGGCGCTCGCCACATGGGCGCGCGCCAACGCCTCGGCGGCGGGCAGCGGCTTGAAGTCCCGGCCATG
>DASXQQ010000086.1:0-11977 GCA_036507085.1 Piscinibacter sp. | reverse complement strand
CGGGTCCGGCGCCATCAACTGCTCGCGCAGGGTATCGGAATCAATGACGCTGGCGTGATGGTTCATGGGATGTCTCCGCGCTGGGTTCGTCCCTTGGGTCTCGGCTGTTTTTCGCCGAGCTTGAGCACGCGATCGTGACCGGACGTTGCAACCCGTGCCGCAGCGGTCAGAGTTGGCCTTTCTAGTCGAGGCTGACTTCGGTGCGCACGACGCCCGCCCGCTCGGTGTGGGCGCTCAGCGCGAGACGGGTGCCCTTGGGCGCGCGCACGACCCATTCGCCGACGGCGCGGTCGCCGGTGACCTCACGGTTCGGCAGGAAGGCTTGCAGCGTGTTCTTCGGGCCGTGGCCTTCGAGCTGCGGTCCCTCCATGCGCTGCTTGCCGCCGAGCAGCGAGATGTTCGGATTGCCCTCGGGCAGGTGGATTTCGAACATCACGCCGCGCACGGTCTTGCGCGCGATCGCCCGTTTGGTCACGTAGGCCGGCAGGTAGCCGCTGTTGGCCACCGCCAAGCGCACCCGCCAGGTGTCGGGGCCGAGGGCGCGCACTTCGGTGCGCAGCAATTCGAGCCGCGGCAGGCTCAAGGCGATCTGCGTCATCCAGGCCGGAAAGCGCGCCGCCTCGCGTTCGCGCAGGTGCGGCGGCGGGTTGCGCCAGAAGTTCATCTTGTCCCAGCCGCCGATCTCGACCGCGCCGAGCTGCGGGTGGTCGAACGGCTTCCACTCCACATGCGCCGCACCGCCGCACTGTTCGTCGCTCCACTTCAAGAGCTTCAGGTCGTCTTCGACCGGGTGCTCGCGGTACCAGTCGATCCACTGGTAGTCGGTGATGCCGGCCTCCTTGTTCGGCGACCAAAGCTCGACCACCCAGAACAGCGCGCCCAGGTGTTCGTACAGCCAGTCCTGGGTGCCGGTGATGACTTCCTTCGGGTGGTACTTGAACTCGTGCCAGATGCTGATCGCCGGGTAGCCGGTGAGCTTCTCGCCGAGCGCGCTGAAGCGCTTGTAGACCCACAGGTCCTCGGGGATCATGTCGTCGTCGCTTTGCGTGCCCATCGGCCGCAGGATCACGCCGCTGTGGGTGTGGTAGCTGATCGCCGCGCCGATGTTCGGGTGCCCGACGATGAAGTCGACCATCGCCCGCACCTCGGGCTCGCTCACCGGGTAGGGGCCGGCGCCCAGCTGCTCGAACTCCTGGCGCCACGATGCCGGAAAGTTGCGGTTCAGGTCGAGTCCTTCGAGATCCTTGTTGACGTTGATGCCCAGGCCGTCGTAGTGCGCGAGCGTGCCCTCGGGCATCACGCGGTAGTACTCGCCGCCGAACTCGCCCGGTTCGCGCGCCACCATCAGCCGCGGGTCGGCGGCGCATTTCTTGTAGGGGCCGTGGGGGTCGGGCACGCGCATGAACAGCACGCGACCGTCGCCGTCGATGTCTTCGACGGTCAGGCCATCGACCGGCTCTTCGTCGAACGGATAGCGGCGCGTCGACGAGCGGATGTGGCGCGGCCGCTCGGCCAGCGCGAGCTCGGCGCCGTCGGGGTTCAGGCGCGGGCACAGGTAGATGGCGCGGGTGTCGAGCAGGTGGGTGATCTGCGCGTCGATGCCGTAGCCGCTGACCAGGTGGTGCAGGTAGTAGAGGCAGGTGGTGCTGGCCGCGAGCTCGCCGGCGTGGATGTTGCCGTCGGCCCAGAACGCGGGCTTGTCGGTGTCGGCGCCGGTGGCGCTGTTCGTCACGCAGGCGACCCAGATGTCGCGACCCTCGAAGCTCTTGCCGATGGAGCGCACCGACACCAGCGTCGGGTGGGCGTCGGCATAGTCGAACAGCAGCCGGGTCAGTTCGTCGTGCTTGTAGAAGGTGTCGAAGCGCGGGGTCGGAGTGGCGGGCAGCGTCATGGGCGCCAAGGGTAGCGCAGCCGCGCCGTTTCGGTCACAGGGTCGCGAAATGGCTCTGGAAGTGGCGCGACACCGGCAGCTTTTCGCCGCGCCCGCGCAGCGTGACGACCATGTTGGCCTCGTCGATGCGCAGCGCGTCGGCGATGTAGCGCCGGTTGACGACGACCGAGCGATGGATTTGCAGGAACAGCACGGGGTCGAGCTGGCCGAGCAGTTCTTTCAGCGGCGTGCGGATCAGCGCGTCGCCGGCGGCGTGGACGACGCGCGTGTAGCGCCCGTCCGACTCGAGGCAGATGACCTCGTCGACGCGCACGAGCCTGAGATCCTCGCCGACGCCGACCGGGATCACCTCGAGGTAGTCGGGCCGGCGCACCTGCCCCATCAGCCGCTGCAGCAGGCCCTGCAAATGGGCCGGGCCGCTCGCGAGCCGCGCCTGGATGCGCCGCACCACCTGCGTCAGCGGCTCGATGCCGACCGGCTTGAGCAGGTGATCGACGGCACCGGCGTCGAACGTGGCCAGCGCATGGTCGCCCGGTGCGGTGACGAACACGATGTGTGCCGTGTCGCCGATGCGCTGCGCGACCTCGACGCCGGTCAGCCCCGGCATGCGTACGTCGAGAAAGCAGACCTGCGGCTCGTGCTGGAGGAAGGCGTCCCAGGCGTCGATGCCGTTGGCGGCTTCTTCGACCACCCGCAGTTCGGGCCAGACGAGGTGAACGGCGGCGAGCAACTGGGCGCGGGGCGCTTCTTCGTCGTCGGCAATCAAGGCGGTGAGAGACACGCTGCAAGTTTGCCCGAAATCGACGCCGCCGCTGGCTGCGCCGACCCCCCAGAAGCAGTGGTTTCACGGCACGCCAAGGTATCGAAACGTGAGCCCCACCGGTGCGGGGCGCCACTGTATCGGCGCGCGCGGTGACACAGTGCTCGCGACGGTCGATCGTGCTGTGGCTTTTCAGGCGCGACCCGCGTTCCTAAGCTCGGTGCTCCGTGATGGAGAAGCCATGAATGAATTGCTGCCGCTGTTGACCTATTCGCTGCTGATGTCGAGCACGCCGGGACCGAACAACATGATGCTGACCGCCTCGGGCGCGAACTTCGGCTATCGGCGCACGTTGCCGCACATTCTCGGCATCGGCGCCGGCCACGGGCTGCAGATCTTCGTGACCTGCCTCGGCCTGGGCGCCCTGTTCGCGAGCCATCCGGTGCTGCACGCGGTATTGCGCGGCGTCGGCGCGCTGGCGATGCTCTACCTCGCCTGGCAGATCGCCGGCAGCGCCGTCGCCGCGGCCGCGCTGGCACGGCCGCTGTCGTTCGCGCAGGCGGCGGCGTTCCAGTTCGTCAACCCGAAGAACTGGATCAAGTCGATCACAGTCGCGTCGCTGTTCATGCCCGTCGGCGTGGGCAGCGCGTGGGGCGCGCTGATCGTGTTGCTGGTCACCGTCGCGATCAACTTTCCGTGCGTCTCGATGTGGGCGCTGTTCGGCGTCGCGATTCGCCGCCGGCTCACCGACCCGCGCCGCCGGCAGCTGTTCAACCTCGTCATGGCGGGCAGCCTGTTCGTGCTCGCGCTGTGGCTGCTGCATGATCCGAACCATGGATGAGCTTGCGATCTCTTTCGACGACGTCGCCGCCGCGCACCGGCGCCTCGCCGGCGTGGCCCAGCGCACGCCGGTCTTCACCTCGCGCACCGCCGACGAGCGCTGCGGCGCGCAGCTGTTCTTCAAGTGCGAGAACCTGCAGCGCATCGGCGCGTTCAAGATCCGCGGCGCCTACAACGCGATCGCGCAGTTCACGCCGGCGCAGCGCAGCGGCGGCGTGATCACCTTCTCGTCGGGCAACCATGCGCAGGCGATCGCGCTCGCGGCGCGGCTGCTCGGTGTGAAGGCCGTCATCGTGATGCCGAAGGACGCGCCCGAGATCAAGCTCGCCGCGACCCGCGGCTACGGCGGCGAGATCGTGCCCTACGACCGCTACCGCGAGGACCCCGACGCGATCGTCGGCGCGATCGCACGCGAGCGCGGCATGACGGTGGTGCCGCCGTTCGACCATCCGCAGGTGATGGCCGGCCAGGGCACCGTCGCCAAGGAGCTGATCGAGGAGGTCGGCGAGCTCGACGTCCTCGTCACGCCGGTCGGTGGCGGCGGCCTGCTGTCGGGCTGCGCCACCGCGGCGCGCGCGATGAGCCCGGGCTGCCGCATCGTCGGCGTCGAGCCGGAAGCCGGCAACGATGCGCAGCGCAGCCTGGCCCAAGGCCAGATCGTGCGCATCGCAACGCCGCAGACGATCGCCGACGCGGCACAAAGCCGCTCGCTCGGCCGCTACACCTTCCCGGTGCTGCAACGGCTGGGCGCCGAGATCGTCACCGTGAGCGATGCGAAACTGATCGAGACGATGCGCTTCTTCGCCAACCGCATGAAGATGGTCGCCGAGCCCACCGGCTGCCTCGGCGCGGCGGCGCTGCTCGGCAGCGCGCTCGAGGTGCGCGGCCTGCGGGTGGGCGTCGTGGTGTCGGGCGGCAATGTGGACCTGGCGCGCTTCGCCTCGCTCATCGGCGCGGCTTGAACCGACACAACAGCATGTTCGCCATCGACCGCTCATCGACCGTACCGCTCGCGGACCAGATCGAGGCGCGGCTGCGCGCGCTCGTCGAAGGCGCGCAGCTGCCGGCCGGCGCGCGGCTGCCGTCGATCCGCCAGCTCGCGGCGCAGCTGCACGTCAGCCCCAACACCGTCGTCACCGCCTACGACCGGCTGGTCGCGGCCGCGTTGATCGACTCGCGCAGCACCGCCGGCTTCTTCGTCCGCGAAGGCGAGGCCGCGCTGCCCGATGCCTCGCTGCTCGAAGCCGGCGACGAGCAAGACCCGGTGTGGCTCGCGCAGCAGGCCAACGACCAGCGCGCGGGCGTGCTGCCGGCGAGCAGCGGCGCGCTGCCGGCGAGCTGGCTCGAAGACGCGATTCCGGCCGCCGTCGTGCAGCGCGCGCTGGCACGCAGCCCCGGCGGCATGGCCGCGCGCTGCCCGCCGCAAGGCCTGCCCGAACTGCGCGAGCGCCTGGCGATGCTGATGCGCGGCCAGGGCATCGCGGTCGACGCGAACCGCGTGCTGACGACCTATGGCGGCACGCATGCGATCGACCTGATCTGTCGCAGCTTTCTGCAGCCCGGCGACACGGTGCTGGTCGAAAACCCCGGCTACTTCCTGCTGTTCGGCCGGCTGCGCCAGGCCGGTGTGCGCATCGTGCCGATCGCGCGCCGCGCCGACGGGCCCGACCTCGCGCAGATCGAAGCCGCCTGTGTCGAGCAGCGCCCGCGCCTCGCATTCATCCAGAGCGTGCTGCACAACCCGACCGGCTGGGGCAGCAGCGCCGCCAACCTGCACCGCCTGCTGCTGCTGGCCGAACGGCACGACATGCTGCTCGCCGAGGACGACGTGCAGGGCCACTTCCACCCCGGCCCGGCGACCCGCCTCGCGCAGCTGTCGGGGCTGCAGCGGGTGATCTACTACTCGAGCTTCTGCAAGGCGCTCAGCCCGGCGCTGCGGCTGGGCTACATCGCCGCCGAGCCAGCGCTGCTCAAGCCCTTGCTGCGCGAAAAAATCTTCTCGATCCTCACCACCGCGGCCTTGAACGAATACGTGCTGCTCGAGTTGCTGGCGGCCGGGCGCTGGCGAAAGCACCTCGATCGGCTGCAGCAAAAGCTCGGGGTCGCGCGCGGCGCCGCGGCGCGCCGGTTGCGCGAGGCCGGCATCGCGCTCGACCAGCCGGGCGAAGGCGGACTGTTCCTGTGGGGCTCGGTGCCCGACGGCGTCGACATCGACCTGTTGGTGAAGGACGCCTACCGCAACCAGATCCTGCTGGCGCGCGGCGCGACCTTCATGGCCGACGGCCGCACCGACCCGCACATCCGCTTCAACGTGGTGTTCAGCCAGCACCAGCGGCTGGCCGACCACCTGGCGCAGCGCCTGGGCGCGCTGTCGAGCGTGCGCTCGACGCTGGCGCGCTTCGCGGCCCGGGCCGACTGACGATCACCGCAACGGCGCACCGCCGGCAAACACCTTCAACTCGCCCGGCGCGAACGCCGTCCACGGTTCGTCCGCCGTCAAGGGCTCGGTCACGACAATCGCGACGCGGTCGCGTGGCGTGGTGAGCTGCGCGAAGTCGACGCTCAGATCCTCGTCCTGCAGGCGGGCGCTGCGAAACGGGTGCTGGCGCACCACGTGGTACAGATGGGTCGAGCAATGCGCCCACAGCGCCTGGCCGTTGCTCAGCATGAAGTTGAAGCTGCCGTGCGCCGCCACCTTCGGCACCAGCTCGGCGAGGGTCGCCGTCAGCTCGGCGAGGCTGGGCACGCTGGCGTGCGCCTTGTTCATTTCCTGCAGCAGCCAGCAAAACGCGTGTTCGCTGTCGGTGTCGCCGACCGGGCGGAACGCGCCGTGCAGGCGCGGCGCGAAACCTTTCAAGTCGCCGTTGTGCGCGAACACCCAGTAGCGGCCCCACAGCTCGCGCACGAACGGGTGGCAATTCTCCAGCGCGACCCGGCCTTGGGTGGCCTTGCGGATGTGGGCGATGACGTTGTCGCTGCGGATCGGATAGTCCTTGACCATCTGCGCCACCGGCGAATGACGCGCGCTTTGCGAGTCGACGAAGCAGCGCACGCCGCGGTCCTCGAAGAAGGCCACGCCGAAGCCGTCCTTGTGCTCCTCGGCCCGGGTGGCGAAGCCGGTGAAGCTGAACATGATGTCCGTCGGCGTGTTGCAGTTCATGCCCAGGAGTTGACACATGGCAAAACGCGCTAGCGCTTCGAGGGGGCCAGGAACGCATCGATTCGCGCCAGCAGCCCGGCCTGCTCGTCCGCTGTCGTCGCTCTGAGTCGCGTGAAGTTCACATCATCGAGTTTGACATCGGCGAAGGTGCCACTGACGTCTTCATGGAAGTGGAGGAACGCCGCCGACTTGAGATAGAACGCGCCGGGCGTCTTCTCCTTGAGCGCGTCGCGTTGCCGCAGCCGACACAGCAGGGGCTCGAGCGCTGCGAGGGTGGCGGGCCCGGCGTGCTTCACGGTGGAATCACCCTGGCTCGCCGCCGCTACTCGGTGAACAGACGCACGATCCCCTTGACCGTCACCAGGTGCCCCGGGTTGCTGGTTTCGTTGAGCACGCCGCTCATGCGCCGCAGCAGCCGCTCGCTCTTCTTCGCGCGCCAGATCAAAAGGTCGGCGAGCCACGGATGGCGGTTGACCTTGTTGGCTTTCGCATAGAGGTCGAAGCGCGGCTTCAGCGCGCGCAGCGCGGCCTCGTAGGTGGCGCGCACCTGCGTCTCGTCGAGCATTTGCGCGCGGCCGGCGAGCAGCGCTTCAGCGGCGAGGATGGCGGTTTCCATCGCCTTGCCGATGCCCTCGCCGCTGAACGAATAGGTGCTGCCGGCGGCCTCGCCGATGACCATCAGGCCGGGGCGCGAATAACGCGCCCCTTCGAGCGTGCAGCGCAGCGGCGCGCCCTTCAGCGGGCTGACCCATTCGCCCGCGTCGAGCAGCTCGCGCGCCGGCGCATAGACGCGAACGAAGTCGTCGAAGACCTGGCGCAGGTTGATCTCGCGCTTGGCGAGCTTGCCGTTGCGCTGCGCGTCGTGGCTGTCGGCAATGCCCACACCGATGTTGAACACGCCGTCGCGGCAGGGGAAGATCCAGCCGTAGCCGGGGCTGACCGCGCGGTGCCAGATGATCTCGAGCTTGTCGATGCGCCCGACCATCGCGTCGTTCTTCACGTAGCCGCGCAGCGCGACGCCGCTGGGCGTGTGCCGCTGCGACATGCCGGCGGCGAGCAGCGCCTGCGGCACCGCGCCGGTGGCGAGCAGCACCCAGCTCGCACGCAGCTCATGGTTCGCCTCGCCGGCCGCCAGGCGCGCGCCGACGACGCGGCCGTCCTCTTCCAGCGCGGCGGCGAAGCGCACCGGCGCGAACATGCGCGCGCCGGCCGCGACCGCGGCGCGGCACAGGATGTGGTCGAGCTCCTTGCGCGGCAGCACCGCCAGCGTGCCCGGCACGTCGACGCGCCCGCCGCGCGGGCCGATGCAGCCGACGTGGCTGGCCGCCTGCGCCTGCGCCATCACCTCGTCGAGCACGCCGAGCTTGCGCAGCGCGTTGTGCGCGTCGGGAATGAGGCCGTCGCCGCAGACCTTGTCGCGCGGGAAGCTGTGCTGGTCGACGAGCACGACGTCGAGGCCCGCGCGCGCAAGCGTGATCGCCGCCGCGCTGCCGGCCGGCCCGGCGCCGACGACGAGCACGTCGCAACGCACCGGCAGCGCGCTCGGCGCGGTGTTCAAGGTCGGGTTCTGCACGGGCGTGGCGCTGGACATCATGGGGGTGAAATGACGAGGGAAACAGCGAAGGATAACGTCCCCGCGGATGCGTCGGCGGGGCGTGACGCAGACGACCGCGGGATCAGCGCTTGCGCCAGCCGCGCTGCAAGGCCGCGCGCTCGGCCTCGGCGTCGAGCGCGCTGCCCTGGATCTGCTCGTCGACCGCGCGCAGCACCGCCGGCGGGGTCGGCGTCGCGGCCATGCGCAGGGCGCCGGCGCCGGCCGACGCGGCGGACTCCTGCGCCCACACGCGCAGCTGCCAGTCGTCGCCGTGCCGACAGGCGAGTCCGGCGGCTCCACCCTGACGCAGCAGGAACGTGCGGCAGTATTCGTCGCCGCGCGTGACGAAGCTCAAACCGATCTGCACCGGTGCGTCGGCTGCCTGCGCGCTGGCGAGCTGGGTCGACAGCGAGCGCGCGAGCTCGCCGCGCGCCACCATCTGGCCACCGCGCGTCGCGACCTCGTCGCCGGCCGGTGCGATGAGCACGCTGCGCCCGACGAAGATGCCGACGACCAGGCAGGCTGCCATCGCGCCCCATTGCGGCCAGCCGCCGGCCCAGGCGCGCAGGGGCGTCGCCGCGGCCTTGCGACTCGCGCGTTCGGCCGCCAGGTCGACCACCTTCGCCGCGGGCGCCGCGCCGTGCGCGGCCGCGAGCAGGCGCGCGGGCATCGGCTCGTCGAGCACCGGATCGTAGGCCGCGCGCAGCAGGCCGCGCAGGCTTTGCTGCTGCTGCACGCGCTGCGCGAGCTGCGGGTCGGTGGCGATCGCCGCCTCGACCTCGGCGCGCGCGGCGGCGTCGAGTTCGCCGTCGACATAGGCGTGCAGCGTGTCGTCGGAGATCGTCATGCGCTCGCTCCCGGGCGATCGGCCAGCACCGCCTGCAAGGTCTCGCGCGCGCGGGCCAGCCGGCTGGTCAGCGTGCCGATCGGGATGCCCAGCACCGCGGCCGCTTCCTTGTACGGCAGCCCCTCGACCAGCACCAGCCCGACCGCGAGGCGCTGGTCTTCGTTGAGCTGCTGCATCGCCTTGTGCACGTCGAGCCGCTCGTGCTGCCGCTCGGTGAGCGACTCTCCGACATGCTCGCCGGCCTCTTCGGGCAGGAAGAGGGCGTCGCGCCGCACCCGCGTGCGCACTTCGTCGATCCAGGCATTCTTCATGATCATGAACATCCAGCTGTCCAGTCGCGTGCCCGGTTGCCATTGGTCGAGGCGCCTCAGCGCGCGCTCGACCGCCAGTTGAACCAGGTCGTCGGCATCCTCGCGATTTCGGGTGATCGCGCGGGCGAAACGCCGCAGCCGTGGCAGCAGGGCCACCACCTCCAAGCGCAAGGCCTCATGCGATTCACTCATGCCGTCCCTGGTTCAACGATGCAGGGAGGGATTTTCTTCCATTGCCCGAACGTTATCGTGGCAAGCGCTGTGCTCATTACCATTCGGATGCCATGAAGCTCGATTCCCTCACCGCGGCCGCGCTCGCGCTGGCGCTTGCGGCGCTCGCCGTGCCGGCACGCGCGCAGCTGCGCCTGCCGTCGCTGCCGAGCCTGCCACGCCTGCCTGAACTGACGGCGCCCCTGCGCCGCGACGTGCCGGCGCTCGGCGAGCTGACGCAACTGCGCCAGCGGCGCATCGGCGAGCTGCTGCGCGAGCGCCGCGACGTCGTCGAGGCCGACCCGAACGGCGAGCCGGTGCGGCGCAGCGAGCTGGTGCTCACCGCGCCGTCGGAGGCGCTGCTCGCGGCAGCGCTTGCCGACGGCTTCGCCATCGCACGCGAGCGCGTGCTCGACGCGCTGGAGTTGCGCCTCGTCACGTTGCGCGCGCCGCCGGGCTGGGACACGCGGCGCGCGCTGCAGCGCCTGCGCGAGATCGACCCGCAGGCGGCGATCGACTACAACCACGTCTACCTGCAAAGCGGCGAGACCGCCGCGCCGTCAGGGGTTCCGAACGCGGTGGCGACGGTCGCGCCGAACGGCATCAAGGTCGGGCTGATCGATGGCGGCGTCGACTCGGCGCATGCCGTCTTCCGCGGCACGACGATCCACCGCTGGGGCTGCACCGGCCAGCCGGTGCCAAGCGCCCACGGCACCGCGGTCGCTTCGCTGCTGGTCGGCCGGGCCGGGCCTTTTCACGGCGCGGCGCCCGCGGCCACGCTGTACGCGGCCGACGTGTACTGCGGCGATGCGGCCGGCGCCTCGGTCGACACCGTCGCCGGCGCACTCGCCTGGATGCTCGGCGAGCGGGTGGCGGTCGTCAACATCAGCCTGGTCGGCCCGGCCAACCGCGCGCTCGAGCAGGTGGTGCGACGCACCAGCGCGCGCGGGCTGCTGCTCGTGGCTGCGGTCGGCAACGACGGGCCCGCCGCACCGCCGCTGTACCCCGCGGCCTATCCCGAGGTGGTCGGCGTCACCGGCGTCGATGCGCGTTCGCAAGTCCTGCCCGAAGCGGGGCGCGGCCCGCATGTGGCGTTCGCCGCGCCGGGGTCGGATATGGCCGCGGCCGGCGTTGCCGGCGCGGCCTACACCCGCGCGCGCGGCACCTCGTTCGCGGCGCCGTTGGTGGCCGGGCTGCTCGCCGCCTCGCTGCACGAACCCGACGCGGCAAAGGCCACGCTCGCCGTGGCGGCGCTGGCGCGCAGCGCAGTCGACCTCGGCGCGGCCGGGCGCGACGCCGTCTACGGCCACGGCCTCGTCGGTCGCACGCTGCGCATCGAGCCGTCGCGGGTGATGGCCGATCGCTGAGCCGAGTCGCACGCGCAATTGAAAACAAATGTGAGTTGACGGAAGAACGCGAGCGCGCCCCTCGTTGTACCTGTTGAGCGCCGCGGACAGGCCGCGGCGCCAGCAACAGCAAGACAGGAGCACCCCATGAAATACCACCATCACCTGCTGGCCGGCGCGACCCTGGCCACCGCCCTGCTGGGCACTGCATTCCCCGCCCATGCCGGCTTGATCGGCGGATCGGGCGGCCTCGGCGGCGGCTTGGGCGGCGGCATCGGCCCCGGTGTCGGCGGCGCCTTGAACGGCAGCCTGAGCGGTCAAGGTGCGCTCGCGACCCCGTCGCCGAAGCCGATCGCCGACAAGGCGCAGGAGAAGACCGACGCCGCCGCGCAAAAGGCCGCCGAAAAGAGCGACGCGGCGAAGGACAAGGCCGCAGCCGCGCAAGACAAGGCGGGGACGGCGGCGCAGTCCAAGGCGTCGACGCTGCGCTCGACACTGCAGGGCGCGCGCGATTCGGCGCAGGCCACCGGCAGTGCGAACGGCTCGGCCGCGGCGCAGGCAGAGCGTGGCGCGATGTCGGAATCGAAAACCGACAGCAAGCCGGCCGCGACGACCGGCGCCGGCGGCAAGACCGAGGCCTCGACGCGCAAGACCTCGGTTTCCGGTTCGGCCGAAGGCAATGCGTCGGCCGACAGCCGCGGCGCGACCGCCAATGGCTCGGCCCAGGGCTCGGTCCAGCGCTAAAGAAAGCGGCGGCCCGCACGGCGGTTGGCTGTCGCTTTGCGAGCCCGAAGCTCTCTCCTTCGGGCTCGCGCCTTTTGCGCTGGCAAGGCCCAGCGAGCCCTGACCCTCGGACCCTTCGGTCGCGTGTGGCCTATCGGTAGCCCGCTTCCCGCTCGTGCCGCGCCGACGCAAGGTAGACAGCGCTCGAGGTCCGGTAGTAAAGCACCCAGAAGTCGCCGACCAGCCATTCGCGTGCCTGCAAACGGCGGCGTGCCGTCAACGGTGCCAGTCGAGT
>DASXQQ010000085.1:0-1773 GCA_036507085.1 Piscinibacter sp. | reverse complement strand
GCTCCTCTACCGCGGCGGCGCGGACGGCAAAGGCTGGATGACGCCGCAGTGGTGGGGCATCCTCGGCCTGATCGGCTGGGCCTACTTCTTCAGCTGCGAGTTCTACCTGTTGTCGCGCGGGCGGATCGCGGCGGTGCTCGGTTTGCTGGTGTTCTGCGTCGCCTACTATGCCGCGGCGCACAAGCTCGACCTGGCACCCTCGCTGAGATGGCTGTTCAGCCAGGACGCCCATGCGGCGCATTCGCAACTCGCATTGAGCGGCATCGCCTGCACGCTGATCTTCTTCGATGCCACGCGTCCTGATTCCGAGCGCCGGCGCTTCGGCGAAGCAGCGGCGTTCGCGCTGGCGCTGGTCGTCGCGGCCACATGGCTGAGGCCGTCCTTCCCGATCTCGAAGATCTACGCGACGCCGAGTTGGACGCTGTACTGCGCGGCCCTCTGCGTGGCGGTCTTCGCCTTCCTGTACTGGTTGATCGAGCTGCGCAAGCACGAGCGCTGGACCGGACTGGTCGAGCCGGCGGCGGCCAGCCCCTTGGTCACCTACCTGATTCCGTTCGTCGCCGCGGCATCGTTGGCGCTGCTCGGCCTCGAGCTGCCCGCCGTGCTGCGTCAGGGTGCCATGGGGCTTCTGTGGGGCGTCGTCTACGCCGTGCTCGTCGTGTGGGTGGTGTCGTTGCTGAACAAGCGGAACGTCAGATTGAGATTGTGAGTAGGGGAGGGGCCTCCTACGCGCCGGCGTTCAACTCCGCGATGAAGTCGTACATGTCGCCGCGGTAGTACGACTGCGACAGCTCGATCGCCCGGCCGTCGCGCAGGTAGCCCAGGCGCTCGACCAGCAGGCCGGCGTCGCCGGGCTTCGCTTCGAGCAGCCGCGCCTGTTCCTCGTCCAGCAGCAGCGCGCGCAGGCGCTGCAGCGCGCGCACCGGCCGGTTGCCGGCCTTCTCGAGCGCGGCGTACAGCGAATCGTCGACGCTCTCGATCGACGGCAGCGCCGACGCGACGACGGTCGCGAACTCGATCGCCATCGGCGACTCGTCGGCAAACCGCAGGCGGTGGAAGCGATACACCTGGGTGCCGGGGCTGAGCGCCAAGCGCAGCGCCTCTTCCGGGTTGACGGTGCCTTGCAGGCGCTTGAGCCAGACGCTGTGCGGGTGTCGGCCGCGTGCGCGCATGTCCTCCGAGAACGACGTCAGCTTGGCGAAGTTCTTGTCGACCCGGGTGCAGATGAAGTTGCCCGAGCCCTGGCGGCTCACCAGCCACCCCTCCTGGACCAGCCCTTCGATCGCGCGCCGCACGGTGATGCGCGAGACCGCGAAGTCTTCGGCCAGCTGGCGCTCGGACGGCAGTGCGTCGTCGGGGCCCAGCAGGCGCTTGTCGATCGCGTCGCGCACCACGCGCTGTAGCTGCTGGTACAGCGGCAGGCTGAGATTCGGATCCAGGGGCCTCAGGACTTGGGCGAGCGATGTCATGCGGTTTTTCTTCGTTCCGGGCGATGGAGGAGGACGATACCAGTTCAATACAAGGACGGGTACCAGTTGCGTACTGGCCCTGACCGGGAACAGGGCTTTCTCACCTGTATACCGGGGTTTCCCCGGGCCACGCCGTTGTAAGAACGCTGTTGCAATCCGACTTGATTGGTAGCATAGTGGCCTCTAGTGGTAGCGTACTGGTACGCAAGCAGTCGTCAGGTTCCTTGGAGAGATCTTCGCTTGCCGGGTGGCGGAAGAGGGGCAAAGCGAACTGGTCTCGTCGTCGTAACGGCCCGAACTCGCA
>DASXQQ010000084.1:0-4372 GCA_036507085.1 Piscinibacter sp. | reverse complement strand
GTGATGAACTCGCGCAGCGCGAGGAACGCGATCACGCCGAAGAGCAGCGTCGCGGCCAGCGCGCCGAGCGCCCACGAGACCCAGAACAACACCGCGCCGAGCCAGGTGGCGCGCAGGTCGCGGTGGAACTGCTCATGGGTTTCCCGCTGATCGGGCGTCAGTTCGCGCAAGCTGCGCCAGAAGGCGATCAGCGTGACGGCGACGAGCACGCCGAACAGCGCGACGAACAGCAGGCCGACCTGCTGGCTGATCGTGAGGTTGCGCAGCGCACCCATCAGTGGATGTTCCTCAGCGCGACCACCGCATCGCGCGCGCGTTCGAGGAACATCCGCTTGTCTTCACCCGGCTGCAGCTGGAGAGGCGCACCGAATGTCACCGAGCACAGGATCGGCACCGGCACGACCTCACCCTTGGGCATCACCCGCTGGACGTTGTCGATCCAGGCGGGGATCAGTTGCACGCTCGGAAACTGTTCGGCGAGGTGATAGAGACCCGACTTGAACGGCTGCGGGTCGCCCTGGCTGCCGCGCGTGCCTTCGGGAAAGATCACCAGCGAGTCGCCGTTGTTCAGCGCGTCGACCAGCGGCTCGAGCGGATCCTCCTGGTCATCGGTGCCATCGGCGGGGCCGCCCTTCGTGCGGGTGCGCGACACGTATATCGCATTGAAGATTTCGCGCGTGATCCACAGTTTGAGTGGGCTCGAGGTCCAGTAGTCGCGCGCGGCGATCGGCCGCGTCACGGCGCGCAGGTCGCCGGGCAGCGCGGCCCAGATCAGCACCCAGTCGAAATGGCTCTGGTGGTTGGCGAAGTAAATGCGCTGTTCGGCCTTCGGCGGGCAGCCGTACCAGTGGCCCTGGGCGCCGGTGATGAGACGGGCGAGGAACGCGAGAAAGAGACCGGCGGCCTCGGCGAGCTTCATGGACGCCGATGGTAAGGGCCGCGCGCGCTCAATGGCGGAAGTGGCGCACTCCGGTCAGCACCATCGCGATGCCGCGTTCGTTCGCGGCGGCGATGACTTCATCGTCGCGCACGCTGCCGCCGGGCTGGATGACGCAGATGGCGCCGGCGTCGCAGACCACGTCGAGCCCGTCGCGAAACGGGAAGAACGCGTCGCTCGCCACCGCCGAGCCGGCGAGCGTGAGGCCGGCGTTCTCGGCCTTGATGCTGGCGATGCGCGCCGAGTCGATGCGGCTCATCTGGCCGGCGCCCACACCGAGCGTCATGCCGCCGCCGCAGAACACGATCGCGTTGCTCTTCACGTACTTCGCCACCTTCCAGGCGAACAGCAGGTCGTTCATCTGCGCGTCGGTGGGTGCGGTCTTGGTCGCGACCACGAGTTCGCTGCGCATCACTTCGCGGTTGTCGGCGCTCTGGATCAACAGGCCCGAGCCGACGCGCTTGACGTCCTGCGCGTTACGGCCCTGCTCCCACGCCGTCTGGGCGTTGCGCGTCACGCCGGCCAGCGGAATCTGCAGCACGCGGGTGTTCGGCTTGGCGGCGAACACGAGCAGCGCCTCGGGCGTGAACGAGGGCGCGATCAGCACCTCGACGAACTGCTTGGCCACCAGCGCGGCGCCGGTCGCGTCGAGCTCGCAATTGAAGGCGATGATGCCGCCGAAGGCCGAGGTCGGGTCGGTCTTGAAGGCCTTGGAGTAGGCCTCGGCCGCTCCGGCGCCGAGCGCCACGCCGCAGGGGTTGGCGTGCTTGACGATCACGCAGGCCGGCGTGTCGAAGCTCTTCACGCATTCCCAGGCCGCGTCGGCGTCGGCGATGTTGTTGTAGGAGAGCTCCTTGCCCTGCAGCTGCTTCGCGGTCACCAGCGATCCGGGCGCCGGATGCAGGTCGCGGTAGAACGCGGCGCTCTGGTGCGGGTTCTCGCCGTAGCGCAGGTCCTGCAGCTTGACGAAGCGGCCATTGCTCTGCGCCGGGTACTCGCTGCGGATCTGCCCGCCATGGCCGTCGGTCTGCAGCGACGACAAGTGGTCGCTGATCGCCGCGTCGTAGTTGGAGATGCGATTGAACGCGGCCACAGCCAGCGTGAACTTCGTCGGCTCGGCGACCGCGCCCGACTGCTTCAGCTCGGCCAGCACGCTCGCGTACTGCGACGCATCGGTCAGCACCGCGACATCCTTCCAGTTCTTTGCCGCCGAGCGCACCATCGCCGGCCCGCCGATGTCGATGTTCTCGATCGCGTCTTCGAGCGTGCAGCCCGGCTTGGCGACCGTCGCTTCGAACGGGTAGAGGTTGACGACCAGCAGGTCGATCGTCGCGATGGCGTGTTCCTTCAGCGCGGCCATGTGCGCCGGCACGTCGCGGCGGGCGAGCAGGCCGCCGTGGATCTTCGGGTGCAGCGTCTTCACGCGGCCGTCGAGCATCTCCGGGAATCCGGTGTGCTCGGCCACCTCGGTGACCGGCAGGCCGGCATCGGCGAGCAGCTTCGCGGTGCCGCCGGTGGACAGCAGCTTGACGCCGAGTCCGTGCAGCTCGCGGGCGAATTCGAGGACGCCGGTCTTGTCGGATACGGAGAGGAGAGCGGTCAATGAGGTCATGGCGTCACTTGATCAGTTTGTGGTCGACGAGCTTGCGGCGCAGCGTGTTGCGGTTGATGCCCAGCCATTCGGCGGCGCGGCTCTGGTTGCCTTCGGCGTGCCTCATCACCACGTCGAGCAGCGGCTTCTCGACCACGTTGAGGATCATCTCGTACATCGCCGTGGGCTCCACGCCGCGCAGGTCCTTGAAGTAGCCCTCGAGGCTGTCGCGGATGCATTCTTCGATGTGCTTCTTGCTCATGCTTGTTGTTCGAGGAAGTCGTCGTTGGCCGCATGGTTCACGTTCGGCAGCAGGCGATGCGTGTCGGCCAGTTCGTCGAACCAGTCGCTCACCGCGCGCGCTTGCGCGTCGCAGGTCTCGAGCCGGTTCATCTCGGCGCGAAATGACTCGCCGCCGGGCAATGCGCGCACCGCCCAGCCGATGTGCTTGCGGGCGCTGCGCACGCCGGCGAACTCGCCGTACAGGCCGTAGTGATCGTCCAGGTGTTCGAGCAGCCAGCGCTTGACCTGGGTCACCTCGGGCGCATCGAGGCTCTCGCCGGTGGCGAGGAAATGCGCGATCTCGCGGAAGATCCACGGCCGCCCCTGCGCCGCGCGGCCGACCATGATCGCGTCGGCACCGGTCGCGCGCAGCACCTCGCGCGCCTTGGCGGGCGAGTCGATGTCGCCGTTGGCCACCACCGGAATGCGCAGGCACGACTTCACCGCGGCCACGGTGTCGTACTCGGCCTGCCCCTTGTAGCCCTGCTCGCGGGTCCGGCCGTGCACCGTGACCATCGCGACGCCGGCGCTTTCGGCCGCGCGCGCGAGTCGCACGGCGTTGCGCTCCGACTCGCACCAACCGGTACGCATCTTCAAGGTCACCGGCACGCCGCGCGGCGCGCAGGCGGCAACCACCGCTTCGATGATCTCGAGCGCGAGCGGCTCGTCCTGCATCAGCGCGGAGCCGGCCCACTTGTTGCAGACCTTCTTCGCCGGGCAGCCCATGTTGATGTCGATGATCTGCGCGCCGCGGTCGATGTTGTAGGCCGCGGCCTCGGCCATCATCGGCGCGTCGGTGCCGGCGATCTGCACGGCGATCGGCGCGACTTCACCGTCGTGGTTGGCGCGCCGGCTGGTCTTCAGGCTCGTCCACAGGTCGCGCCGCGAGGTCACCATCTCGCTGACCGCGTAGCCCGCGCCGAGGCGCTTGCAGAGCTGGCGAAACGGCCGATCGGTCACCCCCGCCATCGGCGCGACAAACAGGCGGTTCGCCAGTTCGATGTGGCCGATCTTCATGAGGCGGTTGGAGGTGGGTGCTGAAAAAGGAGGCAGAAGTATAGCGGTTGGTCCGGCGCCGTTTGCGCCCGCAGTCGGGTCCGGATAATGCAGCGACATGGACGCCTGGATCGACTCGCTGCTCGCGCTGCTGGCCTTGCCGAAGTTCGGGCTGAGCACGGTCTTCGTCATCGCGTTCGTCTCGGCCACCTTGCTGCCGATGGGCTCGGAGCCCGCGGTGTTCGGCCTGGTGAAGTTGAACCCCGACCTGTTCTGGCCCGCCGTGCTGGTGGCCACCGCCGGCAACACGCTGGGCGGTGCGCTCACCTGGTGGATGGGCTGGGGCGTCGAGCGCGCCTACGAGCGCGTCAAGCACCATCCCGCCCACCACCGCGCCGCCTTGCGTTGGCTCGAGCACTTCGGTCCCAAGGCCTGCCTGCTCGCCTGGCTGCCGGTGGTCGGCGACCCGCTGTGCGCGGTCGCCGGCTGGCTGCGCCTGCCGTTCTGGCCCTGCGTCGCCTACATGGCGCTCGGCAAGTTCGCCCGCTACCTGACGGTGACGGCCG
>DASXQQ010000083.1:0-1540 GCA_036507085.1 Piscinibacter sp. | reverse complement strand
CGCTCGACCAGCTTGCGCGCGAGGCTCAGGCCGTTGGCATGGATGCCGCTCGACGCGAGCAGCACGATCGCGTCGCCGGGCCC
The DNA here is from genome assembly GCA_036507085.1 of Piscinibacter sp. Taxonomy (GTDB): domain Bacteria; phylum Pseudomonadota; class Gammaproteobacteria; order Burkholderiales; family Burkholderiaceae_C; genus Albitalea. The sequence continues at coordinate 1,457 of DASXQQ010000083.1, read as the reverse complement.
GAGCTTGTCGCCCACCGACAGGCGCTCCTTCGGATTGATGAGGCCGGTGCACGAGGCGGCCAGGTCGATGCGGCCGTCGGCCACGATGCCGGCGAGCGCCGGCGTTTCGCCGCCGCCCCAGGCCACGCCGCAGATGTCGCAGGCGTGCTTCCAGCCGGCGACCAGCGCGCTCGCGCGCTGCGCGTCGGCGAACCATTGCGAGCCGCCCGCGGCCCAGTAGGCCTGAACCACCAGCGGCGTGGCGCCGACGGTGATCAGGTCGTTGATCGCCATCGCAATCGTGTCCTGCGCGATGCCGTCGTAGTAGCTCTGGCCGGTGAGCTCGCGCATCTCGTCGGCCACCAGCGCCTTCGAGCCGAGACATTCGACGATGCTGGCGATGTAGAACGGGCCCACGTCGACGACATAGGCCGACTCGCCGCGCGAGGCGGCAACTTCGCTGAAGCCGTGCGCTGCGAGGTGGGCGCCGGTGGCCGCTGCGGCACGCTGTGCGGCGACCTTCAGCGGGTCGATCAGGTCGTAATTGACGCCGGCCTGGTCGTAGCTGAGCGGGGCCGAAGGGTCGAGGGGAGCGTCGGGATTCATGGGGTCGGATTATCGGTCACCGACTGCATCGATTCGCATGGAGCGGCCTCGTAGAATCCACCCATGAGTTACTTAGTGCTCGCGCGAAAGTATCGGCCTCGCAGCTTCGAGGAACTGGTCGGCCAGGAGCATGTCGTGCAGGCCCTGGCCAATGCACTCGTGCAGGGTCGACTCCACCATGCCTACCTGTTCACCGGAACGCGCGGCGTGGGCAAGACCACGGTCTCGCGCATCCTCGCGAAGTCGCTGAACTGCGTCGGCGCCGACGGCAGCGGCGGCATCACCGCGCATCCCTGCGGCGTCTGCCACGCCTGTCGCGACATCGACAGCGGGCGCTTCGTCGACTATGTCGAGCTCGATGCGGCGTCGAACCGGGGCGTCGAGGAGATTTCGCTGCTGCTCGATCAGGCCGTCTACAAGCCGGTCGTGGGGCGCTTCAAGGTCTACATGATCGACGAAGTGCACATGCTGTCGAACACCGCGTTCAACGCGATGTTGAAGACGCTGGAGGAGCCGCCCGAGTACTTGAAATTCGTGCTCGCCACCACCGACCCGCAGAAGGTTCCGCCTACCGTGCTGTCGCGCTGCCTGCAGTTCAACCTGCGGCCGATGGCGCCGCAAACGGTGCAGCGGCATCTGGCGCATGTGCTGGCCGACGAAGGCGTCGCGGCCGAGGCGGGCGCACTGCGCCTGCTGGCGCGCGCGGCGCACGGGTCGATGCGCGACGGCCTGTCACTGACCGACCAGGCGATCGCCTTCGGCGCCGGCGCGATCACCGAGGGCGAGGTGCGCCAGATGCTGGGTGCCGTCGACCGCGGCCACGCGGTGCGGGTGATCGACGCGCTCGCCGCGAGCGACGGTGCGTCGCTCGT
>DASXQQ010000082.1:0-1801 GCA_036507085.1 Piscinibacter sp. | reverse complement strand
AGCCCAGCCTTGGCAGGTCGATGCCGGCGAGCAACGCCTCTCCGCAGCCGAGCAGGGTGGGGGCGATCGCCAGGTGCATCTCGTCCACCAGGGGCAGCGCGCAGGTATTGCTGGATCGTCGCGATGCCGCCGCCAAGCCGCCTCCCCAAGGATGTTCAGCGCAATGCCTGCTGGGCTGCTCTAAAGCAGCCCGACTTGAATGGCAGGGAATGGCCGAGACCAAGCCCCCGTGCGGCACACTGACGTCCCCATCAACCGACGAAGGCATCGCTATGGTTGTCGACCTTGCGCGTTCTTGGTTGGCCCTCAGTACGCCCGTGACCGCTGCACAGGCCGCCGGCCGCCCGCTCGTGGCGCTGGAATCGACCATCATCGCCCACGGCATGCCATACCCAGAGAACGTGCGTACGGCCCGCGAAGTGGAGGCACTCATCCGCGACGCGGGGGCTGAGCCGGCGACCATCGCGCTGATCGGCGGGCGCATCCACATCGGGCTTTCGGACGACGAACTCGAGCTGCTCGGCCGCTCGGGCCGGGCACACAAGGTCAGCCGCCGCGACCTGCCGGCGGTGTTGGCCAGCGGAGAGCTCGGCGCGACGACAGTGGCCGGGACGATGATTTGCGCCGCGCTGGCCGGCATAGAGGTCTTCGTCACCGGCGGCATCGGCGGCGTGCACCGTGGCGCGCCGCAGAGTTTCGACATCTCAGCCGACCTGCAGGAACTCGCGAAGACTTCGGTGGTGGTGGTGTGTGCCGGTGCGAAGTCCATTCTGGACATCGGGCTCACGCTGGAATACCTGGAAACACACGGCGTGCCGGTGCTCAGTTGCGAGCAAGACAACTTTGCAGCGTTCTACACCCGCGACAGCGGCTTTCGCGCGGACTTCCGTCTGGACGACCCGGCGGCGCAGGCACGCTTCATCCGCACCAAGTGGGACTTGGGCCTCGCGGGCGGTGTGGTGTTGAGCACGCCGGTTCCGGAAGCAGCGGCAATGCGGCGCGAGGAGATCGACGCGTTGACTCATCAGGCGCTTGCCGAAGCCGCGGCGCAAGGAATCACCGGCAAGGCCGTGACGCCCTTCCTGCTGGCTCACATCAAGGCGATGACGGGTGGACGCAGCCTGGCGACCAACATCGCTCTGGTGAAACACAACGCGGAAGTGGGCGCAAGGCTGGCGCTCGCCTTTGCACGTGCCGGGCGCAGTGCCGGCGGCGCAGCGTGACCCGCCAATCGTTGAAGCTTCCGGCCGATAGTCGCGACTGACCTGCAGTTGCCCGACCGGCAGACGCCGATGGCGGGTTTCAGCCGTTGCCATTGCGGTGTCGACCAGCGTTGGCCGACCCGCAGCGGACTTGGGGCGAGCGAACTGGCCGGCCGCACAGCGGACGCTCGCGATGGGCCGCAGGCGCCGCAACGAGGAGATCGCCCATCGCCCATCGGCGCATTGCCACCTACTTGCGTGTCTCAGCGTACGCAAGCCTGGCCGCGACATGCATCTTCAGACGCTCGGCGGCGCCGGCAAGATTGCGCTTCACGTCCCTTTTTGCGCGGTGAACGTTGTCCCTCAGGACATGCAGTCGCGCCCGATTTCTCTGTGCTTGGATGGCCATTGATTTCTCCGCTTGTGAGTGCGCAGGATACGCCTCGCCCTTGCGAACTTCCGAAGCCCCTCCCGAGTACGCGCAATTTGCCTTCAATGAGGCGATGCGTGCGTGCACGGCAAGAACCAGCAAGCCTGCCAATCTCAGTGGCTGCTTGCGAGCGTCATCGGTGTGCGTCGCGACGGGCAAGCTGCGACCC
>DASXQQ010000081.1:0-2316 GCA_036507085.1 Piscinibacter sp. | reverse complement strand
GTCGAGTACAAGTCCGTGGCCACCGTGCTCGCCAGTGCCCAGCGCCTGGGGGTGACCAAGCTCGGCATGGTCGGCAACGAACAGTTCATCAAGTAGCCAGCCATGCGACAACGTGTTCTCAGCCGCATCGCCGGCGCCGCGCTCGCGGCGCTGATGCTGTGCGCCCAGGCGCAAGACGCCGTGCGCCCCGAAGTGGGCAAGCCGCTGCAGGCCGCGCAGGAGTTGATCAAGGCCGGCAAGTACAAGGAGGCGCTCGCCAAAGTGCGCGACGCCGATGCGATCTCGGGCAAGACCGCCGGCGAGAACTACCTCATCGAGCGCATGCGCATCGCTGCGGCGAGCGGTGCCGGCGACGTCGAGACAGCGGCCAAGTCCTTCGAGGCGATCAGCGCCCGGGTCAGCGGGGCCGACAAGCTGCGCATGCTCGAAAGCCTGGCCGGCGCCTACTACCGCGCGCACGACTACAGCAAGGCCATGCAGTGGGGCCAGCGCTACTTCAAGGAAGGCGGCACGAGCCCCGCGATCCGCACCCTGTTGATCCAGAGCCAGTACCTGGGCGGCGACTTCGCCGGTGCGGCGCGCGAGCTCACCACCGAGATCCAGCAAGCCGAGAAGGCCGGCAACGCGCCGGCCGAAGACCGCTTGAAGCTCTTGGTCAACGCCACGCTCAAGATGAACGACACCAACGGCTACGTCTGGGCGCTGGAGCGGCTCGTCACCTACTACCCGAAGAAGGAGTACTGGGTCGATCTGCTGAGCCGCCTGCAGCGCAAGCCTAACTTCAGCGACCGGCTCGCGCTGGACACCTACCGCCTGTCGCTCGCCACCGGCAGCATCAGCGCGGCCAACGACTACATGGAGATGGCCCAGCTCGCGCTGCAGGCGGGCTTGCCGGGCGAAGCGCGGCAGGTGGTCGACAAGGGCTTCGCCGCCGGCGCGCTCGGCGTGGGCAATGAAGCCGAGCGCCACAAGCGGCTGCGCGACCTGGTGGCCAAGCGGGTCGACGAAGACCAGAAGGCGCAGGTCGAGGCGCTCGCGCAGGCGCAGCAGGCCAAGGACGGCACCGCGCTGGTGAACCTGGGGATGAACCTCGTGTTCAACGGCGACAAGGCGCGCGGCCTGCAGCTGATGCAGCAAGGCATCGCCAAGGACAAGCTCAAGCGCGGCGAAGACGCCAAGCTGCACCTGGGGATCGCGCAGCTGATCGTCGGCGACAACAGCCGCGCCCAGGCCACCTTCCGCAGCGTCGGCGGCAGCGACGGCACCGCCGACCTGGCGCGACTGTGGGGCTTGTTCGCGCGCCGCAAGGCATGAGCGGGGCGCGGCTCTGCGCCGCCTCTTACTTCGGTGCCAGCCGGATCGCCCCGTCGAGGCGGATCACTTCGCCATTGAGCATGTCGTTGGTGATGATCTGGTGCACCAGCTTCGCGTAGTCGGCGGGGGTGCCGAGGCGGCTCGGGAAGGGCACACCGGCGGCGAGTGCGTCCTGCACGTCCTGGGGCATCGCAAACAGCATCGGCGTGCCGAAGATGCCGGGAGCGATAGTCATGTTGCGGATGCCGCTGCGTGCCAGGTCGCGCGCGATCGGCAAGGTCATGCCGACGACGCCGCCCTTGGAGGCCGAGTACGCCGCCTGGCCGATCTGGCCGTCGTAGGCCGCGACGCTGGCGGTGGAGATCAGCACGCCACGCTCGCCGGTGGACTCGGGTTCGTTCTTCGCCATCGCCTCGGCAGCGAGGCGGATCATGTTGAAGCTGCCGATCAGGTTGACGCTGACGACCTTGGCGAACAGCGCGAGCGGATGGGCGCCCTCCTTGCCGACGGTCTTCACCGCGGGCGCGACGCCGGCGCAGTTCACCAGGCCCATCAGCTTGCCCATCGCGGTGGCCTTGGCGACCGCGGCCTGGCCATCGGCCTCCTGGCTGACGTCGCACTTCACGAATGCGGCGTTGCCAAGTTCGCGGGCCAGCGCTTCGCCCTTGTCGGCCTGCAGGTCGGCGATGACGACCGAGGCGCCGTTGGCGACCAGCATGCGCGCCGTGCCTTCGCCGAGGCCCGAGGCTCCGCCGGTGACGATGAATACCTTGCCTGCGATGTCCATGTGAAATGCTCCGAGAGAGTGAAGTGAAAGACCGGGATTTACGTATACGTCAATTGTCGCCCAAAAAAATGCCGCTCTGCGAGCGGCTCGGGGAAGGCGACTTCAAATCAACTCAGGGCTTCGAGGGCTCGCGCCGTGATCTCGTCGACGCTGCCGGTGCCGTTGATCTTGCGGTACTTCGGCGCATGCGTGTCACCGGTGGCTGCCCAGTCGGA
>DASXQQ010000080.1:0-4507 GCA_036507085.1 Piscinibacter sp. | reverse complement strand
CCGAGCTGAGCCGGCTCGGCGCCACGCTCTCCACGCCCGAGATGCAGACCCATGCGCGGCTGGCCAACGTGAACCCGCCGCTGCTGCACACGCACGACCGCGTCGGCCGGCGCAGCGACACCGTCGAGTTCCATCCGAGCTACCACGCGCTGATGCGCCTGGCCACCGATGCCGGTCTGCACGGTACGCCCTGGGCCGGCGCGGCGAACGACCATGTACGGCGCGCCGCCGGCTTCATGCTCTTCACCGAGCTCGAATCGTCGGTGCTCTGCCCGATCTCGATGACCTACGCGGTCACGCCGGCGCTGCGCGCCAGCCCTGAGATTTCGGCCGAGTGGGGCCCGAAGCTCGCGAGCCGCGCCTACGACCCTCGCTTCGTTCCCGCCGCGCAGAAGACCGGCGTGACCATGGGCATGGGGATGACCGAAAGGCAGGGCGGCTCCGACGTGCGCGCCAACACCACCCGGGCGACGCCCGACGGCGCCGACACCTGGGGCCCGCGCTTTCGCCTCACCGGCCACAAGTGGTTCATGTCGGCGCCGATGTGCGACGCATTCCTCGTGCTCGCGCAGGTGGACGCCGGCCTGAGCTGCTTCTTCCTGCCGCGCTTCCTCCCCGACGGCACGGTCAATGCGATCCGCATCCAGCGCCTGAAGGACAAGCTCGGCAACAAGGCCAACGCGAGCTCCGAGGTCGAGTTCGACGGCGCCGCCGCCTGGCTCGTCGGTGAAGAAGGCCGCGGCGTGCCGCAGATTCTCGAGATGGGCACGATGACGCGGCTCGATTGCGCGCTCGGCACCAGCGGTCTGATGCGCCAGGCGCTCGCGATTGCGCTGCACCACACGGCGCAGCGCAGCGCCTTCGGCAAGCCGCTGATCGCGCAGCCCCTGATGCGCAACGTGCTCGCCGACCTGGCGCTGGAGAGCGAAGCCGCCACCGCCCTGAGCCTGCGCCTCGCCCGCGCGTTCGACCGTGCGGCCGACCCTCATGAAGCGCAGATGCGGCGCCTGCTCACGCCGGTGGCGAAATTCTGGGTCTGCAAGCGCGGCAGCCATTTCGCGCAGGAGGCGATGGAATGCCTCGGCGGCAACGGCTATGTGGAAGAGGGCGGCGAAGGCGTGATGGCGCGCATCTACCGCGAGATGCCGGTGAACTCGATCTGGGAAGGCGCGGGCAACATCATGGCGATCGATGTGTTGCGCGCGTTGCGCAAGGGCGAAGACATCGCCGAGGCGCTGGCCGCCGAGCTCGCTGCGGCACGCGGAACGAACGCCGCGTTCGACCGCTTCGCTGCCACGCTCGCGCAGCGCATTGCCGACGGCAGCGACGAGGCCGACGGCCGGCGCCTCGCGCAAGACGTGGCGCTCGCGGTGCAGGCCGCGCTGCTGCACCAGCACGCGCCCGACTTCGTCTTCGACGCCTTCTGTCGTTCGCGTCTCGCAGGTGACTGGGGGCAGGCCTTCGGAACGCTACCCTCGAATGTGGACTTCGACGCCCTCATCAACCGCGCGAAACCGACTGAAATGGAACCCCCACGTCGCTTCGCTCCTGCCCCCCAAGGGGGCGCAGTCCCCCTTGGGACGGCCCGGCGGGAGGGCTGACCATGCAAGACCTCATCCTCCACCACTACGCGACCTCACCGTTCTCCGAGAAGGTGCGGCTCGTGCTCGGCTACAAGGGCCTCGCCTGGAAGTCGGTGACGGTGCCGGTGGTGCTGCCCAAGCCCGACGTGGTCGCGCTCACCGGCGGCTACCGGCGCACGCCTTTCCTGCAGATCGGCGCCGACATCTACTGCGACACCGAGCTGATGTGCCGCGTGATCGACCGCCTCGCGCCGACGCCGCCGCTGTACCCGGTGGCCGCCAGCGGCGCCCAGCACATGCTCTCGCGCTGGGCCGACACCGCGCTGTTCTGGGTGGCGATCTCGTTCACGATGCAGCCGGCCGGCCTGCCGCACATCTTCGGCGGCGCGCCGCCGGAGCACCTGAAGGCCTTCGCCGCCGATCGCGCGGCGATGACCGCGGGCATGCGCCGGCCGACCATCGCCGACGCCGGCGCGCAATTGCGCACCTACCTCGGCTGGCTCGAGCAGCAGCTCGGCGACGAGCGCAAGTTTCTCTGCGGCGATCACGCCTGCATTGCCGACTTCTCGGTCGCGCAGTCGCTGTGGTTCATCCGCCGCGCGCCGCCGGTGGCGACGCTGCTCGGGCCGTACACGCGGCTCGGCAACTGGTACGAGCGCGTGCAGGCTTTCGGCCACGGCGAGCACGAGCCGATGGGCAGCGACGACGCGCTCGTCATCGCGAAGGCGGCGCAGCACCGCGCGCCGCTCGCGTTCGATGCGCAGCACGGCTTTGCCTTCGGCGACACGGTGCAGGTGGCGCCGATCGACTACGCGCAAGACCCGGTTGTCGGCCGCCTGTGCGGCCTCACCGACGACGAGGTGGCGATCGAGCGCGACGACGAGCGCGCCGGCCGGGTGGTGGTGCACTTCCCGCGCATCGGCTTCCAGATCAGGAAATAGGAACAGTGAAGCAAGGAACGAAGGAATGAAGACATTGAAGGGCAAGACGGCGGTCATCACCGGAGCCGGCTCGGGCTTCGGCCTCGAAGCCTCGCGCCTCGCGGCGCGCGCGGGCATGAATGTGGTGATGGCCGATGTGCAGCAGGACGCACTCGACATGGCGGCAGCCGAGATCGAAGCCTTGGGCGCGCAGGTGCTGCCGTTCCGGCTCGACGTGTCCAAGGCTGCCGAGGTCGAGGCGCTAGGCGCGGCCGCATTCAAGCGCTTCGGTGCACCGCACTTCGTGTTCAACAACGCCGGTGTCGCTCATGGCGGCCTGTTGTGGGAAGCCTCGCTGAAGGACTGGGAGTGGCTGATCGGCGTCAACCTGATGGGCGTGGCCCACGGCGTGCGCGTGTTCACGCCGATGATGCTCGCCGCGGCCAAGGCCGACCCGTCCTATGAGGGCCACATCGTCAACACCGCGTCGATGGCCGGCATGTGCAACATGCCCAACATGGGCGTCTACAACGTGACCAAGCATGCGGTGGTGGCGATGAGCGAGTCGCTGTACCAGGACCTGGCGCTGGTCACCACGCAGATCCACTGCTCGGTGCTCTGCCCGTACTTCGTGCCCACCGGCATCCATCACTCCGAGCGCAACCGCCCGGCCGAGATGGTCGACAGCGCCGCCCAACCGACCGCGAGCCAGTTGATCGCGCAGGCGATGAACGACAAGGCCATCGGTTCCGGCAAGGTCTCGGCCGCGCAGGTCGCGCAGTTCGTGTTCGACGCGGTGGCCGAAGAGCGCTTCTACGTCTTCAGCCACCCGAACGCGCTCGGCGTGGTGCAGACACGTCTCGAAGACATTGTGCTGCACCGCAATCCGACCGACCCGTTCAAGGACCGGCCGCAGGTGGGGCAACGGCTGCGCGACGCCATCCGCGACGCCGGCTGAGGCCTACGAAAACACGGCCAGTGCGTCGGCCTGGGTGACGTAGCGGGCCGCAGCGTCGGACGGCGGGAAGCGCCCTGGTCGACGAGCGCCGGGTGCGCTCGCGCTTCCCTGCGCCCGCGCTGGCTCCAGTGCCTCCAGCAGCCACAGCGGCCGTGAATCCGCCTGTGTTCCTCTGCGTGCTCTGTGATCTCTGTGGTGATTCACCTGGTCGCTGCAGCCCGAGCCGGTCGCAGTTCGGATGCCATCCGGAAATCCGACTCCCCAATCGCCGCCACTTGGGAAACACCGTGTTGACACCCTCGACTTTGGTGACTAGCATATCTCCATACATCGGAATAGGATTCCGTTGCACGGAATACAGGCCAATGCGGCGTCCCCGCCGCACGCGCGGATCGAGATGCTGGAACCCACTTCATGGGACACATCAACTGGAGGTGCATGGTGAACAGGAGACAGAACAAACACGTCGGGCGCAAGGCGCATGGGGTACCGCTGCGCGCCTTGTCGGCTGCTTGCAGGGCGGCGCTCGCCTTCGGCGCGTTGGGATGGGGCGGCGTCGCGCAGGCGGGCACCTTCACGCTGGACAACGGCGTCGAAGGGCAGTGGACGCTCGGGGCGTCGCTGGGGACGAACTGGCGGGCGACCAGCCCCGACCCGGCGCTGATCGGCGTCAACAACGGCGGCACCGGCAACGCCGGCGCCGATGACGGCGAACTCAACTACGGCAAAGGCAAGGTCTTCACCACCACCGCCAAGCTGATCGGCGACCTGCAGTTGAAAGGTGAAAACCTGGGCCTGTTCGTGCGCGCCAAGGCCTGGTACGACTACCAGGCGAAGAACAGGACGGTGCCGCATGGCAGCGCCGCCAACGACTACGCCGCCGACTCCAAGCTCAACGACAGCGAGTTCGACAGCTTGTCCAAGTTCTCCGGCGCCGCCGTGCAGGACGCCTACGTCTTCGGCAACTTCAAGCTCGGCAGCGCGCCGCTGAACGTGAAGCTGGGCAACCAGGTGGTGAACTGGGGCGAGAGCACCTTCATCTCCGG
>DASXQQ010000079.1:0-8037 GCA_036507085.1 Piscinibacter sp. | reverse complement strand
CCAGACCATCGTCTTCATCGACGAACTCCACACCATGGTCGGCGCCGGCAAGGCCGAGGGCGCGATCGACGCGGGCAACATGCTCAAGCCCGCGCTGGCGCGCGGCGAGCTGCACTGCATCGGCGCGACCACGCTCGACGAATACCGCAAGTACATCGAGAAGGACGCTGCGCTGGAGCGCCGCTTCCAGAAGATCCTCGTCGACGAACCGTCGGTCGAAGCCACCATCGCGATCCTGCGCGGCTTGCAGGAGAAGTACGAGGTGCACCACGGCGTCGAGATCACCGACCCGGCCATCGTCGCCGCGGCCGAGCTCAGCCACCGCTACATCACCGACCGTTTTCTGCCCGACAAGGCGATCGACCTGATCGACGAAGCGGCGGCCAAGGTGAAGATCGAGATCGACTCCAAGCCCGAGGCGATGGACAAGCTCGACCGGCGCCTGATCCAGCTGAAGATCGAGCGCGAGGCGGTGAAGAAGGAGAAGGACGAAGCCTCGCGCAAGCGCCTGACGCTGATCGAGGAAGAGATCGCGCGGCTGCAGCGCGAGGCGGCCGACCTCGAGGAGATCTGGAAGTCCGAGAAGGCCGCGGCGCAAGGCTCGGCGCAGCTGAAGGAAGAGATCGACCGTACCCGCACCCAGATCGAGGAATGGAAGCGCAAGGGCGACTTCAACAAGGTCGCCGAGCTGCAATACGGCAAACTGCCCGAGCTCGAGAAGAAGCTCAAGGACGCGCAGGCCAAGGAGGCCAAGGGCGCGGCCGCCGGCGGGCCGCGCCAGCTGCTGCGCACGATGGTCGGTGCCGAAGAGATCGCCGAGGTGGTGGCGCGCGCGACCGGCATCCCGGTCTCGAAGCTGATGCAGGGCGAGCGCGAGAAGCTGCTACAGATGGAGGCGCGCCTGCACGAGCGAGTGGTCGGCCAGAACGAGGCGATCACCGCGGTGGCCGATGCGATCCGCCGCTCGCGCGCCGGCCTGTCGGACCCGAACCGGCCGACCGGTTCGTTCCTCTTCCTCGGCCCCACGGGCGTCGGCAAGACCGAGCTGTGCAAGGCGCTGGCCGGCTTCCTGTTCGACAGCGACGACCACATGATCCGCATCGACATGAGCGAGTTCATGGAGAAGCACTCGGTCAGCCGCCTGATCGGCGCGCCGCCCGGCTACATCGGCTACGACGAGGGCGGCCACCTGACCGAAGCGGTGCGCCGCAAGCCCTACAGCGTGCTGCTGCTCGACGAGGTGGAGAAGGCGCACCCGGACGTGTTCAACGTGCTGCTGCAGGTGCTCGACGACGGCCGCCTGACCGACGGCCAGGGCCGCACCGTCGACTTCAAGAACACGGTGATCGTGATGACCTCCAACCTCGGCTCGCACCAGATCATGCAGATGGCGGGCCAGCCCTACGAGGCGATTCGCGACGCGGTCTGGGTCGACGTGAAGCAGCACTTCCGTCCCGAATTCCTCAACCGGATCGACGAGGTGGTGGTGTTCCATGCGCTCGACACCCAGCACATCGAATCGATCGCGAAGATCCAGCTCAAGGCGCTGGAAGCGCGCCTCGAGAAGATGGACATGAAGCTCGACGTGTCGCCGCAGGCGGTGCGCGAGCTGGCCAAGGTGGGCTTCGACGTGGCTTTCGGCGCGCGGCCGCTGAAGCGGGCGATCCAGCAGCGCATCGAGAACCCGGTGGCCAAGCTGATTCTCGAGGGCAAGTTCGGCCCGAAGGATGTGATCCCGGTGGGCGTCGAAGGCGGCGAATTCGTCTTCGCGCGCGTCGTGCACTGAGCACGCGCTGCTTCGCTTTGATCAGCCCGCCGGCTCGTCGAACAGCGTGTCCATGCGCAGGATCTGCAGCCGCGCCAGCGTGAGGTTGGCGTGCGTCTTGTCGAGCACCGCATGCAGCGCCATGCCGGGGTGGCGCGGCACCGCGCGCAGCAGCAGGTGGTGCGCGCCGAGCGTGATCGCCGCCTCGGGCAGCGCGTGACCGAGGCCGAGCGTGCGGCTCGTGGACAGCATCGCCGCAAGCAGTTCCGAGCCGTGCGTGGCCAGATCGTCGGCGCCCGGGCTCGCGCCCGCATGCGCCACCGCGCGGCCGGTTGCCACCTCGAACACGCAGCAGCTGACCATGCCGGTGAGCTCGCTCAGCTGGTGCACATAGCGCGACAGCGGATCGGTGGGCACAGCGGGGCGTGACGCCGCCACCGGCGGCATCGGCCGCAAGGGCAGCGGCTCCGTCGGCGTGGTGGGGGTTGCCGCCGGTGCCGGGCGGGCCGTGCTGTCGGCGGGGTGCAATTGTGCGTACAGCCGCGACCAGGTCGTGCTGATGAAATTCCAGGCGTCCGCTGGCCGGGTGACCTGCGGCGTCGTGCGTACGCTCACGCCGGTGCCGCGCGCGAGCTCCATGCCCTGCGTGACCAGTGCATTGGCGGCCGACAGCGGCAGCATCAACAGCTGGCGATTCGGCCAGGGGCCGGCGACCATGTCGTCGTGAAGCGGCTTGAGCGTCGCGCTCATCGCGTGCAGTGGAACGTCGCCGACCAGGATGACGCCGAGCGTGCTGTGGGCGAGCAGCGTGCGCGCCAGCGCGTGGCGCGAGCTGGTCTCGGCGTCGGCCTCGGTCGAATAGATGCGCAGCACGCCGCCTTGCGCAGTGGGCAGCTCGACGAACTGGAGGGTCGCCAACGGGGTGCCGTAGCCCTGGCGGCGGATCGTGAGCGTCTGCATCGCCCGCTTGCTCGCCGCGGCGATGCCGGCGAGCAGCTTGCGCGACGCATGGGTGGCGATGTCGTGGACCGCGATGAACTCGGGGTGCAGATGCTGGAACTGCTGCTGCAGTGCCGGGCCGGGATCACAGGAGACGAACAGCTCGCGCTGGTTCTCGCCCACCGGGCGGCCGATGTCGCGCTGTTCGGCGGCGAGATAGTCCTCCTCGTCGCGAACGAGCTGGGTTTGCGCCCGGGTGGCCTGCCAGGGCTCGGGCGCGGCCGGCGGCGTCGAGTCGGGCGGAATGGAGCTCCAGGACGAGCCTTCGATGTGCGGGATGCTCATGGTGCGGTGTTGGAGTGTACGGCGACGCGTGGCACGCCGATGAAACGCTCGGTATCCGTCGGCGCTCGATAGAATCGAGCGGTTCCGGTGGACCCCTAGGGCCTGCTCACACTAAATGCGTACCCACGTGACTCAGGAAACGCTCTCCATCGAGGCGCAAAGCGCAGACGTGGTAATTCCCACGTCGAGCATTTGCAACGCGGAGGGAGAGCGTTTCCTGAGATCACCCGAAGGGCCGGTACCTGGCAGGCCACAGGGCGTCGTTGCGGGCTCGTTGTGTGCCGCAGGCACACCGCCTCGCCCACGCCTAGCCCTGTGGCCTGCCAGGTGCCGGCGTGGGCACGCATTTAGTGTGAACAGGCCCTAACCTTCATGACCCGAGCCGACAGCGCAACCAGCAACGCCCCCGTGGTGATCGTCGGCGCGGGCCTCGCGGGGCTCACCGTGGCCCTGCAGCTCGCCGACCGCCACCCGGTGGTCGTGCTCGCCAAGCGCGACCTGGAGGAGGGCGCCACCGCCTGGGCGCAAGGCGGCATCGTCGGCGTGCTGGGCGACGACGACAGCATCGAGTCGCATGTGCGCGACACCCAGGACGCCGGCGCCGGCCTGGTCGACGAGAACGCCGCCCGCTTCATTGCCGAGCACAGCGCACGGGCCGTCGAATGGCTGGTCGCGCGCGGCGTGCCGTTTTCTTCCGACCCCGACGGCCCGCTCGGCCTGCACCTCACGCGCGAAGGCGGGCATGCGGTGCGGCGCATCGCGCACGCGGCCGACGCGACCGGCAAGGCCATTCACGACGCACTGCTCGAACAGGTGCGGCGGCACCCGAACATCCGGTTGCGCGAGCGCTGGATGGCGGTGGACCTCATCACCTCGCGCCACCTGAAGCGCGAAGAGGCGCCGCATTGCTACGGCATCTATGCGTTGGCCATCGACGAGCAGCGCGTCGAGACGCTGCCGGCTGCGGCAGTGGTGCTCGCCACCGGCGGTGCGGGCAAGGTCTACCGCTACACCACCAACCCCGACACGGCCACCGGCGACGGCATCGCGATGGCCTGGCGCGCCGGCTGCCGCGTCGGCAACATGGAATTCATCCAGTTCCACCCGACCTGCCTGTACCACCCCCAGGAGCGCAGCTTCCTGATCACCGAGGCGCTGCGCGGCGAGGGCGCGTACCTGACGCTGCCCAACGGCACGCGTTTCATGGCGGCGCACGACGAGCGGATGGAACTCGCGCCGCGCGACATCGTGGCGCGGGCGATCGACTTCGAGATGAAGAAGCACGGCGTCGACAACGTGCTGCTCGACGCCACGCACCTCGGTGAGCTGTTCCTGCGCGATCATTTCCCGACCATCCATGCGCGCTGCCTGGCGCTGGGCATCGACATCGCGCGCCAGCCGATCCCGGTGGTGCCGGCGGCGCACTACACCTGCGGCGGCGTGGTGACCGACCTGAACGGGCGCACCGACCTGCCCGGGCTCTATGCGGTGGGCGAGACCAGCTACACCGGCCTGCACGGCGCGAACCGGCTGGCCAGCAACTCGCTGCTCGAATGCGTGGTGCTCGGGCGCACCTGCGCGAGCGACATCCTCGAGCGCGGTGCGCGCGCGGCGCCGGCGCTGCCGGCGTGGGACGAGAGCCAGGTCGAGAACGCCGACGAGCAGGTTGTCATCGCCCACAACTGGGACGAGCTGCGCCTGTTGATGTGGAACTACGTCGGCATCGTTCGCACGACCAAGCGGCTCGAGCGCGCGCTGCACCGGATCAAGCTGTTGCGCAACGAGATCGACGACTACTACGCGAACTTCCGCGTCAACCGAGACTTGCTCGAGCTGAGAAATCTGGTGGATTGCGCCGAGCTGATCGTGCGCTCGGCGCTGATGCGCCACGAGAGCCGCGGGCTGCACTACAGCCGCGATTTCCCGCAGACGCTGCCGGTGAGTTTCCCGACGGTGCTGCTGCGCTCGCACCGCAAGGGCAAGAAGCCGAAGGCGTTTGGGCTCAGCGGTTGACCCGTGTGAGGCCGGTCAGCGCCGCGCCCGCATCGCGAACCGCGCCTGGACGAACTCGAACGCGAAGGCCACTGCTTCGCTGATCGCGCGCTCGTTGTCGATGCGTTCGCGGTCGGTCAGGTAGAACGCGAAGTCGACTTCGTGACGGATGTAGCGCGGCGGCAAGCGGTTCAGCGCCACGCAGGCGATGTCGGCGAGCAGCTCGTCGTCGGCCAGGTGCTGGAAGCGCGGTGCGGTGGCGCGCACCGCGTCGCAGACCGCGCGCTCGTGGTGGTTGTGGATCGCATCGAAGTCACCGTTCATGGCCGTGCTGTGGGAGCTGGAGACTCTCGCAGTGTCGGCCCGGCGGCGGCGTGGTGAGCGCCGGAATTGGCCGGATTCGCCGGCCCAATTCAGAGCCGCTCGAGCACCCGCATCGAAAAATCCACGGCCCGCACGTCTTTCGTCAGCCGGCCGATCGAGATGCGGTCGACGCCGGTGGCGGCGATGTCGCGCACCTGGTCGAGCTGCACGCTGCCCGAGACTTCGAGCCGCGCGCGGCCGGCGTTGATGGCGACCGCCTCGCACATTTGCGCGATCGTGAAGTTGTCGAGCATCACGTTCGCCGCGCCGCAGGCGAGCGCTTCGCGCAACTGGTCCAGCGTCTCGACCTCGATCTGGATGTCGACGCCGGCGTTCAGGGCCGTTGCATTGTGCAGTGCCTCGCCGATGCCGCCGGCGGCCGCGATGTGGTTTTCCTTGATCAGGATGCCGTGCCACAGCGCGAGGCGCTGGTTCTGCCCGCCACCGACACGCACCGCGTATTTCTGCGCCTGGCGCAGGCCGGGCAAGGTCTTGCGGGTGTCGAGGATCGCGCAGCCGGACCGGTTCGGCGATGCGCCTTCGATGGCGCTCACATACTGGCGGGCAAGCGTTGCGGTGCTCGACAGCATCTGCAGGAAGTTCAACGCCGGCCGCTCGGCTGACAGCAGCGCGCGGGCGTTCGCCTCGATCTGGCACACGGGGGTGCCTTCTTGCATGGTCGCGCCTTCGTCGTAGTGCCAGCTGACGCGGGCCTGCGCGTCGAGGGCATGCAGGCAGCCGTCGAACCAGTCGCGTCCACAGAGCACCGCGTTCTCGCGCACGAGCACGCGGGCTTTGACGCGCTGCGCGGCCGGCACGAGCTCGGCGGTCCAGTCGCGCTGGCCGATGTCTTCCATCAGCGCGTCGCGGATGTTGCGGGTGCGGGCGGCGGCGAGGGTTTCGTTGTGATCGAACATGGGTTGCGGCTTCGGAACCTCAGCGCGGACGGGCCCTTCGACAGGCTCAGGGCGAACGGGAGCGGGAATGGGAGGGCTACGCCGCACCGATTTTAGGAACCAGCCCCGGCTGCTGCGTCACGGTTGGATGGCGCGCCACGAAGTCGAGCATGCGCTCGATGCAGCCCAGCGCCTGCGAACGCACCGGTTCGTCGACGCGCACTTCGCCGCTGCCCTGTTCCAGGCACTGCACCACACCTTGCAGCGCGTTCATCGCCATCCACGGGCAGTGCGCGCAGCTCTTGCACGTGGCGCTGGCGCCGGCGGTCGGTGCTTCGATCAGCGTCTTGCCCGGCGCGAGCTGGCGCATGCGGTGCAGGATGCCGTTGTCGGTGGCGACGATGAAGGTCTGCGCGTCCATCTTCAGCACCGCGTTGAGCAGCTGCGAGGTCGAACCGACGACGTCGGCCTGCCGCACCACGCTCTCGGGTGACTCGGGGTGGACCAGTACCTTGGCTTCGGGGTGCTCGGCCTTCAGCAGGTCGAGCTCGAGGCCCTTGAACTCGTCGTGCACGATGCAGGCACCGTTCCACATCAGCATGTCGGCGCCGGTCTGCTCCTGGATGTAGCGGCCGAGGTGGCGGTCGGGCGCCCACAGCACCTTCCGGCCTTGTTCCTTCAGGTGGTTGACGATGGCGAGCGCACAGGAGCTCGTCACCATCCAGTCGGCACGCGCCTTCACCGCGGCGCTGGTGTTGGCGTAGACGACGACGCTGCGGTCCGGGTGGGCGTCGCAAAAGCGCGCGAAGTCATCGGGCGGGCAGCCGAGGTCGAGCGAGCAGGTCGCTTCGAGGTCGGGCATCAGCACGCGTTTTTCGGGGCTCAGGATCTTCGCCGTCTCGCCCATGAAGCGCACGCCGGCGACGACCAGCGTCTGGCTCGCGTGGTCACGGCCGAAGCGGGCCATTTCGAGCGAATCGGCGACGCAGCCGCCGGTCTCCAGCGCCAGGTCCTGCAGGTCGCCGTCGACGTAGTAGTGCGCCACCAGCACCGCATGGTGTTGCTTCAGAAGCGCCGCGGCGCGCGCCTTCCAGTCGACGCGTTGCTGCGGGTTCAGCGGCGCCGGCACCTTGGCCCAGGCATGGGCGGTGCAGCTCGCGCCGCTGGCGTCCTGGCGGGTGTAATCGAACAGCACTTGACTCATGGAAGAGATGGTAGCGGAGCTGCACCGCCCTCACTCGCTTGCGGGCATCGAGCCCGCAAGCTCGCCGATCGCTGCGCGGGTCGATCCCCGTAGACGGGGTTGCGCCGGAACGTCCGCGTTGCGAAGAAAGCAGTGCAGGCGCAACACGATCGCGCTCGCCTGCCTACTTCGTGGGCGGACGGCTCGCGCGATCCTCGCCCTTCGCTCCGCGCTCTAGAAGAGTCCCCTTTCGACTTCCATCAGCTTGAAGCGGGCCAGTGCGAAGTTGGCGCGGTGCTTGTCGAGCAGCGCCATCAGGAACAGGTCGGGGTGGCGCGACACGGTGCGCAGCACCGACTGGCGGGCGCCGGCGCTGGCCATCACCTCGTCGATCTGCTCCGACAGGCCCATGCTGCGGGCCGCCATGCGGTGGGCGCGCAGCACCTGGGCGCTGGCCGCCGCCGACAGGTCGAGGTCGGCCGGCTGGTCTTCACGGCTTTCGCGTGCCAGCACCAGGCCGGTGGTGCCGTCGACCACGGCGCAGCCGAGCAGGC
>DASXQQ010000078.1:0-7956 GCA_036507085.1 Piscinibacter sp. | reverse complement strand
TCGGCATTGC
This sequence comes from Piscinibacter sp., assembly GCA_036507085.1. GTDB lineage: Bacteria > Pseudomonadota > Gammaproteobacteria > Burkholderiales > Burkholderiaceae_C > Albitalea. The sequence continues at coordinate 7,946 of DASXQQ010000078.1, read as the reverse complement.
GCTCACCGAACGCCTCGCCCGCCGCCAGCTCGAACGAGGTGCGCGTCCCTTCGGCCAGCCCAATCAGCCGCGACTCCATCGCCGGCGCGAGTTCGCCGGTCCCGAGCGACAGCGTGGCCGGCTTGTCGGCGAAGGTGTTGACGATGTCCGCGCCGTCGGGTCCGGCAAGGCGATAGTGCAGGGTCAGGAACGACCCCGGGTGGACTGAATTCAAGGCACGGCCCGGTTGGATAGACTGGATGCAATTTTACGAGCCCGTGCCCGGCCCGCCCGCGCAGACGAACATGGTCTTCAAGGACATTCCTCCCGATGCCCGTCCGCGCGAGAAGCTGCTCGCGCTCGGGCCCTCGTCGCTGGCCGACGCCGAGCTCGTTGCCCTGCTGCTGCGCACCGGCCTGAAAGGCACCAGCGTGCTGCAGCTCGCGCAGCAGCTGCTCGATGGCTTCAAGGGCCTGTCGGGGCTGTTGCAGGCCGTGCCCGCCGACCTCAAGCGCATCAAGGGCCTCGGCCCGGCCAAGCGCGCCGAGATCGCCGCAGTGATGGAACTCGCACGCCGTTCGCTGCTGCAGCAGCTCGCGCACCGCCCGGTGTTCGACGCTCCGCAGCGGGTCAAGGACTACCTGCGCATGCAGCTCGCTCACCTGCACCACGAGGTGTTCGCGGTGATGTTCCTCGACGCGCAGCACCACCTGCTGCAACTGGAGGAGATGTTTCGCGGCACGCTCACGCAGACCAGCGTCTATCCGCGCGAGGTGGTCAAGCGCGCGCTCGAGCTGCGTGCCGGTGCGGTGATCCTCGCGCACAACCATCCGTCGGGCGTGGCTGAGCCGTCGCGCGCCGACGAGTTCCTTACCCAGTCGCTGAAGAGCGCTCTGCAGCTGGTCGACGTGCGGGTGCTCGACCACCTGGTCGTCGGCCAGGCCGACGTGGTGTCGTTCGCCGAGCGGGGTCTGCTGTGAGCACCTCGCCGCGCCGCTTGCAGGACCTGGCCGCCTTGAAGCAGGCCTTGCAGGACGCCGCCGCGCAAGCCACCCGCCGCGCCGCGCAGGCGCGCGAACGCGCCGAGCGCGAGCAGCATGAGCGCGAGCTCTTCGCCCGCAGCGTCGGCCCGGTGACCGCGCTGCGCGCTCCCGCGCGCGCCGCCGTCGAGCGGCCGCGGCCGAGCCCGCTGCCGCGCCAGCGCGAGCGCGACGAAGCCGCCGTGTTGCGCGAAGCGATCTCCGACGAGTTCGACGTCGAGACCCTGCTCGAAACCGACGACGAGCTGTCGTTCCGCCGCCGCGACATCGGGCCCGAGGTCGTGCGCAAGCTGCGCCGCGGGGTCTGGGCGATCCAGGCGCAGCTCGACCTGCACGGCCTGCGCCGCGACGAGGCGCGCGAACAACTCGCCGCCTTTCTGCGCGACGCCGATCGCCGCGGCCTGCGCTGTGTGCGGGTGATCCACGGCAAGGGCAACGGCTCGCCCGGGCGCGAAAGCGTGCTGAGGGCGTTGGTGAAGAGCTGGCTGGTGCAGAAGAACGAGGTGATCGCCTTCACCCAGGCCCGCGCCGCTGACGGCGGGCACGGCGCGCTGCTGGTGCTGCTGCGGCCCGCCTGAGGGCTCGCGCTCGGGCTTGCCGGCGGCGAGGTCTTCGTCGCACCCCATCTTGCAATGCAGCTTGCACGCTGGCCCGGCGCAGTGTTACTGTTGATGCATCCAGTCCCCATCCGTGACCGTGGACAACCCACCCGACGCGCCCGCTCGCGAGAGCCGCGCCCCGCCGCGGCGCCTCATCGCCCACCTCGACATGGACGCGTTTTACGCGTCGGTGGAACTGCTGCGCTATCCCGATCTGCGCGGCCAGCCGGTGGTCATCGGCGGCGGGCGCGACCAGCAGCCGGAACGCCAGCCCGACGGCACGCGCCGCTATGCGCGGCTGCGCCACTACACCGGCCGCGGCGTCATCACCACCGCCACCTACGAGGCACGTGCGCTCGGTGCCCATTCGGGCATGGGCGTGATGAAGGCGGCGCAGTTGGCGCCCGACGCGATCCTGCTGCCGGTGGACTTCGACGAATACCGCAAGCACTCGCGCCTGTTCAAGGCCGCGGTGCGCGCCATCGCGCCGCTCGTCGAAGACCGCGGCATCGACGAGATCTACATCGATCTCACCGACCTGCCCGGCGCGCAAGCCGATGCCGGGCGCGCGGTGGCCCAGTCCCTGAAAGACGCGGTGCGCGAAGCCACCGGCGGCCTCAGCTGCTCGATCGGGGTCACGCCCAACAAGCTGCTGTCGAAGATCTGCTCCGAGCTCGACAAGCCCGATGGCCTCACGCTGCTCGCCGCGGCCGACCTGCCCACGCGCATCTGGCCGCTGCCGGCGAAGAAGATCAACGGCATCGGGCCGAAAGCCAGCGAGAAGCTCGCGGGTTTCGGCATCCACACGATCGGCGAGCTGGCTGCCGCCGATCCGGCGTTTCTGCTCACGCAGTTCGGCAAGAGCTACGGCGCCTGGCTGCACGAGGCGGCGCATGGTCGCGACGAGCGGCCGGTGGTCACCTACAGCGAGCCCAAGTCGATCAGCCGCGAAACCACCTTCGATCGCGATCTGCATGCGGTGCGCGACCGCGCCGCGCTGAGCGCCATCTTCACCGAGCTGTGCGTCGAGCTCGCTGGCGATCTGGCACGCAAGGGCTACGCGAGCAAGACCATCGGCATCAAGCTGCGCTTCGACGACTTCAAGATCGTCACCCGCGACCTCACGCTCCCCGCCCACACGATGGACGCGCGCACGATCCGCCGCGCCGCGGGGGAGTGTCTGAAGCGCGTCGACCTGACGCGCCGGCTGCGCCTGCTGGGCGTGCGCGCCAGTGCGCTGGCCAAGCTCGCCGACCTGGTCGGCCCGTCCCGCGCCTACCCGAGCGCGAGTGAAACGGCGGGCACGCTCGAGGCCCGCGAGCCGGCGCCCGCTCGCGAGCTGCCGCTGTTCGACGACCCGCCGCAGGACAACAGCGTGACATAGTTGACAACCCGCGCACACGGTGCGGGCCGGGGTGCGTCCGATCGGCCGATCGTCTCGTAGTTTCGGCAGAGTGCAGATTCACCACCGGAGACCTCGCCATGAACCCCCGCCTCGTCCTTGCTTTCGCCGCCAGCCTGCTGTTCGGCGCCGCCCATGCCGGCACCGTGCAGATCAGCGTCACCGACAAGGACGGCAAGCCGGCCGCCGACGTGGTGGTCCTGGTCGACCCAGCCACCAAGGTCGTCGCGACGCCGGCCGCGGCGCCGGTGGTCATCGCGCAGGAGAACCTGCGCTTCGCGCCCTTCCTCACCGTGGTGCCGGTGGGCAGCACGCTGCGCTTCGTCAACCGCGACGGCTACGACCACCATGTGCGTTCCACCCCGAGCGGCCCGCTCGGCAGCATGCCGTCGGTGAAGAACTTCGAGTACCGGCTCGACGCGACAAAGGCGCCGGCGTCGAGCCCCTACGACGACTACAAGCCCGCGCCCGTCTCGCGCAAGAAGGCGGGCGCCTCGATCGCCGAGGTGAAGGTGGACCAGGCCGGCCCGATCGGCCTGGGCTGCCACCTGCACGCCTCGATGCGCGGCCAGGTCTACGTGAGCGAGACGCCGTGGTTCGCCAAGACCGACGCCAATGGCGTGGCCATCCTGCAAGGCGTTCCCGAGGGCGCGATCGAGGTCAACCTCTGGCACCCCGACCAGTTGCAGGAGCAGTCGCCGATGCGGCTGCAGCTGGGTGCAGCTCCGCTGAAGACCAGCGGCCAGCTGAACTTCACGCCGCGGCCGCGCCGCGGCTGATACCCCGCCCATGACCGTTCGCTACCCCTCGATCGACGGCTTGCGCGCGTTCGAGGCGACGGCGCGGCTCGGCAGCTTCGAGCGCGCCGCCGAGGCGTTGAGCATCACGGCGAGCGCGGTCAGCAAGCGCGTCGCAACGGTGGAAGAACTGCTCGGCACGCCGCTGTTCAGCCGCTCGGCGCGCTCGCTCGCGCTCACCGCGGCCGGCAAGGAATACCTGGCGCAGGTCAGCGCCGCGCTGGGCCTGCTCGCGGCCGTGCCTTTGCACCAGCGCGCCGCACAGCGCGCGCAGCGGCTTCGGGTGACGACGCCGCCGACCTTCGCCCGCCAGGTGCTGGTGCCGCATCTCGAACCGTTCACGCGCCGCCATCCGCAGATCGAGCTCGAGGTCGTGCTGTCGATTCCCTACCTCGACGTCGCCGGCAGCAGCGATGCCGACGTCGAGGTGCGCAACGGCGACGCCGCGGCCGCGGGCGGGACCGCGCTGATGCACGATGTCGTGCTGCCGGTGGCGTCGCCCGGCTTGCTCGCCCGGCTGCCGCCGCTGCGCGAGCCGGCCGATCTGGCGCGCGCGCCGCTGTTGCGCACACCGCTCGAGCCGTGGGCGCCGTGGTTTCGCGCGGCCGGACTCGACTGGCCCGAACCCTCGCAAGGGCCGAAGCTGATCGACCTCGGCCTCACGCTCGAGGCCGCCGTGAGCGGCCAGGGCATCGCGCTTGCAAGGCCGAGCCTCGCGCGCTCCTGGCTCGCCGCCGGCGCGCTGCGCCCGCTGTTCAACATCGTGGCGGTGCCGGCGAACCAGTACTACCTGTTGCCGCATGCTGCGCAGGGCGCCGCGGCGCTGTTCGCGCGCTGGCTGGTCGAGCTGTGCGCCCAGGTGGCGCAAGACGCGCTGGCCGAGGCACGCTCCGCGCTTTCGCGCGACGCCTGAAAATCTTTCCTGGCCGGGCGCGGTGCGCGCCGCTAGCATGCGCGGCAAACCAGCCTGGAGACCGCATGAGCGTGATCACGAACATCGAAGACCTGCGCCTGCTCGCCAAGCGCCGCGTGCCGCGCATGTTCTACGACTACGCCGATTCGGGCTCGTGGACCGAGAGCACCTACCGCGCCAACGAGAGCGACTTCCGGACCATCAAGCTGCGCCAGCGTGTCGCGGTGAACATGGAGAACCGCAGCACGCGCACGACGATGGTCGGCGTGCCGGCGGCCATGCCGGTGGCGCTCGCGCCCACCGGCCTGACCGGCATGCAGCACGCCGACGGCGAGATCCTCGCCGCGCGCGCGGCCGAGGCCTTCGGCGTGCCGTTCACGCTGTCGACGATGAGCATCTGTTCGATCGAGGACGTCGCGACCCACACCCAGGCGCCGTTCTGGTTCCAGCTCTACGTGATGCGCGACCGCGACTTCATCGAGCGGCTGATCGCGCGCGCAAAAGCCGCGCACTGCGGCGCGCTGATGCTCACGCTGGACCTGCAGATCCTCGGCCAGCGCCACAAGGACCTGAAGAACGGACTGAGCGCGCCGCCGAAGCCGACGCTCGCCAACCTCCTCAACCTGCTGACCAAGCCGCGCTGGTGCCTGGGGATGCTCGGGACGAAGCGGCGCAGCTTCGGCAACATCGTCGGCCATGCCAAGGGCGTGGGCGACCTGTCGTCGCTCTCCACCTGGACCGCCGAGCAGTTCGACCCGGCGCTGAACTGGGGCGACGTCGAATGGATCAAGAAGCGCTGGGGCGGCAAGCTGATCCTCAAGGGCATCCTCGACGCCGAAGACGCCAAGCTCGCCGCCGACAGCGGCGCCGACGCGCTGATCGTCTCCAACCACGGCGGGCGCCAGCTCGACGGCGCGCCCTCGTCGATCAGCGCGCTGCCGGCGATCGTCGACGCGGTGGGCTCGCGCATCGAGGTCTGGATGGACGGTGGCATCCGCTCGGGGCAGGACGTGCTGAAGGCGGTGGCGCTCGGTGCGCAGGGCACGCTCATCGGCCGCTCGTTCCTCTACGGGCTGGCCGCGATGGGCGAGGCCGGCGTCACCAAATGCCTTCAGATCATCCGCAACGAGCTCGATCTGACGATGGCGTTTTGCGGGCACACCGACATCCGCACCGTGGACCGGCGCATCCTGCTGCCGGGAACGCTTCCGCACTGATCAGGCGTGCGCCCCCGGCAGGCCCGACAGGTGCAGCTGCAGCGCGTCGATCGCGTGGCGCACCTTTGCCGGTTGCGCATCGCGCTGCGGCGTCACCGCCCAGGCACTCAGGCGCGAGACGCGCCACTGCGGCAGCACGTCGACGAGCCGGCCGCTTTGCAGGTCGTCGGCGACATCGGCGTGGACCATCAGCGACAGCCCCAGCCCGGCCAGGCACATCTGCTGCAACGCGTACTGGTTGTTGCTGCTGATGCGCGCTTCGACACGCAGCGTCAGCGCCTCGCCGCCCGGGCCGCTGAAATCGAAACTGCGCGCGGCGCCGGGTGCGGCGAACAGCAGCCAGTCGTGCCGCATCAGGTCGGTCGCGCTCGCCGGTGAACCGCTGCGCCGCAAATAGGCCGGCGCGGCACAAACCATCCGCTCGAATTCGCACAGCTTGCGCGCCACCCAGCCCGAGTCGTGCATGCGCCCGAAGCGCAGCGCGAGGTCGATGCGCTGCTCGATCAGGTCGATCAGCTGATCATCGACCAGCAGGCGCAGCGTCAGCCCCGGGTTGGCGTTGAGCAGGCCGCTGAGCGCGAGCGCCACGTGGCGGGCAAAGCCGACCGGCGCCGACACCCGCAGCTCGCCGGTCGGCGCATCGCGCACCTGGGCCAGTTGCTGCTGCGCGTCGCGCGCCGCCGCAACCATCGCGGCGCAGCCGTCGTAGAAGCGTTCGCCGGCGGCGGTGAGGGTGAGCTTGCGGGTCGAGCGGTGCAACAGCGTCACGCCGCTGTCGCGCTCGAGTTGGCGCACCTGCTGGCTCACCGCCGAGGTGCTCATGCCAAGCGCGCGCGCCGCCGCGCTCATCGAGCGCTGCTCGACCACCGCGGCAAACACCGCCATCCGTCTCAAGGGGTCCATTGTGAAGGCCTGCTTCAAGGTCTTGTTCGATTGGACCGTCTAGTGGGCCGATTGTGAAGTGCCTATCGTTGCGGCATCGATCCCAACCTGGAATGTTCCTCATGAAAATCGCTCTCATCGGCGCGACCGGATTCGTCGGCTCCAAGGTCTTGGCCGAGGCCCTGCAACGCGCTCATCCGGTCAGCGCCCTGCTCCGCAACCCCGCCCGGCTGGCGCCGCAGCCCGGCGTCGCCGTGCACGCGGTCGACGTGGCCGACGCCGAGCAGGTCGGGCGGGCCGTGGCCGGCCACGACGCCGTCGTCAGCGCCTTCAATGCGCCGCGCGGCAACCCCGAGTTCCACGCGATCTACGTCAATGCGGTGCGCGCGATCATCGACGGCGTGAAGCGCTCGGGCGTGAAGCGCCTGCTGCTGGTGGGCGGTGCCGGCAGCCTGTTCGTCGCGCCGCGCGTCCAACTGGTCGACACGCCGCAGTTTCCCGCCGAGTACCGGACCGAGGCGCAAGCCGCGCGCGAGGCGCTGGACATGATCCGCGACGAGGCCACCCTCGACTGGAGCTTCATCTCGCCCGCGCCCATCCTGGCCCCCGGCCAGCGCACCGGGCGGTTTCGCCTCGGCGGCGACCGGGTGCTGATGAATGGCGACAAGCCGGGCAACATTTCGGTCGAGGATCTGGCGGTCGCCATCGTCGACGAGCTGGAAACGCCGCGCCACCTGCGACAGCGCTTCACGCTCGCGTACTGAGATGAACCACCCCCGAAGCGCCTTTGGCGCTCCCCCTCAAGGGGGCGACGCCTGCGGACCGGCGAAGCCGGATCCGCGGCATCCGCTTGATGCGCGGGTTCATGCGTCGCGGGTCGCGCGTAGCGCCGTGGAGTGACTGAAGATGACGGTTGATCGCCTGTTCTACCTCTACGACCCGCTGTGCGGCTGGTGCTACGGCAGTGTGCCGGCAGTCCGCTCGCTTGCCGCCAGCGGCGCGTGCGCGGTCGATGCGCTGCCGAGCGGCTTGTTCGCCGGCAATCCGTTCAGGCGCATCGATCCCGCCTTCGTGCAGCACATCGTGCAGGCCGATGCACGCATCGCGGCCCTGAGCG
>DASXQQ010000077.1:0-1660 GCA_036507085.1 Piscinibacter sp. | reverse complement strand
CGCGGGCTTGACCGCGCTCGGCGCGCCGCAGGCGCCGCCGCTCGACCAGCCGCTGCGCGTCATCACCCAGCGCGGCGTGCCCACCGACGGCGTGTCCGAGGCGGGCCTGCCGGGCGCGCAGGTGGCGGCGCTGTTCGAGCGCTTCAGCGATGTCGAGCTCGTGCAGCTCGACGACCTCGGCCAACTCGACTGGACGACGATCCCGCGCGACCATCGCCTGCCGGTGCTGGTGTCCAACCACCGCAATCGCTACGCGCAGCGCAGCCGCGATTGGCAGCCGCGGCTGCACCTGGTGCTGTGGAACCCGTTCCAGGCACTCGATGTCGCGGCACCGACACTGCTCACCTGGGGCTACGCGAACGGCGCGCTGGCCGCGCTGCGCGCCTGGCTCGAAGGGCGCGGCGCGGCGCCCGGCCGATCGCCGGTGCGCCTGCAAGCCTGAACGACATTCCTGCCCGGGCACGACCACTGAACAGCGGGAGACACTGATGCCAACCGACGCCGCTTCCAAACGCTCCCCGTTCACCTGGGTGCCGAGTCTTTACTTCGCGCAGGGGCTGCCCTTCTTCGCGGTCAACGTGGTGATGGCGCTCATGTACAAGAGCATGGGCGTGCCCAACGAGCAGATCGCGCGCTGGTCCGGCCTGCTCAGCCTCGCGTGGGGCATCAAGTGGCTGTGGAGCCCGTTCCTCGAACTGGCCCCGAGCAAGAAGTCCATCGTCGTCGTGTTCCAGTTGCTCGGCGGGGCGGGGCTGTGCCTGGTCGCGCTGTCGTTGCAGCTGCCGAACTATTTCCTGGTCGGCATCGCGGCGCTGACGCTGGTCTCGCTCGCCTCGGCGACGCACGACATCGCCTCCGACGGCTTGTACATCGCGAGCCTGCCGGCCAAGCAGCAAGCCGAATTCGCCGGCTGGCAGGGGGCGTTCTTCAACGTGGCGCGATTCATCTCGATGGGCGGCCTGGTGATCCTCGCCGGCCACCTGGAGAAGAGCATCGGTGTGGCGAATGCCTGGGGCGTCGTGTTCCTGCTGTTCGGCGCGACGATGGTGGTGCTCGGGCTGTACCACACTTGGGCGCTGCCCGGCGCACGCAACGTCGCCAAGGCCGACCGCTCGATGCGCGGCGTGGCCCGGACGCTGTGGGACGTGCTCGCCGCGTTTCTGAAGAAGCCCGGGATCTGGCTCGCGATCCTGTTCATCATCATGTTCCGCGCCGGCGAAGGCCAGGTGCAGACCATCGGCCCGCTGTTCCTGCGCGATGCGCGCGCCGTCGGTGGACTGGGCTTGAGCACCGGCGAGGTCGGCTGGGCCTACGGCACCGCCGGCACCATCGCGTTCATCGCCGGCAGCATCGTCGGCGGCTACTTCGCCGCCTGGCTCGGCCTCAAGCGGGCGATGCTGTGGCTGATCCTCGCGATGAACCTGCCGAGTGCCGCCTTCGTCTTCCTGAGCGTCGCGATGCCCACCCATTTCGCGGTGATCGCGGCGGCGCTCAGCCTCGAGATGTTCGGCTACGGCTTCGGCTTCGTCGGCGTCATCCTGTACCTGATGCAGGTGGTGTCGGTGGGCAAGTACCAGACGGCGCACTACGCCATCGGCTCGGGCGTGATGGGCCTGGGCATGAGCCTGTTCAAGAGCATCAGCGGCGACATCCAGACGGC
>DASXQQ010000076.1:0-1612 GCA_036507085.1 Piscinibacter sp. | reverse complement strand
CCACCACGTCCTTGCCGAACCCCTCTTGCGTGACGAAGGCCTCAGCCGCATTGACCAGCTCGTCCAGATTCTCCAGCCGGTCCTTGCCTTCGCGGTCGGTCTTGTAGAAGTCGACGAGGCCCGAAGCCTGCAGCATGTGTTCGATGATCTCGCGCAGCGTCTTACCGAGCGTCGCCGCGCGCATCGCATCGATCAGCGCGACGAAGGCCTGCAGGTTGGCGCCGCCCTTGCCGGTGACCGAGCCGACGCTCTGGGCCAGGCTGCGCCCGCTCACCCGCGCCGCATCCTGCACCTGCTCGATGGTGCGCGCGCCGATGCCGCGGGTCGGGAAGTTGACCACGCGCAGAAAGCTGGTGTCGTCGTTCGGGTTCTCGATCAGGCGCAGGTAGGCGAGCGCGTGCTTGACCTCGGCGCGCTCGAAGAAGCGCAGCCCGCCGTAGACCTTGTACGGAATGCCGGCGTTGAACAGCGCGCTTTCGAGCACCCGGCTTTGCGCGTTGCTGCGGTAGAGCAGCGCGATGTTGCTGCGCGCAATGCCGTCGCGGTGCAGTTGCCGCGCCTCGTCGACGAACCACTGCGCTTCGGCGAAATCGCTGGTCGCTTCGTACACCCGCACCGGCTCGCCCGGCCCGGCCTCGGTGCGCAGGTTCTTGCCCAGGCGCTTCGAGTTGCGCGCGATCAGCTCGTTGGCCGCGTCGAGGATGTTGCCGAAGGAGCGGTAGTTGCGTTCGAGCTTGATGACGTTCTCGACCCGGAACTCGCGCTCGAAGTCGGCCATGTTGCCGACGTGCGCACCGCGAAACGCGTAGATGCTCTGGTCGTCGTCGCCGACGGCGAACACCGCAGTCTCGGGACCGGCGAACATCTTCAGCCAGGCGTACTGCAGCCGGTTGGTGTCCTGGAACTCGTCGACCAGCAGGTGGCGAAAGCGCCGCTGATAGTGCTCGCGCAGGGCCGCGTTGTCGCGCATCAGCTCGTAGCTGCGCAGCAGCAGCTCGGCGAAGTCGACCACGCCTTCGCGCTGGCACTGCTCTTCGTAGGCCTGGTACACGCGCACCAGCGTGCGGGTGTGCTCGTCGCGCAGCTCCACGTCCTTCGGCCGCAGGCCTTCCTCCTTCTGGCCGGCGATGAACCACGTCACCTGCTTCGGCACGAAGCGCTCTTCGTCGAGGTTCATCGCCTTGACGACCCGCTTGACGGCCGACAGCTGGTCGGCCGAATCGAGGATCTGGAACGACTGCGGCAGGCCGCTCAGCTTCCAGTGCGCACGCAGGAAGCGGTTGCACAGGCCGTGGAAGGTGCCGATCCACATACCGCGCACAGGCACCGGCAGCATCGCCGACAGGCGCGCGAGCATTTCCTTCGCCGCCTTGTTGGTGAAGGTCACCGCCATCACGCCGCCGGGCGAGAGCTGGCCGGTGTGGATCAGCCAGGCGATGCGCGTGGTCAGCACCCGCGTCTTGCCCGAGCCCGCACCGGCGAGGATCAGCGCCGAGCGCGCCGGCAGCGTCACCGCGGCGAGCTGTTCGGGGTTCAGGTTGGCGATCAGTCCCGGGGCGGCGGCAGGTGCGTTGTAAGGCTTCTCGTCAGAATGCAGACTCATGCACGCATT
>DASXQQ010000075.1:0-8922 GCA_036507085.1 Piscinibacter sp. | reverse complement strand
ACCGTGCCGGGCCCGACCCCCTTGAGCCGGTCGATCAGCGTGCAGACGACGGCGCACTCGGGGTCCGGCAGCAGCCCGGCGCGCCAGAGCTGTTCGCGCTCCAGCTCGCGCAGCCGCCATTCGAGCTCGCGCAGCACGGCCAGCACTTCGACGTGCACGGCAGGGTCCTGCAGCGCCGCCAGCTCGCGCAGCAGCAGCTGCGGGTTGTGGGCGTCCAGCCCCGTCATCGAGAACGCCTTCTGGATCCGCAGCATGCGATCCATTCCGATGTCCAGCGTCGGCTTCAGCGCCGGGCTCGCCTCCTCGATTCGCTCGAGGATCCAGCCCTGCAATTCGTGAAAGCGCCGCAAGGTGCCGGCGATCCGCAGCACGCGGGGAACGGCATCCTCCAGCGCGGCGGGCGATGGCGGTGATTCCTGCGCCTCCTGGGCAAGCTGCGCCGCGACGGCCAGCTCGTGGAGCACGGCCGGATTGAATTCACCCAGAATCAGCCGCGTGGCGACGCTCGCGCGCAGCAGCGGTGCACGGCCGCTGTCGACCAAGGCCATCAGCCACTCCGCGGCGGCGAGAATCTGGCCGTCCAGCGCCAGGGCGTCGCCGCCAATGCCGCGCGGGTAGCCGAAACCGTCGAGCCGTTCATGGTGATTCAGCACCGCTTCGGCGATGCCCGCGCCGGCACCGACCATGTCGCGCAGAACGCGGTGGCCGACCACCGGGTGGGTCACGATGTGCTTCCACTCGCGCGGACCGACACGGGCGCCGGGACGCAAACACTGCGGGTCGATGTAGAGCTCGCCCACGTCGTGCACCAGCCCCGCCATCGCCAGAGTGCGATGGCGTTCGATCTCGCCCGGAAGGAGCCGGCGCGCCAACGCGAGCGCGAGCATGGACACGCCGACGGTGTGCTCCAGCTGGTCTTCCTTGTGTTCGCAATACACCGTCAGCAGCGACTGCATCGGGACCGACAGCCTGAGCTTGACCAGTGACGCCGGGACCGGCTGCACGTGCGCGACGGCGCACAGCGCGCGCAGCACCGGGTGTCGCTCGAGCAGCCGCTCGGCGATCGGCCCGAAGCGCTCGGGGATCACGCCGCCGATGACGCGCACGCAGTCTTCGAGCGGCTGGCGCAGCTTGTGCTGCAACAGCCGCTCGCGCACGACGGCGTCGATGCGGGCGCCCCGGGACAGCAGCTTCGTGCCGTTGCCGGCCACGATGTCCACGCTGGCCTCCACGCCGTGCGATTCGCCGACCGCGACCACGTGGTCCAGGTAGTGCGGGTTGACGCTGTTGACGGGTTCGGTTCGATCGGGCGCCATGGGGACCTCGGGTGCGGGTGTCATCGAGCGGGCATCCAGAGTTGCTCCAGCTTCGACAGCTTCCAGGTGCTCGGTGACTCGACGTTGGTGATCTTGTCGCCGCCGGCCGATGCCAGATCGACTTCGAACGGCGGGATGCGCTCGCGCCGCGCGGTGTCGTAGAAGACCTTGACCGTGGGCAGGAGCAGGTTGCCCTCCCCCTGCGAGGTGACCACGGCGAGGTGCCCGGACTGCATCCGCACGAGCGAGCCGACCGGATAGATGCCGACCGTCTTGACGAAGGCCTGGAACACCCGCGGGTCGAAGTGGCCCTTCCACTGGGCCATGTGGCGAAGTGCTTCACCGGGGTCCCAGCCGACCTTGTAGGGGCGCTCGGACGTGACGGCGTCGTAGACATCGCAGACGGCCCCCATCTTCGCGAAGATCGAGATGCGGTCTGCGCTCAGGCCATCCGGGTAGCCGGTGCCATCGACCTTCTCGTGGTGTCGCAGGCACACATCCAGCGCCATGGCATCCACCGCGTCGCCTTCTTGCAGCAACGCGTGCCCGAGCCCGGGGTGGCTGCGCATGACCGTCCACTCCTCGTCGCTGAGCTTATCGGGCTTGTTGAGGATTTCCAGCGGCGTCAGCGCCTTGCCAACGTCGTGCAGCATGCCTGCCAGGCCCGCCTGCCGCACCTGCGAGGGTGTGAAGCCCAGTTGGCGCGACAGGGCCACCATCAGGCCGCAAACGGCGACCGAATGCATGTAGGTGTAGTCGTCGCGCGCCTTCAGCCGACTCAGGCTGATCAACGCGCTCGGATCGCGCAACAAGGAGTCGCTGATCTCCTGCACGACCGGAAGGCACAGGGCGGGGTCGACCGCGCGCCCGAGGCGCACCTCGCTGAAGATCCGCGCCACCGCCTTCTTCGAACGCTCGCACACCGCGGCGGCGTCTTCCCAGGCCGACCCCTTCGGCTCGGGCAGGTCGAGCAAGGGTGTCGCTGAGGTGGCGGCGAAGACGAGCTCGCGCTCCGCCTGCGCTCGCGCTTCGCCTTGGCTCTCGCCGCCGGCCACGTCCAGGCCCCTGGAGGTGTCGATCCACGCCTCGGCGATCCCGCACTCGGCGATCTTGGCGATGTCCGCTTCCCTGAGAAGGAACGACGATCGCCAGAACGGATGATCCATCCACGACCCGCACACCTGGTGCAGGTACATGCCGGGAAGCAGCCGGTCGACGGGAATGCGCTTGACCGCCCCGGGCGGTGCCGTGCCCTTGCGCACCTCGGGCGGCGCGGCGGCCGCGGCGATCGAGTCCGCACTGCGCAGCGTGAGGCCGCTTGCGCGGTCGGGCCGCACGCTGACATCCATGACCGATCCACTCCCGGTTGCGCACCAACGACTCGCTATCGGTGGAATGCCGGTCGCGTTGACCTGCTTGTGGTCTCGCGATGGGCAAGCACAGTGCCGATCGCGGGATTCCGTCACGCGCGGGGTCGGTGCCGCCTCACCAGAGGGCTTTCTTGCAAGCCGTGCCCTTCAGCGAAGGAGTGGCAGCGGAGAGCTTGAGGAACAGCGAATGCCGATCGATGCCCACTGCGCCTCAGCTGAGCCCCGTCACCGGCAGCGCGGCGCCATGAATGGCGCGTGCAGCGTCCGAAGCGAGGAAGGCAATCACGTTGGCAAGATCTTCCGGGGCCACCCAGCGCGAGGGATCTGCGTCCGGCATCGCGGCGCGATTCTCCGGCGTGTCGATGATGGTCGGCAGCACGCAGTTCACGTTGACGTTCTTCTCGCGCAGTTCGGCGGCCATCGCCTCCGTCAAGCGGATCACCGCGCCCTTGGCGGCGCAGTACGCGCCCATCCGGGCAAGACCCTCTTGCGCCGAGAACGCGCCGACGTTGACGATCTTGCCGCCACCCCGTTCGATCATGTGCGGCACCACAGCACGCACCGCATGGAGCAGAGTTCGCGCGTTGATGTCGAACAGGAAGTCCCAGTTGGGGTCGGCCGTCTCGTGCACGGCTTCGCCCATGCGAAAGCCGCCGGCGAGATTACACAGCACGTCGATGCGGCCGTAGCGTTCGATCGCCGCCGTCACCGCACCGTTGACCTGCTCGGGCTCGAGCAGGTTCGTGGGCGCGAGCAAGCGCCGCTCGTCCTCGGCTCCAAACGCATGCTCCAGGCTCGCACGGTGAAGGTCGACGAGCACGAGGTGGGCACCCTCAGCGAGGAACGAACGGGCAACGCAGCGGCCCAGGTTGCCCGCCGCACCGGTGATCATCACGGTTCTTGCATGCGCATCCATCTCATGGCTCCCGACGTTTGTCAGCGTGGTATCGACCGGTACCCCGCGTGATCAGCGTGTCGCCGGCCAGTATCTGGCCCGGCTCGTATTCCGGCTGCCCTTGCGCGCGTTCGTACAACGGCCCGAAGTCGATGTGGGCGAGTGCCAGCAACTCGTCGAGGTCGCCGATGACGAAATAGCTCTCCTGAAAGTCGTCGATCCGATAGCGGGTTCGCAGCACGCGCTCCAGGTCGAAGCGGATTCGGTTCGGCGAAGCGTCGTCGAGCGCGAAGACGCTTTCGGTATAGGACGATGCGATGCCCGCGCCGTAGATTCGCAGCCCGTCCGGCTGCTGCAGCAGGCCGAACTCCACCGTGTACCAATAGACGCGGGCCAGGCTGGCCAGCTTGCCGAGCCGTTGTGCGCGCAGCCCGCCCTCACCGTAGGCCTGGATGTAGTCGGCAATGACCGGGTTCATCAGCATCGGCACATGGCCGAAGACGTCATGGAAGACGTCGGGCTCCTCGAGGTAGTCGAGTTCGTGCGGCTTGCGGATAAAGTGCCCAGATGGAAAGCGCCGGTTGGCGAGGTGCTCGAAGAACACCTCGTCAGGCACCAGGCCCGGCACCGCGACGACCTGCCAGCCGGTGCGCTTCATCAGCACGTCGCTCAGGCGCCTGAAGTCCGGGATTTGATCGGCGCCGATCGGCAGCTCGCGCATGCCCTGCACGAACTCGTCGCAGGCCCGGCCCGGCAACAGCTTGGTCTGGCGCTCGAAAAGCGTCTTCCATGTGGCGTGTTGCTCGGCGCTGTAGCGCTCCCATCCCTGTTCGATGGTCCAGTCCGCACGCGCCGGCCGGCCGGTTTCGCCGGCGGCCGCGCCGTGCTTCACGATGTCGCTCAACTGGCGTTGCATGGTCAATGACCTCAGGGCTGGGGGGCCGCAAAACGCTCGAACGCATCGTCGGCAACCCTTGCCAGGTCGATGTCGCGCTGCGACAGACCGCCGACGTCGTGGGTGGTCAGCGTGATGTCGACCCGGTTGTAGACGTTGAACCATTCCGGGTGGTGGTTGCTCTTTTCTGCCATGAGCGCGACCTGGGTCATGAAGGCAAAGGCCTGGGCGAAATCCGCGAAGACGAACTCCCGTGCGATGGCGCCATGGCGTTCGTCGTGACGCCAATGTTCCAGCGGCGCGAGAAGTTCACGCGCGAGTTCGGGTGCTAGCCTTTTCATCACAGGGTCCTCGTCAGTGCAGGCAGCACCGTGCCCGCGCACTCGCCGAAGCCGATGCGCCGGAACCCCGCGCGCTCGCAGTGGCCGCGCAGGATCACGGTGTCGCCGTCTTCGAGAAAGCTGCGCGTCTCGCCGTTGGACAACTGCAGCGGGCGTTTGCCGCCCTGGCTCAGCTCCAGCAACGATCCGCCCTGGCCGGCCGATGGGCCCGACAGCGTGCCCGAACCGAACAGGTCACCGCTTTGCAGGTTGCAGCCGTTCACGGTGTGGTGCGCCACCAGCTGGGCCAGCGTCCAGTACGCGTCGCGAAAGTTCGAGCAACTCAAGCGCTCTCCCGAATGGCCTGCGGCGCGCATGGCCGGCGTTTGCAGCCAGACTTCGAGCTCGATGTCGATGCCGCCGCGCGCGCGGTTGGCGGGTGAGTCGAGATAAGGCAGCGGGTCCGGGTCGCCGGCGGGCCGGCTGAATGCGCTGCGAAACGGCTGCAGCGCCTCCAGCGTGACGATCCACGGCGAGAGCGTGCTGGCGAAGTTCTTCGACAGGAACGGGCCCAGCGGCTGGTACTCCCAGGCCTGGATGTCGCGCGCGCTCCAGTCGTTGAACAAGGCCAGGCCGAACAGGTGTTCCTCGGCGTCGCCCATCGACACGGCTTCGCCCAGGGCGTTCGGCATCGCGACGAAGGCACCCAGCTCCAGCTCGTAGTCCAGGCGGCGGCAAGGGCCGAGCGCCGGCGCCGCGTCCTCGGCCGCCTTGGTCTGCCCGAGCGGTCGGTGAAACGATAGCCCGCTCACGCCGACGGACGACGCCCGGCCGTGGTAGCCGATCGGCACCCACTTGTAGTTCGGCATCAAGGGGTTGTCGGGACGGAACAGCTTGCCGACTGTCGTGGCGTGGTGAATGCCGGTGTAGAAGTCGGTGTAGTCACCGATGCGGCACGGCAGGCCCATCTCGACGTTGGACTGCGCACGCAGTCCTGACGCGAAATGCGGACGCGCTTCGCTGCCGCGACGCAGCCCGCGCGACAGCGCCAGGCGCAGCGCCCGGCGCGCGGCCGACCCGGCGGCCATCAACCGGTTCATGTCCTGCGTGTCGATCAGGCCGACCGATTGCAGGTCGAGCACCTGATCGCCGATCGCCACACCGATGCGCCAGGGCTCGCCGGTCGCGGTGCGGAAACGCCCGAACGGCAGGTTCTGGATCGGGAAATCGGTGCCCGGATCGTTGGCCGATTCGACCCAGCTCGCCAGCGACGCGGCGTGCGTTTCGTCGAGTGCGGCGCCGGTCACCGCGACGGCTCCGCGTGCAGGAAGGCGGCGTGCCGGGGCGCGCGTTTGGTGCGCGACCATTCCTCGAGCATCTCCCACTTCACCGCATCGAGCTGCGCCAGTTGCGTCGCCTCGTCCGCATCGGGGCAGGCCAGCTCGACGCGGTGGCCGTTCGGGTCGAAGAAATAGATCGAATGGAAGACGCCGTGGTCGGTGACCCCGAGCACCTCGACACCATGAGCCTCCAGATGGGCCTTGAACTCGAGCAGTTCGGCGCGGTCCCTGACCTTGAACGCGATGTGCTGCACCCAGGTCGGCGTGTTCGGGTCGCGGCCCATGGGCGGGCGCGTGGGCAGCTCGAAGAACGCCAGCACGTTGCCGTGGCCGGCGTCGAGGAACACATGCATGTAGGGGTCGGGCTCCTTCGTCGATGGCACTTCGTTCTCGGCGATGGCGAGCACGAAGTCCATGTTCAGCATCTTGCCGTACCAGAGCACGGTTTCCTTCGCGTCGTTGCAGCGGTACGCGACATGGTGAATGCGGGCTATCTTCATGGTCGGCTCAGGCGGTCTGCAGCACGCCGCGGCGCACCTGGTCGCGCTCGATCGATTCGAACAGCGCCTTGAAGTTGCCTTCGCCGAAGCCGTCGTCACCCTTGCGCTGAATGAACTCGAAGAACACGGGCCCCAACTGCGGTTGCGTGAAGATCTGCAGCAGCAGGCGTTGCTTGCCCCCGTCGGTACTGCCGTCGAGCAGGATGCCGCGCGATTGCAGCTCGCCCACCGGCTCGCCGTGGCCGGGCAAGCGGCCGTCGAGCATTTCGTAGTAGGTGGCCGGCGGCGCCGTCATCAGCGGTACGCCGGCTTTGCGCAGTGCGTCCAGGGTGGCCGGCAGGTCGTCGCTCAACAGCGCGATGTGCTGGATGCCCTCGCCATTGAACTGCATCAGGAACTCCTCGATCTGGCCCGCGCCGCGCGACGATTCCTCGTTCAGCGGGATGCGGATCTTGCCGTCCGGCGCGGTCATGGCCTTGGAGGTCAGCCCGGTGTACTCGCCCTTGATGTCGAAGAAGCGGATCTCGCGGAAATTGAACAGCCGCTCGTAGAACGCCGCCCAGAACGCCATGCGGCCGCGGTACACGTTGTGCGTCAGGTGGTCGATCAGCTTCAGGCCCACGCCCTTCGGGTGGCGGTCGACGCCGTCGATGAACTCGAAGTCGATGTCGTAGATCGACTTGCCGCCGGTCGGCGCCCGGCCGCCCGTAGCCGACCGGACCCCCCCGGGGGGCGGCGGCGAAGCCGCCAGGGGGTCGTCATCCTCAAAGCGGTCGATCAGGTACAGCGGCGCGCCGCCGATGCCCTTGATCGCCGGCAGGCGCAGCTCCATCGGGCCGGTCGGGATCTCGATCGGCTGCGCGCCCAGTGCCAGCGCGCGTGCATAGGCCTGCGGCGCGTTCTTGACCCGAAACGCCATGCCGCAGGCCGACGGGCCGTGCTCGGCAGCGAAGTACGAGGCCGCGCTGTGCGGCTCGTTGTTGACGATGAAGTTGATGTCGCCCTGGCGGTACAGCACCACATCCTTGGAGCGGTGGGTCGCCACCTTGGTGAAGCCCATCATCTCGAACACCGGTTCGAGCAGGTTCGGGGTGGGGGAAGCGAACTCGACGAACTCGAAGCCCGTGAGGCCCATGGGGTTCTCAAACAGATCGGACATGGTGGTGCCCTTCAGACGAGTTGCGTCAGCGCGTTCTCGAACGCGGTGCGGGCGATGCCGGTGTGGCCACTGGAGCGGGCATGGCAGCGTTCGAGCGCCGCGCCCACGGTGGCCGAGACGTCGCCGAAGATCGCCTCGTCGGAGATCTCCACATTGCCTTGCATCAGGAACGCGAACGCGCGCGCCATGCCGCAGTTGGCGATGAAGTCGGGAATCACCGCGACCTTGGAATCGGCGTGTTCGTAGATCGGGCCGTAGAAGATCTCGCGGTCGGCAAACGGCACGTTGGCGCCGCTCGCAACGACCTCGAGCCCGCCCTGGATCAGCTGCTCGACCTGCGACTGCGTCACCAGGCGCGAGCCGGCGCAGGGCAGGAAGACGTCGGCCTCCATGCGCCAGACGCGGCGATTGACTTCGTCGAACGGCAGCATGCCGGCGGCGACCAGCTGGTTGCCCTTCTTGTTGAGGAACAGCGTGCGGATCTGCTCGAAGCTGAAGCCTTCCGGGTTGAGCAGCCCGCCCTCGCGGTCGATGATGCCGACCACGCGGGCGCCGGCTTGCGCCAGGTAGTACGCCGCGGTGGAGCCCACGTTGCCCCAGCCCTGCACGATGACGCGCTTGCCGTCGATCTTGCCGCCGTACAGGCGGTAGTAGTGCAGCACCGACTCGGCCACGCCCCAGCCGGTGATCAGGTCGGCGACGACGTACTTGCGCTGCGCGCTGTACTCGGGGGTGTAGCGCGAATCCTCGACCACCTTCTTGACGCCCATGCGCAGCTGGCCCACCTTCTGGATGCGTTCGCTTTCGCTCGGCCGGAAGTGACCGTTGACGACGCCCTCCTGCGGGTGCCACAGGCCGTAGCTTTCGGTGATCGGAATCACCTCGTGCACTTCGTCGACGTTCAGGTCGCCGCCGGTGCCGTAGTAGGTCTTGAGCAGCGGCATCACCGCCTTGTACCAACGCCGCAGCACCCCGTCCTTGCGCGGGTCGGCGGGGTCGAAGTCGATGCCCGACTTGGCGCCGCCGATCGCCGGGCCGGAGACCGAGAACTTGACCTCCATGGTCTTGGCCAGCGACTCCACTTCACGCCGGTCCAGGCCCTTGCGCATGCGCGTGCCGCCGCCGGC
>DASXQQ010000074.1:0-10147 GCA_036507085.1 Piscinibacter sp. | reverse complement strand
TTGACCAGCTTGACCTTGACGGTTTTCTTGTCGCTCATTTCGTTCTCCGGCTCAGCCGAGGATCTCTTCGACCGTGAGGCCGCGCTTGGCGGCGATCTCGGCCGGCGTGCTGGTGCTCTTCAGCGCGTCCAGCGTGGCGCGAACCAGGTTGTAGGGGTTGGTCGAGCCGAGGCTCTTGGCCACGATGTCGGTCACACCCATCACTTCGAACACGGCGCGCATCGGGCCGCCGGCGATGATGCCGTCACCCGGCTTGGCCGGCGCCATCAGCACGCGCGAGGCGCCGTGCTCGCCGACCACCTTGTGGTGGATCGAGCCGTTCTTCAGCGAGATCTTGACCATGTTGCGGCGGGCCGATTCCATCGCCTTCTGCACCGCCACCGGCACTTCCTTCGCCTTGCCTTTGCCCATGCCGATGCGGCCGTCGCCGTCACCGACCACGGTCAGCGCCGCGAAGCTCAGCGTGCGGCCGCCCTTGACCACCTTGGTGACGCGGTTCACCGCGATCATCTTTTCCTTCAGGCCGTCGTCATTGCCTTCGGTCTGCGCGCGGGGTTGAAACTTTGCCATTTTGGAATTCCTTGTCGTCGCGCTTAGAACTGCAGGCCGGCTTCACGGGCGGCTTCGGCCAGCGCCTTCACACGGCCGTGGTACGCAAAACCGGCGCGGTCGAACGCCACGCGCTCGATGCCTGCGGCCTTCGCCTTCTCGGCGATGCGCTTGCCGATGATCGTGGCCGCGGCCACGTTGGCACCCTTTCCCGCGGCGCCCAGTTCCTTGCGGACATCGGCTTCGGCCGTCGACGCGCTGGCGAGGATCTTGGCGCCGTCGTCGGAGATGACGCTGGCGTAGATGTGCAGGTTGGTACGGTGCACCGTCAGGCGAGCCACGCGCTGCACGGCAATGCGCGCGCGGGTCTGGCGGGAACGGCGAATACGCTGATCTTTCTTGTTCAACATGGTCGTCGCTCCTTACTTCTTCTTGGTCTCTTTGAGGGAGACCTTTTCATTCGCATAGCGGATGCCCTTGCCCTTGTACGGCTCGGGCGGGCGGATCGCGCGGACTTCGGCAGCAATCTGGCCCACCGCCTGGCGGTCGGAGCCCTTGATGACGATTTCGGTCTGCGTCGGGCACTCGACCTTGATGCCAGCGGGCATGTCCTTGGCCACCGGGTGCGAGAAACCGATTTGCAGGTTCAGCTTGGAGCCGGCCGCCTGGGCGCGAAAACCCACGCCGACGAGGTTCAGCTTCTTCTCGAAACCCTTGCTGACGCCGTTGACCATGTTGGCCACCAGCGCGCGCATCGTGCCCGACATCGCGTCGGCTTCGACGCTGTCGTTGGCCGGCACGAAGCTCAGCTTGCCGCCTTCGCTCGTCACGCCCACCAGCGCGTTCAACCGACGCGTGAGCGTGCCGAGCGAGCCCTTGACGCTGATCTGCTCAGCATTGATCGACACGTCCACGCCTTGCGGGACGGTGATCGGCATTTTTCCTACGCGGGACATTTCCTTCTCTCCCCTTAGGCGACGTAGCAGAGCACTTCGCCACCGATGCCGGCCTGGCGCGCCTTGCGGTCGGTCATCACGCCCTTGGGCGTGGTGACGATGGCCACACCCAGACCGTTCATGACGTTCGGAATGTCGTGGCGGCCCTTGTAGATGCGCAGGCCCGGGCGGCTCACGCGCTCGATGTGTTCGATCACGGGACGGCCCGCGTAGTACTTCAGCGTCACCTCGAGTTGCGGCTTGGCCGGCTCGCCGACGACGGCGAAGCGCTCGATGTAACCCTCGTCCTTCAGGACCTGGGCGATCGCCACTTTCAGCTTCGACGACGGCATCACGACGCTGGTCTTCTCGACCATTTGCGCGTTGCGGATGCGGGTCAGCATATCGGCGATAGGATCACTCATGCTCATACGGATATCTCCTGATCGTCGTGCCGATTACCAGCTGGCCTTGACGACACCGGGGATGTCGCCCTTGAAGGCCAGTTCGCGAATCTTGTTGCGGCCGAGACCGAACTTGCGGAACGTGCCACGCGGGCGGCCGGTGAGTTCGCAGCGGTTGCGCTGGCGCGTCGGGTAGGCGTTGCGCGGCAGCTTCTGCAGTTCCAGACGGGCGGCGTAGCGCTCTTCGTCGGACTTCTTCGCGTCGTTGGCGATGCCCTTCAGCTCGTTGTACTTCTTGGCGAACTTGGCGACCAGTTGCTCGCGCTTCTTCTCGCGCTGGATGAGGGAAAGTTTAGCCACGGGCCACCTCAGTTCTTGAACGGGAATTTGAAGGCGGCGAGGAGCGCCTTGCACTCGTCGTCGGTCTTCGCAGACGTCGTGATGCTGATGTTCAGACCACGCAGCACATCGATCTTGTCGTAATCGATCTCGGGGAAAATGATCTGTTCCTTGACGCCGACGTTGTAGTTGCCACGGCCGTCGAACGCACGGCCCGAGATGCCGCGGAAGTCGCGCACGCGCGGCAGTGCGACGGTGACGAAGCGGTCGAGGAATTCGTACATCTGCACGCCGCGCAGCGTGACCATGCAGCCGATGGGCACGCCGTCACGGATCTTGAAGCCGGCGATCGCCTTCTTCGACTTGGTGACCACGGGCTTCTGGCCGGCGATCTTGGTGAGATCACCGACCGCGTGGTCCATGACCTTCTTGTCCGACACCGCTTCGCTCACACCCATGTTGAGCGTGATCTTGGTCAGGCGGGGCACCTGCATCACCGACTTGTAGCCGAACTTCTGTACCAGCTCGGGAACGATCTTTTCGCGGTAGATCTGCTGCAGGCGAGCGCTTTGGGGTTTGGCCTGGGTAGCCTGTTGCTTTGCCATGTCGTGCCTCTTACGCCTTGATCTCTTCGCCGCTGGACTTGAAGACGCGGATCTTGGTCTTGTCTGCCAGGAATTTGACGCCGACGCGATCGGCCTTGCCGGTCCCCGGGTTGAAGATGGCGATGTTCGACTGGTGGATCGGCAGCGTCTTGTCGACGATGCCGCCGGTCGAGCCCTTCATCGGGTTCGGCTTGACGTGCTTCTTGACGACGTTCACGCCCTCGACAACAACGCGCTCTTCGTCGACGCGCTGCGTCACGGTGCCGCGTTTGCCCTTGTCGCGCCCGGTCAACACGATGACCTGGTCGCCTTTGCGAATCTTGTTCATGACCTGTCCTTCAACCGCGGCTTTTAGAGAACTTCGGGAGCCAGCGAGACGATCTTCATGAAGCGCTCGGTGCGCAGCTCACGCGTGACCGGCCCGAAGATGCGGGTGCCGATGGGCTCGAGCTTGGCGTTCAGCAGGACGGCGGCGTTGCCGTCGAAGCGAACCAGCGAGCCGTCCTGGCGGCGCACGCCCTTGGCGGTGCGAACGACGACGGCGCTGTAGACCTCGCCCTTCTTCACCCGACCGCGCGGCGCGGCTTCCTTGATGCTGACCTTGATCACGTCACCGATGCCGGCGTAGCGGCGCTTGGAGCCGCCCAGCACCTTGATGCACATGACGGACTTGGCGCCAGTGTTGTCCGCGACGTCGAGCCGCGACTGCATTTGAATCATGTTCTCTGTCCCCAACTTGTATCGCTTGCCGCCTCATGACCACCATGGGGCCAGCGCGCGATCAGTCTTGGGCCCGTCACTCTTCGAAGCTTTCGGCTTCTGGAGCGGTTTGGGCGGAGCCGGAACTCGGGGTCGAGGCGTTCGCCCCGGCCGAAATTCCGGCGAAGTCTTGGATTATGGCCGGCAGTGATGCCCCGTGTCAACCAAAGGTCACTTCTGCTTCGCTTGTGCGAGCATCGTCTCGGCGTTGCTGACCTCGAACTTGCCCGGCGCTTCGATGTTCAGCGCCTTGACGGCGCCATTGTCGACCAGCATCGAGAAGCGCTGCGAGCGCACGCCCATGCCCTTGGCGGTCAGGTCGAGGGTCAGCCCAAGCACCTTGGTCCACTCGGCACTGCCGTCGGCCATCATGCGCACCTTGCCCGCAGTCTTCTGGTCGCGCCCCCAGGCGCCCATCACATAGGCGTCGTTGACCGAGACGCACCAGATCTCGTCGATGCCGGCGGCCTTCAGCGCGTCGGCCTGTTCGACATATCCGGGCACGTGTTTCGCGGAGCAGGTCGGGGTGTAGGCCCCGGGGAGTGCGAAGATCGCGATGCGCTTGCCCGCCACCTCTTTCTCCACGTCGAAGGTGTTCGGGCCGACCGAGCAGCCGTCACCTTCGACCTCGATGAATTCCTGCAGCTTGCCCGCGGGAAGTTTGTCGCCCACCTTGATCATGTCGGTCTCCTGTTGAGAAACAAAAAAACGGCCGGGCGCCAGTATTCCAGCGATCCGACCGTTGCGCGCCGGGCCTGCGAAAGGCCCCGGGCGGGGGTGCGTTTAAACCTCGCGTGCCTTCTCGACCAGGCGGGTCACGACCCACGACTTGGTCTTGGAGATCGGCCGGCTTTCGGCGATCTCGACCACGTCGCCCATCTTGTACTCGCCCTTTTCGTCATGGGCGTGGTACTTGCTGGACTTCGCGACGATCTTGCCGTAGAGCTCGTGCTTGGTGCGGCGCTCGACCAGCACTGTGATGGTCTTGGCGCGCTTGTCGCTGACGACCTTGCCCACCAGCGTGCGGGTGTTCTTGGCTTTCGGTTCGACTTGAGCTGCTGCGGTCATTTCGCGGCCTCTTTCTTCTTTTGCGCCAGGACGGTCTTGGCGCGAGCGATGTCGCGGCGAGTCTTGCCGAGCTGCGAGTGGTTGCTCAGTTGCTGGGTGGCCTTCTGCATGCGCAGGCCGAAATGGGCCTTCAGCAGGTCGGCGACTTCCTTCTCGAGGCCGGCCACGTCCTTGCTGCGGAATTCAGATGCTTTCATGTGTGTTCTCCGTGGGCGCTTACATGCCCACCTGGCGCGCCACGAAGGTCGTCTTCAGCGGCAGCTTGGCCGAGGCCAGCAGGAACGCTTCACGAGCCAGTTCTTCAGGCACGCCATTGATTTCGTACAGCACCTTGCCCGGCTGGATCTCGGCCACGTAGTACTCGGGGTTGCCCTTGCCGTTGCCCATGCGGACTTCGGCCGGCTTTTGCGAGATCGGCTTGTCCGGGAAGATGCGGATCCAGATGCGCCCACCGCGCTTCACGTGACGCGAGATCGCGCGACGAGCGGCTTCGATCTGGCGCGCGGTCAGACGACCGCGCTCAGTGGCCTTGAGGCCGAAGTCGCCGAACGACACGTTGGCACCGCGCGTGGCGATGCCGGTGTTGCGGCCCTTCTGTTCCTTGCGATATTTTCTGCGTGCGGGTTGCAGCATGTTTATTCTCCTTTCGCCGGGCCAGGCGCGGCGGCCTTGCGCACGCGCTTGACGGCCGGCGTCTTCGGCGCGTCGCCACCGGCCTCGGCCGGCTTGTCGGCGCCTTCGACCGGCGCGACGGCCTGGCGCGGCGCGCCGCGGTCGCGGTCCCCTCCACGGCCCGGACCTGCCGGACCCCGACGCTCGCCAGGTGCGCCCGGACGTGCCGGACGACGCGGACGGCGATCTTCCTCTTGCGTCGGCGCCTGCACGCCAGGGGCTTCGCCGTGAGCGAGACGGTCACCGCGATAGACCCAGCACTTGACGCCAATGACACCGTAGGTGGTCTTGGCTTCCGAGAAACCGTAGTCGATGTCGGCCTTCAGCGTGTGAAGCGGCACGCGACCTTCGCGATACCACTCGCAGCGGGCGATCTCGATGCCGTTCAGGCGGCCCGACGACATGATCTTGATGCCCTGGGCACCGAGGCGCATCGCGTTCTGCATCGCACGCTTCATCGCGCGGCGGAACATGATGCGCTTTTCGAGCTGCTGGGTGATGCTGTCGGCGATCAGCTGGGCATCGATTTCGGGCTTGCGCACTTCCTCGATGTTCACCGCCACCGGCACGCCGAGGCGGCGCGTCAGTTCGGCCTTCAGGTTCTCGATGTCCTCGCCCTTCTTGCCGATCACCACGCCCGGACGTGCCGAGAAGATCGTGATGCGCGCGTTCTTGGCGGGGCGCTCGATCAGGATGCGCGACACCGCGGCGCTCTTCAGGCGCGCCTTCAGGAACTCGCGCACCTTCAGGTCTTCGGCCAGCATCGTCGCGAAGTTCTGGTTCGACGCGTACCAACGCGAGGCCCAGTTGCGCGTGACGGGGAGGCGGAAGCCAACCGGATGAATCTTTTGTCCCATGGTCTTCCTTCAGTTCCCGACGGTCACGAAGATGTGGCAGGTCGGCTTGCTGATGCGGTTGCCGCGGCCCTTGGCGCGCGCGGAGAAACGCTTCAGCGTGGCGCCCTGCTCGACGAAGATCGTCTTGACCTTCAGCTCGTCGATGTCGGCGCCGTCGTTGTGCTCGGCGTTCGCGATCGCGGACTCCAGCGCCTTCTTGATGATGCCGGCCGCCTTCTTGGGGGTGAACGTCAGGATGTTGATCGCCTGGTCCACCTTCTTGCCGCGGATCATGTCGGCCACCAGCCGACCCTTGTCGGCAGACAGGCGGACACCGCGAACGATTGAACGGGTTTCCATCGTCATTCCTTATTTCTTCGCGGCCTTCTTGTCGGCCGGGTGCCCCTTGAACGTGCGCGTCAGCGCAAATTCACCGAGCTTGTGGCCGACCATCTGGTCGGTGACGTACACAGGCACATGCTGCTTGCCGTTGTGCACGGCGATCGTCAGACCGATGAAATCCGGCAGGATCGTCGAGCGGCGCGACCAGGTCTTGATCGGCTTCTTGTCCTTGATGGCGGTGGCCTTCTCGACCTTGGCCATCAGGTGGTGGTCAACGAACGGACCTTTTTTCAGTGAACGGGTCATGGCAGCCCCTTACTTCTTGCGACGCGCGACGATCATCGTCTGCGTGCGCTTGTTGTTGCGAGTGCGGTAGCCCTTGGTCATCGTGTTCCACGGCGACACAGGGACCTGACCCTCACCGGTACGGCCTTCACCACCACCGTGCGGGTGATCCACCGGGTTCATCGCGACACCGCGAACCGTCGGGCGGATGCCCTTCCAGCGCTTGGCACCGGCCTTGCCGTACTGGCGCAGGTTGTGCTCTTCGTTGGACACCTCGCCGATCGTCGCGCGGCAGTCGATGTGGATCTTGCGCACTTCGCCCGAACGCAGGCGCAGCTGGGCGTAGATGCCTTCGCGCGCCAAGAGCGTCACCGCAGTGCCGGCCGAACGCGCAATCTGCGCGCCTTTGCCGGGCAGCATCTCGACGCAGTGAACGGTCGAGCCCACCGGGATGTTGCGAATCGGCAGCGTGTTGCCAGCCTTGATCGGCGCCTCGGCGCCGCTCAGGATGGTGGCGCCGACTTCCAGACCGCGCGGGGCGATGATGTAGCGGCGCTCGCCGTCGGCGTAGCAGACCAGCGCGATGTGCGCCGTGCGGTTCGGGTCGTACTCGATGCGCTCGACCTTCGCCGGGATGCCGTCCTTGTTGCGCACGAAATCGACAACGCGGTAGTGGTGCTTGTGACCACCGCCCTTGTGGCGAATCGTGATGTGGCCGTTGTTGTTGCGACCGGCGTGCTGGAATTGCGGCTCGAGCAGAGACGCTTCGGGCTTGCCTTTGTGCAGGTGCGCATGCACCACCTTCACCACGGCACGGCGGCCCGGCGAAGTCGGTTTGACTTTGATGACGGCCATTACGCGGCCTCCCCGGAGAAGTTGAGCTCCTGGCCCGCCTTCAACGACACATACGCCTTCTTGACGTGGTCGCGGCGGCCGATGGAACGGCCGAATTTCTTGACCTTGCCCTTTTGGGTCACGGTTTGCACGGACTCGACCTCGACCTTGAACATCAGTTCAACGGCCGCCTTGATTTCAGGCTTGGTCGCGTCGCGCAGCACCTTGAACAGCACCTGGTTCTGCTTCTCGGCAATCATCGTGGCCTTCTCGGACACGATGGGCGCCACCAGCACCTGGGCCAGGCGGCCCTCGTTGAATTTCGGCGCGCTCATCCCAGCATCTCCTTGAGTTGCTCGATCGCGGCCTTGGTCACCAGCACCTTCTTGTAGAAGACGAGTGACAGCGGATCGGCATAACGCGGCTCGACCACCAGCACGTTGGCGAGGTTGCGCGAGGCGAGCGCCAGGTTGTCGTCGACCTGGTCGGCGATCACCAGCACCGAGTCCAGGCCCATGGCCTTGAACTTGGCAGCCAGCAGCTTGGTCTTGGGCGCATCGATGCTGATCGAATCGACCACCGCGAGGCGACCTTCGCGGGCCAGCTGCGAAAAAATCGCAGCCATGCCCGCGCGGTACATCTTCTTGTTGACCTTCTGGGTGAAGTTTTCGTCGGGGCTGTTCGGGAAAATCCGACCGCCTCCACGCCACAGCGGCGACGAGGTCATGCCCGCGCGTGCGCGGCCGGTGCCCTTCTGGCGCCACGGCTTCTTGGTCGAATGCTTGACCTCCGCACGGTCGAGCTGGGCGCGGGTGCCTTGGCGGGCATTGGCCTGGAAGGCAACCACGACCTGGTGCACCAGCGCTTCGTTGTAGTCACGCGCGAACACGGTGTCGGGGGCGTCGACTTTCGACGTCGCCTGGCCCTGTTCGTTCAGGAGCTCGAGCTGCATTACTGGGCTCCTTTCTTGACCTTCACCTTGACGGCGGGGCTCACGACCACATGGCCGTTCTTCGAGCCCGGCACCGCGCCGCGCACCAGCAGCAGCTGGCGGGCTTCGTCGATGCGAACGATGTCGAGGTTCTGGGTCGTCTTGGTCACGTTGCCGAGCTGGCCGGACATCTTCTTGCCCGGGAACACGCGGCCCGGGTCCTGCGCCATCGAGATCGAGCCCGGCACGTTGTGCGAACGGCTGTTGCCGTGCGACGCGCGCTGCGAGCTGAAGTTGTGGCGTTTGATGGTGCCGGTGAAGCCCTTGCCGATGGAGGTGCCCTGCACGTCCACCAGTTGGCCCACGGCAAACGTGCTCACGGGCACTTGGGCGCCGGGCTTGAAGCCGGCAGCCACATCGGCCGCGACACGGAATTCCTTGAGGATTTCGCCGGCCTCGACGCCCGCTTTCGCGAGGTGGCCCGCTTCCGGCTTGGACACGCGCGACGCTTTGCGCGAACCGAACGCCACCTGGATGGCGCTGTAGCCGTCGGTCTCTGCGGTTTTGACCTGGGTCACGCGGTTGTTGGACACGTCGAGCACGGTCACGGGAACGGCGTCGCCGTCATCCGTGAAGATGCGCATCATGCCCACCTTGCGGCCCAGCAATCCGAGACGATTGCTAAGACTCATGGTTTTTCTCCAGCCCCGCCGAGCGGAGCCTTTGTTTCGAACGCCCGACATCGATTGGCCGGGCTGACTGTGTGCAATGGCGCACGAATGCGCCTTGCGGAAAAGCCTGCGAGTGTAGCAGATGCGGGGCTTCCCGCAACCCGCTGCACTCGACAGAGTGCCGTGTTACTGCAGCTTGATCTCGACGTCGACGCCGGCCGGCAAGTCCAGCTTCATCAGCGCGTCGACCGTCTTGTCGGTCGGGTCGACGATGTCCATCAGGCGCTGGTGGGTGCGGATTTCGAACTGGTCGCGGCTGGTCTTGTTGACGTGCGGCGAGCGCAGGATGTCGAAACGCTGCATGCGCGTCGGCAGCGGCACCGGGCCCTTGACGATCGCGCCCGTGCGCTTGGCGGTGTCGACGATTTCCAGCGCCGACTGGTCGATCAGCTTGTAGTCAAACGCCTTCAGGCGAATGCGGATCTTTTGCTTTTGCATGACGTTTCCTTAAAAGAGCAGTGCGGTTCGGGCTTCAAACCGCGGGTGTTGGCAAAGGCCGGGCGGCGCCGCGAAGCGCTGCCCGGTCGTCACGCATTTACTCGATGATCTTCGCCACCACGCCGGCACCCACGGTACGGCCGCCTTCGCGGATGGCGAAGCGCAGGCCCTCTTCCATCGCGATCGGGGCGATCAGCTTGACGGTGATGCTCACGTTGTCGCCGGGCATGACCATCTCCTTGTCCTTGGGCAGCTCCACCGCACCGGTCACGTCGGTCGTGCGGAAGTAGAACTGCGGACGGTAGTTGTTGAAGAACGGGGTGTGACGCCCGCCCTCTTCCTTGCTCAGCACGTACACCTCGGCGGTGAAGTGGGTGTGCGGCTTGATGCTGCCCGGCTTGCACAGCACCTGGCCGCGC